>JANOFY010000609.1:0-47509 GCA_031413895.1 Planctomycetota bacterium | reverse complement strand
ACCGATCCAATCAACGTTGAAACCGGGATATAGCAACGTCCGTTATTGCCGAACGAGGGGAATTCGGCCATCTGAGGATCCTGAACCCACTCCGTGAGCCAATCTCTGAAATGCGCAGTCTCAATTGGCGTCATTTCATGCAGGGGCGGCAGTCGCGTTCCGACGCTCAAGAACGAGCCGTATTCACACTCAGTTAGGGGAGTGTCGCCGAAATAGACGCGACCAGCGATCTGATCAGGCTCACCATCGACGGTCAATTGACCGTTGGAACTCACCTTAAGAGACAACGTCTCATCGTCACCGCTGTTTGTGGCCGCACCGTCCACAAAATCCGGCAGCACATGAAGCCAGAAAGACTTGTCGATCACTATCGGCGCGATGCCGTACACCGCTCGAGGTTGCGGATCGACATTCGGCCACTTTCGACCAAGCACTAACGTGCAATCTTCTGTGAATTGCAGTGGACCCGCGCTTAGCACGGGAACTCCTGATGCGATTGCCGTCGCTCGAACCGTTAGACCGTCGCGACGGATGTCTGCGGCGCTTCCATCCGCGGCATGAATGGTGCTTCCAAGGCCAAAGAGCAACGGAACCGCGGCCCCGTACGAACTGATGTTTTGAACGTTGTCGAATGGTCCGGCAGCTGTGACACGTCTCATGCGGACGAGCATTCCTAGCGACCTCCAGCCGTCCCAGGCGGCGACAAGTGGATGTGCCGCGGCCGAGGGTGACTTGAAGTCGTTGCGGAAATACGACACCGGAGTCTCAGCGTGCCAATCTGGATCAGCTGCGGGCGGTGGAGAAATGTATGTTCCGCTCAGCATGTCTCCGGCGGGAACATTGCCAAGGTTCGGGCGCAGACGTGGACTGTCGACGTATGACTCGGGGGTTGTGTACTCCTCGGGCGTGGGTTCCTCGATGAGTGCAAGCGCGTTTGCGTCGCCAACGCCGCCTGAGATGCGAAAAACTGGGCCGGCCCCATAGCGAGCGGCATCTTGCTCCGGTGCGATGATGTTCTGAACGAAGTCGTCGTCGAAGATGTCGCGCACACGCAGGGGCACGACGTAACGGCGACGAAGCGGGTTCGACGAGTTCCGCTCTGCATGAAGATCGCGAGTTGCTGCCGCCTCGAGCGCCGCACTGTCCACTGCGTTCTGCATCTGCGCTTGCGTCAAACTCGCCATGCCGATGTCGATGCTCAACGCGGCCATGCCCATGAACACGAACACCAGCATCACGAACATCACGAGCGCGACGCCGCGTCTAGACGCGTTGGCGTTGGACTTCGACGTCGCGCTCGTCACGTTCTGTCGCATCGATCTCACTGATCGCGAAGCGTCGCGTCCTTCTTGGGGCTAGACAGACTCGTTTCAGGAATTGACTCGCCGTCGTCGAGCGCGCTCGATTCGTCTGGCGAAGGTGTGCGCGGCGGAACGACGTGCACGCTGGACTTGCCGCCGGAGATCACTTCGATCGATTCGACGGGTACGGGCGGAGGCGGAACCGGCAGCGGAGACTCGTCTCCGCCGGGGCGGCTCGAGCGCGAGAAGCAGGTGATCTGCGCATTGATCGCGAGCGCGTCGGTGAGCGGGTCGGCTTCGACGTCCGTCACCTGGATGAAGACTTCTTCCTTGTCTCTGCTGCTCGGGGCAGCGCCTGGCAACGGGAACGGCACCACGATCTTCCCGTTCTGCACGAGCACGCGATTCGATGCGTCCCACATCGCCTGATCCGCTTGTGCAGCAGCGACCGTGGAGTTTTGACCGGCTTCTGAGCTGCGGCCTTTGTTGGCTGCGTACTTCACGGCCATCAAGTCGAATCGGTCGTTGCGCTTCAGCCCGCGCAAGCCGGCGATCTTGCTGACATTGACCCACATGCCGCGTGTGTTCGGCTCGAGCCCGGCCGTGGGCCCCGGACGCGTGCCCTTCGGCAAGAAGTCTGATTCCTTGAACGCGTAGCCGGGCTCCTTGTCGCGCGCCATCACGCGACCGACGATTTCGTCGATCTTCGTGAGGAAGGCTTTCTCCTCGGCTTTCTTGGGATCGAGATGCGTGGCCTTCAGCTGCTTCGTCGCCGCGTCGTACAAGTCGTCGAGCGTCACCGCCGTGTACGCAGGTATGGTTCTCGCAAGCAGCGGGACCGCGACCTTCCCGGTGAGGTCTTCCGACTTCCTTTCCTTCGCTTCGACCGTCCTGTTGAAGAACGGGAGCTTGACGTCGCCGATCATCAAGACCGTGCCGATCGCCGCCACGCCTCCGACAAGGAGCAGTCCGATCACGAGCAGTGCGTTCTTGCTCGATTGGCGGCCGCGCGTTTTGGGGTGAGCCATTGTGTTGCTTTCGGGTGTGTCTCTACGTGTCGTGTGTTGAGTGGCGGCGCGTGGATTACTTGAAGACCTCGCGGCGGAAGATGGATTGAGCGGTGAGCGTCCGCCGGAACGGACGGACCTCCTTCGCGAGCGCGTAGTGCTTGCCGAGTCCGTATCGACCCCCGTATGTGCCTTCGTCCGAGGCCGAGGCCGATACCAATTCGCCGGGCAAGGTGGCACCAGCGCCGGCAGTGTCGACCGTGACCGCGTCGTCATCTGCTAGCACCGGGTCGTTCATGATCGGGTCGCCCGGAGACTGAGATTGGAATGCCGTCAGCGTCCCCGCTTGGAACGGGAAGTTGATGCGCAGCGCGACGAGACCCTGCTGCACTTGCGGCAAAGTGGGGATCATGCTGAATGGGCCCGTCGCCGCAACGGCCGCCGAGGCGCGTATCTCCTCGACGACGTGGTGCCACTCGATGAACTCGGCACCGCCATCGCCCCGTCTCGTCACGACGGGAACCATCACGATCAGGGTGTCAGCCGGCCAAGTGGGATCGGCCGGCGGCCCAAAGTTGGCGGCTCGCACAAGTGCGCCCGGATAGCGCAGGTACGGAACTCCGCCGACGTCCTCGCGCAGCATCAACGGCAGGAGCATTCGATTGAGCGGCGGCCACGACGCAAGAAACTCTTGATAGCTCGCTTCGTCCGGGTAACTGGACACATCCACGGCGAGCAGCCCCGGGTCGTAGACAAGCCTGCGAACGCTGTTGACGTTGTCCTTATCGGGCGCAGAGAGATCGTCGTACGCCGGATTGATCCCCAGCGCCTTGTCGAACGTGTACGTCGCCGGCAATGGGATCAGCGCGAGCTCGCGCGCTCCGACGCGCGCGGCGTTCTGCAGGATCTGCGCCGAGAACACCATCCGGCCGATCTCGAACGTTCCCGCGAACAGCAGGTAGAACGCGATCACGATCAGCGCGAACTCGACCAGCACCGCGCCGCTCTCGTGTGCGCTCGCTCGCGATGCGCGCGCGCGCGCGCGAACCGTAATAAGCGTCGGGGTCGCACCGAGAACCGTCGGGCTCGCACCGGGCGATTTCGCCGCCGCGCCGTGCGCGCTCGGACGGATTGCGCCGCGTGAGTCGCACGACGACGGAACTCTCCCCCAACCCCGCGCACTGGAGCGCGGCCAATGCCCGTCACGCTCGGCGAGATCGCTCGCCGAGGCGCCGTGGAACTGCGTGTGCTGTTGCATGAGTCGTTATGGATGGGGGGCGGTGGGCCTCGGAGTCGCCGAGCCAGGACCGCAGCCGATCGTGCGGCGGTCGTCAGCTCGAGTGACGGTTCGAGACGGGGGGCGAACGAGTAGGGAAAGATCGGTGCCGGATCCTCTCGCCGAAGCACGCCCCTGCCCGGGTCGTGAATCAGGAGCTGCTTCGCAGCGTGGGGATCGACGCGGACCGCAGTCAGCGACGCATCCGTCCGCACCCAGGGGGCGGTGCCGACGGCTGCATGACCGCTGCTCGGTCCTGCGGCTCGTTTCCGGCCTCTCTTATTCTAGCGGTTGTGGTTTCTGGGGATTTGTCTCCCGCGAGGCGTGGGGGGGAAGAGGGTGTAAGTTGTTGCTTTTGCGGTGAGTTAGAGACGTCGAGGCCGGACACGAGATCGCGCAACCGCGAGTTCGAGCCACCTCCGAACGCCAATTGGCAAACGCCTATAGCTCACCCAAGGCCTTGCGTAGGAATTTGCATTCTACGTTCTCGGCGCGCGCAACGCCATAGCCTTTCGCAACCATCGCTCGTGCGCCGGCGACATTGCCGCGGTCATTCCTCCGAACGGCTCCGAACGACGGGTAGCATGCTCGGCCCTATTCGCCGGCCTCATGCAGCACCTGCTCCTCCATCCGCCGCTCGCCGACCCGACGCAGCCGTTCCTCAGCCTGCCCACTCTCAAGGGTTGGCTGCGGGCGCACGGGCACGACGCGCGCGTCATCGATCTCAATATCGAAGCCGCGCACTGGCTGTTCGAGCCGACCGTGCTCGATGACCTGGGCCGTCGGATCGGATCGCGGTTCGTCGATCTCAATCGCCAGCAGGAGCTGTCGTTTCACGAACAGCGCCAGTACCGGCTGCTCGTCGAGGCGCGACCCAAGATCGAGCACGCGATCGGCGGCGAGATCTCCCCCATCACCGTCTTCCAGACGCGGGAGCTCTTCTACGATCCGGCGCAGTACTCACTCGCGCGACGCAAGGTCGAAGGGCTGTTCGACGCGCTGAGCGCGGCGCACTACCCGTACCGATTCAGCTTCAATCACGCCTCTCACGCGGTCGTTCCGTGGAGCCTCGATCTGCTCGATCGATATTGCTCCGAGCGTCGCAGTCCGTTCGCGGCGTTCTACGAGCGCCACTTCGCCACGGCCGACGAATGGGATTGGTCGAACGGATCGGGTCCGCCCGCGGATCCGTCCGATGCGGCGTTCATCGGGATCTCGGTCGTGTTCCCGTCGCAGATCCCTGAGGCGCTGTACCTGTGCCGATTCCTGCGCCAGCGTGCACCGACGGCGTTCCTCGCGCTCGGGGGCCCGTGCATCCATCAAGTCGTCGTGCACATGGAGCCCGCGCTGCAGGCGCGGATGCTCGCGTATGTCGACGGCATCGCGCTCTTCGAGAGCGAGGAGACGTTGACCGAGCTCTTTTCGCGGCTCGAGCGCTGGCGGAACACCGCGGATGACGTGGCGCGCCACGAGATTCTCGGCGACGTGCCGAATCTGCTGACGCTGCGGCCAGCACCGAAGCAGGCGCGCGCTGCGCACGTCGGAGGATCGGTACGGAGCCAGGCTCCCGCGTCCAAGATGACGCCGCAGTCAAACGAAACGGCTGAATCGGGACGGAGCCAGAGTCCTGACTCGATACGGAGCCCGGATGCAGCGTCCACGAGTCATGACTCGGGACGGAGCCCGGCTCCGTCGGCCACGCGTGCTGCACCGTCACACGAAACGTCGGGGGCTGCCGCGCAATCGTGGATGCGGGAGCCTGGCTCCGTACCGATCCTCGCGCACGTCGCGGTGGATGCTTCGGCCGGGACTCCCGTCCTCGGGCCGCGGCGCACGCTCGATCTGCGGGAAGCTCCCGCACCGGACTATTCCGATCTCGATCTCGACCGCTACTGGGCGCCGAGCCGCACGCTGCTCTACGCACCGACGCGCGGCTGCTACTGGAATCAGTGCTCGTTCTGCTACTACGGCCTCGCGGAGACGGCGACTGCGACCTACCGCGAGATCCCCGCGGCCCGCGCGGCGGCCGACTTGGCGCAGCTCGCGCGTCGACACGGCGTCAAGAACTTCTACATCTCGTGCGACGTGCTCTCGCCGGCGTACGCGGTCAAGCTTGCCGAGGCGCTGATCGAGCGCAACGTGAAGATCCGCTGGTCGAGCGACCTCAAGATCGAGAAGTACTTCACGCCCGAGCGCTGCGCATTGCTGCACCGTGCGGGCTTGCGCTCAGCGGCCTTCGGCATCGAGAGCGGCAGCGATCGCATCCTCGAGCTCATGCGCAAGGGCTGCGACCGCGCGACGATGACCGCGGTCAACCGCGCCTTTCACGACGCGGGCGTCGCGACCGAGTGGATGACGTTCACGGATCATCCGGACGAGACGCTGGACGAGGCGCTCGACACCGTGCGCTGGATCGAGGAGGAAAAGGACTTCGTCGATCTCTTCATCGTCGGGCGATTCGGCCTCGAGCGCGGCTCGGACATCGCGCAGGACCCGGCGCGATACGGCGTGCGCAAGGTGTTCTACGCGGACGGCGACGAGCTGCGGCTCTACGCACAGTTCACTCAGCGCGCCGGCCGGCGTGGAGCGGACGCGGAACAGACGATCGAGAACGCGATCGGCCGCGCCGGCTCCGCGTTCGATCTGCATCCGTACCCGTGGGCGGGCGCGAACTCGACCCACCACACGTTTTTGCACTTCCTCGAGTTCGGGCAAACGGCTTTCAAGCAGCACTTCAAGCGCGCGGGCGGCGCCGTGCACGGAGCCATGCCCACTTCGCCCGTCGTGCACATCGCCGGCCTGCGTGAGCGGCCGCGCTACTCGCTGCAGACGATCCGCGCGCGCGAGGAGCAGTTCTTCGCCGACTATCTGCCGCGAGCGCTGTACACGACGGTGCCCTCGCGACGTCACGGCGGCGAACCCGGCGACGAGGTGTCCCCGCTCTCGGTCGCGGACTTCGAGGCCGCCGTGGCCGCGGTCGAGCCGATGCACTGAGCGCGCGTCTGGAGAATGAGAGCGGTTACAGCGGCGCGTACTGCGGGGGTGGCTGCGGAGACGGTGAAGTACGGAAGTCCGGTGTCCGGAAGTCCGGTGTCAGCCCGAAGTACGGTGTCAGACACTTTCCTTCGCCCCGCCAGCAAGGCCGCGGCGTTTTGCATGCGAGCTGCTGGCGGGGCGATGGAAAGTGTCTGACACCGTACTTCGGGCTGACACCGGACTTCCGGACACCGGACTTCAGCGTCTCCGCAGCCCCTCGCCGACGCGTGCGAAACATTCCTCTGCACCGTAATCTTCCGTCCGGAGCCGCAACGTGAGCACCAACCGTGTCGCCGTCGTCGAGTCGCACCTCGACGCTTACCTCGAGAGCGCGAGCCCGAGTTCGCGCCTGCTTGCGTCCGACGAGCCGCTCCACGCGGGCGGCGGTCTGACCGCGCGTGACGCCGTCGCACTCTTCGAGGACCAAGTCCTCAGCCGCGCGCTCGACGTCACCGCGCGCGAGCTGAAGAAGACGGGCCGCAGCTTCTACACCATCTCGAGCGCGGGCCACGAACAGAACGCGATCCTCGGCGCGCTGCTCCGCCTCACCGATCCGTGCTTTCTGCACTATCGATCGGGCGGACTGATGATGGCGCGCAGCCGCAAGGCGCCGGAAGTCACGCCGGCGTTCGACACGTTGCTCAGCCTGTGTGCATCGGCCGAGGATCCGATCAGCCACGGTCGTCACAAGGTATGGGGCAGTCGCCGACTGTGGGTTCCGCCGCAGACGTCGACCATCGCGTCGCACTTGCCGAAAGCCGTCGGCTTGGCGTTCGCGCTCGGTCGCGCGCGGCGTGTCGGCGTCGAAACGGGCTTGCCGGGCGACTCGATCGTCTTGTGTTCGTTCGGCGACGCGTCGGCCAATCACGCGACCGCGCTGTCCGGCTTGCACGCGGCGCGCTACATCCATCGACGCGGCAGCCCGCTGCCGATCTTGTTCTTGTGCGAGGACAATCAGATCGGCATCTCGGTCGACACGCCCAAGGGCTGGATCGAGGACATCTGGGGATCGGCGCGTTTCATGCACTACTTCCTCGCCGACGGCGACGTCGACGAGATGTGGGACGTCGCGAGCGCGGCCGTCGATGCGTGCCGCACCACCAAAGCGCCGGTCTTCTTGCACTTGCGCTGCACGCGTCTCTGGGGCCACGCGGGGAGCGATGTCGAGACGACGTATCGCACGTTGCCTGAGATCGAAGCCGTCGAAGCGACGGATCCGCTGCTTGCGAACGCGCGACGCCTGATCGCGACCGGATCTGCGACACCGGACATGCTGCGCGCGATCGTGCGCGACACACGCGCTCGAGTGACCGCGGCCGCCGAAGAAGCGACGCGACGGCCGCGACTCACGACGCGCGCCGAGGTGATGGAGCCGCTCGCGCCGTACGACGAGGAGAAGATCCGCGCGTGCGCCGCCGAGCCGATCGATGCGGCGCGACGTGCGGAGCTTTGGAACGACGCGCTGCCCGAAACCGCGAAGAGTCCGACCAAGCGCACGCTGGCCTCGCACGTGAACTCGGCGCTGCACGACGAGATGTTGCGCCGGCCCGAGATCCTGTTGTTCGGCGAGGACACCGGGAAGAAGGGCGGCGTATACGCGGTGACGGCGGGATTGCAGAAGCGCTTCGGTCTCGCGCGCGTGTTCGACACGCTGCTCGACGAGACGTCGATCCTGGGCATCGCGCAAGGCGCGGCGCACGTCGGTTTCTTGCCCTCGCCCGAGATCCAGTACTTGGCGTACATCCACAACGCGCTCGACCAATTGCGCGGCGAGGCGTGCTCGCTCCAGTACTTCTCGAACGGCCAATTCCAGAACCCGATGGTCGTGCGCATCCAAGGCCTCGCGTACCAGAAGGGCTTCGGCGGTCACTTCCACAACGACAACTCGATCGGTGCGCTGCGCGACATCCCGGGCTTGATGATCGCCGTGCCGTCGCGCGGAGACGACGCTGCGCGCATGTTGCGCGGCGCGTTCGCGATCGCGCGTGCATGCGGACGCGTCGTGTGCTTCCTCGAGCCGATCGCGCTGTACCACGAGAAGGATCTGTACGCGGACGGCGACAACGGCTGGCTCTTCGATTACCCGTCGCCGCCGAGCACGCTGCTGCCGGCCGAGCTCGGCGTGTACGGCGCGACGAACCGCGATCTCTTGATCGTGAGCTATGCCAACGGGCTGCGTCTCGCGCTGCGCGCGGCGCGCACGTTGGAGCGCGAACACGCGATCAAGGCGCGTGTCGTCGACTTGCGCTGGCTCGCGCCGCTCCCGTTCGACGCGCTGCGGCCGCACGCGCTCGAGTGCCGCAAGCTTCTCGTCGTCGACGAGTGCCGCGCGACGGGCGCGGGGATCGCCGACGCGGTCGTCGCGCGTTTCGCCGAGGAGGGGCTGCCGCTGAAGATGCGCTCCGTGCGCGCGGCGGACAGCTACGTTCCGCTCGGAAGCGCCGCCGCCGCCGTGCTCGTCGGTGAGGACGAGATCGTGCGCACCGCGCTCGAGGTGTGCGCGTGAAACGGATCGCACTCATGTGCCCGGGCCGCGGCTCGTACACCGAGAAGACGCTGCGCTCGCTGCCCGACGATCACCCGTGGGTCGCGCGAGCGGAGCAGCTGCGCGCGGAGTACGACCTGCCGTCGCTCGTCGAGCTCGACCGCGCCGAGCGCTTCAATCCGGCGCTTCACCTCTTGCCGGCGAACGTCTCGCCGCTGATCTACGTCGTGTCGATGCTCGACTGCGCCGAGGCGATGGCCGAGCACGAAACCGTGTGCGTCGTCGGCAACTCGCTGGGCTGGTACACGGCACTCGCGGTGGCCGGCGCGCTCTCGTTCGACGACGGCTTCCGGCTCGTCCAAGAGATGTCGCTCCTCCAGCACGAGCACCAAGCGCGCGAGAAGAGCGGCGGACAAGTCATCGAAGCGTTGATCGACGATGCGTGGCGTCCGGTGCCCGAGCTGCGCGCGGCCGTCGCCGAGGTCATCCGCGCGTCGAATGGACGAGTGTATCCGTCGATCGATCTCGGCGGCCTGACGGTGCTCGCGGGAACCGAGGACGGCATCGCGTACCTTTTGAAGTCGCTGCCGCGCGTCAAGGTCGGCTCGAACACCTATCCCTTCCGATTGATGCAGCACGGGCCGTATCACACGCCGCTCGTGCAAGAAGTGGCCGACAAAGCGCGTACGCAGCTCGATCGTCTGCAATTTCAACGGCCGAGCGTGACCTTGATCGACGGTCGCGGCGCGCGATACACGCCTTGGTCGGCGGACCCGCGCGAGCTCATGGAGTACACGCTCGGCGCGCAGATCGTCACGCCGTACGACTTCGCGCTGTCCGTCCGCGTCGCTCTGCGCGAGTACGCTCCGGATCACTTGGTTGCGCCGGGTCCGGGCAACACGCTGGGCGGCGTCGCGGGCCAGATCCTCATCGCGGAAGGTTGGCACGGCATCCGCGACCGCACGGACTTCGATCGTGTGCAGCAGAGCGACGAGCCAATGCTCGTGTCGATGCGGCGTTGATCGGTCGCGCCGCGCACGATCTGCGCGCGTCGTCGCGTCGCGATCGCGACGACGAAGCTCGGCGACTCACATGCGCTCGAGCGTAGCTCCCACAGACGGGAGCACAACCTGCGCGTCGGCCGGATGGCCGAGCTTTTCGCTGCTCAGCTTGTTCAAGCGCGCCACGAGCCCCGCCGCCTCGTCGCGACGCGACAGCATCACGACGGAACCTCCGAAACCGGCGCCGGTGAGCCGCGCTCCGGCGGCACCGCTGTCGCGCGCGGCCTGCACGAGCGCATCGAGCTCCGCGCAGCTCACTTCGTAGTCGACCCGCAGGCTCTCGTGAGACGCGTTCATCAACACGCCGAAGCGTTTGCTGTCGCCGCGCCGCATCGCTTCCGCGGCGGACGACACGCGTTGTCGTTCCGTGACGACGTGTCTCAGACGCGCGTAGTGCCGCTCGCCGAGCGCTTGGGCGCCCACGGCGAGAATCTCGTCGACGGAGACCTTGCGCGTGAGCTCGGCGAAGCTCGCTGGCCAAGTGCGAGCCGCGAGATGACCGGTGATCTCGCGCAGCGCCACTTGGCACTCTTGCACACGCGTGTTGTATGCAGTCCGCGCCGCGCCCGACTTCTGCGCCTTCACACCGCTGCTCGCGACCACGAAGCGCCAATCGCCGGGAACGCGCACGTGCGTCAAGCGCAGCGGCTCGAACTCGATCACGCTCGCGTGGCCGCCGACGGCACCGAGGCAGATCGCCTGATCCATGCCGCCGCTGTGCGTGCCGACGTAGCGTTCTCCAACCGCGGCGAGCTCCATCAGATTCTCGCGTTCTATTGCGAGCGCGTTCGCTTGCACGAGCGCGAGCACGCACGCGACGACGAGCGCGGACGACGAAGCGAGTCCCGCGGCAACCGGTACGTCGCCGTGCACCGCGCCGTCGAAACCGCACGTGATTGCGTGGCGCGCGCGCAGGATCTGCGCGGCCGCCTTGGCGTAGTTCCCCCAATCGCCCGCGTCGAAAGGCGCGATCTCGTCCTCGATGTCGAACTCGCGCGGCTCGAACGCGGGGTCGACGTTCACGAGGTTCACGTGTGCGTCCTCGCGCGACCGGAACAGGATCCGCACGCTGCGCTCGATCGCCATCGGAAACACCGGCAGACCGCAGTAATCCGTGTGCTCCCCGATCAAGTTGACGCGACCCGGCGCGCGCACGGCGTGCGTCGGCGCACTCGAATCGAACGCTCGGACGAAGAGCCCGCGCAGCGCGTCATCCGGCCCGTTTCGGTTCATGAGCACGAAGTTATCCCGTACACACGCTTCGCGAACGAGCAAGAAGCCTGGAAGCGTGTACACTGTCGGCCTACACGGATCGGTACGCGCCTCGCACGACTGCCATGAAAATCGCCAACGTCGACACCCCGGATCTCACTGATTCCCTCATAAAGGAGCGCACGGGCAAGTCGCTCAAACAGTGGTTCACGCTGCTCGATACGGCCGGCGGGATCGAGAAGGGTCGTCGCGATCTCGTCGACCACCTCTATTCCGAGCAACAGGTCGACGAATGGTGGGCGACGACGGTCGTCGTCGAGTACGAGCGCGTGCGCGGCTCGGTCGACAAGGATGGACAGCCCAAGGGCTACTCGATCTGCGTGACGAAGACGATCTCAGCGCCGCTCGACACGGTGTTCGCCTCGTGGGGCGACAACCGCATGCTCGACCGCTGGCTCGGACCGAAAACGAAAGTCGCGTTCCAAGAGAAGGGCAAGCTCGAGAACATCGACGGCGACCGCATCACGTTTCAGCGCATTCGCGCGAACAAGGACCTGCGCTTCACGTGGGATCACCCGACGCGTGCGCCCGCGAGTCACGTCGAAGTGCTCTTCGCGGACAAGGGCAACGGCAAGACGGGGATCACGCTCAACCACACGCGCATTCAGTCGCGGCGCGACGCGGACGAGCTGCGCGCGGGTTGGGGCGGTGCGTTCGACGCGCTGAAGTCGCTGATCGAGAAGACGGGCTGAGCGCGGATCCGTCGCGGGCGTCGAGCTCGACGCCGCCGCGTTCGACGCCGCGGGGCTCATTGCAACTTCGGTCGGCGGGTGCGCGCCCTGGGCGCCCTCGTCCGCCGCCGTCGATTGCCCCGCCGACACCCGGCTCGTCCGCGCATTTCAGCATTCGCGCGATTGGGATAGCCTCACACGCAGACAGTGCGACCTCAGAGCATCAGGAGAATTCTCATGAAGCGTCTTGCGGTGCTGATCCTTTGTCCGGCCATCGTTTCCGTTGCGCACGCTCAATGCCCTGATTGGGATCCGCGTTTCGCTCCGGCGGGAACAGACGGCGAAGTGCACGCACTCGCGCTGTTCGACGACGGCTCGGGGCCGGCGCTCTACGCCGGCGGCGCGTTCACGAACGCCGGCGGAGAATCCGCGAGCCATGTCGCGCGATGGAACGGGCAGAGTTGGTCGCCGCTCGGCAACGGTGTCAATGGAACCGTGTTCACGTTGGCCGTGTTCGACGACGGTTCCGGCCCTGCGCTCTTCGCTGGTGGAGCGTTCACCAGGGCCGGCGCAGCGAGCGCGAGTCGCATCGCCAAGTGGAACGGCGGGAATTGGACCGCGCTCGGCAGTGGCACGAATGACATCGTCTACGCGCTCGACGTCTACGACGACGGCTCGGGCCCCGCGCTCTTCGTCGGAGGACAGTTCACTACCGCCGGCGGTCCGAGCGCAAACCGCATCGCGAAGTGGAACGGCGCGATCTGGTCCACGCTCGGCAGCGGCACGAACAATTCGGTGCGCGCGCTGGAAGTGTTCAACGATGGCTCCGGTCCAGCGCTTTTCGTCGGCGGGCGATTCTCCACGGCTGGCGTCGTCAGCGCCGCGCGCATCGCGAAGTGGCAGTCTGGCAATTGGTCCGCGCTCGGGAGCGGGATCGACGACCGCGTTCTCGCGCTGACCGTCTTCGATGACGGCGGTGGACCAGCACTCTTCGTGGGCGGACAGTTCCTCAACGCAGGAGGAGCAACGATCGCGAACGTCGCCAAGTGGGATGGCGCGAGCTTCACCGCGCTCGGAACGGGCACGGACGCCAACGTGAACGCGCTGCACGTTTTCGACGACGGCTCCGGGCCGACGCTCGTCGCCGCCGGCTCGTTCACGACCGCCGGCGGAACGAGCGCCGACCACGTCGCGCGGTGGGACGGCGCGACGTGGACGTCGACGTCGATCGGAACCGACGGCGATGTCGACTCCCTCGCAGTGTTCGATTCGGGAGCAGGATCTGAGCTCGTTGCTGGCGGAGGCTTCGAGCAGGCGCAGGGCGCGCTGCAGAATCACATCGCGCGCTGGAATGGGACGCAGTGGCGCGCGCTCGGCGCGGGCGGGCCTGCGACGGTCGGCGGGGCCGCGTCTGGCCTTGCGACGCTGGCTATCTTCGACGACGGCTCCGGGCCGGCGATCTACGCCGGCGGAGGATTCACCGAGATCGGCGGAATCGTCGCATCGCACATCGCCAAGTGGGACGGCGTGAACTGGTCAGCGCTCGGAAGCGGAATGGCTGGGGGACTCTCCGGCTTCACGTACGTCCGCGTGCTCGCGGTCTACGACGACGGCTCGGGACCGGCGCTCTACGCGGGCGGTGACTTCAGCACAGCGGGCGGTGTCGGAGCGAATCTCATCGCGAAGTGGGACGGCGCGAATTGGTCGCCGCTCGGCGCGGGGATCAACGGCGAGGTCGTGCACGCGCTCGCGGTGTACGACGACGGCTCGGGGCCGGCGCTGTACGCCGGCGGTTACTTCGATAGCGCCGGAGGAGTGGTCACGAAGCACATCGCGAAGTGGAACGGAGTGAACTGGTCCTCGGTAGCCGGAGGCGTCAGCAGCGGGTTCCCCTTCTCGACCGAGATCTTCTCGCTGCAGACCTACGACGACGGCGCCGGCATGAAGCTGTACGTCGGTGGCTTCTTCTCGAGCGCCGGCGGCGTCAGCGCGAACCACATCGCCAAATGGGACGGGTCGAGTTTTTCGGCGGTCGGAAGCGGAGTGTCCGACCGGGTGCTCGACATGACGGTGCACGACGACGGTTCGGGCGCGGCGCTCTACGTCGGCGGATACTTCTCTACCGCGGGCGGCGTCAGCGCGAACCACATCGCCAAATGGGATGGTTCGAGCTGGTCGGCGCTGGGCAGCGGACTGGGGGGAAGCGGATTCAGAATCCCCGTCGCTCTCGGATCGTTCGACGACGGCTCGGGCGCGGCGCTCTACGCCGGCGGATACTTCACGACCGCTGGAGGCGTGCCGGCCGAGCACCTGGCGAAGTGGAACGGCGCGGCGTGGTCCGAAGTCGGTGGCGGCATCCCGCAGGTCGTCGGCAGTCCAGTGAACGACTTCCTGACGTTTGACGATGGCACGGACGGCGCTGCCGACCTCTACGTGGGCGGGATCTTCAACGTCGTGGGCGATCAAGCCGCGAACAACATCGCCGAGTGGCGCGGTTGCCCGGACGTCAGACCGGGTGTGGCCTTCTGCTTCCCGGGCGATGCGGGTGTCGCAAATTGTCCGTGCGCCGCGCCGAACTTCGTGCCGAGTCCGCAAGCCGCGCCGGGACATGGCTGCGCCAACTCGCTGAATCTCGACGGTGCGCTGCTCAGTGCGACGGGCACGACTTCGCCGGACACCGTGACGTTCACCGGCTACATCAGCCCGACGTACGTGAGCTTCGCCTTGTTGCTGAAGGGCAATGCCAACGCGTCGAGCGGAGTCGCATCGGCCGACGGAGTTCGCTGCGCCGACGGCCAGTTGATTCGTTTCGGCGCGCACTTCGCGGGAACGAACGGTGCGCCGCAGGGCTACTGGACGTACCCCAACACGATGCAGACGAACGCGGTGTCGGTGCAAACGCTGCAGCCGGCCGGACAGACGGCGAACTACCAACTCTTCTATCGCAACCCGGCAGCGAACTTCTGCACGGCGGCGACGACGAACTGGTCGAACGGAATTCGGATCGTCTGGCCTTGACGTCGAGGGGTGACGCTCTCAAGGCCGACGAATCCGCGCTGGGCAGTCCTGCCTGCGACTCCGCCTCACAGTTGCCCAACGGCGCGCGGTCACAGCGGCACGCTCGGACGCGCAGGCGCGCAAAAGCTGCGAGCGCACCGTCATTCAGTCACGATGGGCAGGAAGCTGCGGCGCTGCTCGTGCGCCGACACTGCCGTAAGGGATTTCCGGAAGCGCTGCACGGCGACGCGCGGATCCTTCGCAGCTAGGATTCCACTCGATGAGAGTCGCGAGTTTCATTCGAACTCAGCCGCCTCTGTCGAGAAGGAGCGAGGAGATTTCATGCACCGCCGTTGCCTGCTGCGATTCGTGCTGTTGTCGGCCCCTTGGCTTGGCGTGATCTCGGGCTGCGCGTGGTGGGATAGACCCGCCGGACGCACCGACAAGTCCGTCATCTTCGAACCCACCCCAGCGGAGATTACGTGCGATGGCGTCGTGCGCGTGCGCGATGACCTGCTCGCAATCAATCTCGAGGGAAGCGCGATGTTCTTCGACACGAGTTCAACCGTGTGGAGCGGCGAACCTCGTGTACGCCTGCAGTTGTACGGTTGGTACGAAGCGGACGTGGCTGCGGGAGAAATCGTGAAGGTGACCAAGATCGTCATTTTCGGCGAGTCCGGCAATTTCGTCACGACGTCCGATCCCTGCGACACATTGCTCACCCTGCCTTCGCCGAACGCCTACTGGGAAGTCCCATTGCTCGACGCCGAGTGGAACGGCACGTCCAAGTTCAAGCTGATCGTGCGCCACTACTACGATCTGACGGTCGGTGAAACGGTCACGCACCATTTCCAAGACCGTGTCGGCTCATTTCACATGACGAAGTCGATGCACATGGACACGGCCGGAATGGTCATCACCGACGGGGATGCAACGCCTGGCGATGCGATCACGACGGCCTACGCCAGCGGTAGCTTTCTCGGTGCGGGAGGACTTGCCCTCTACGACGTGCGGGTCACGTACGACAACCTCGCCACGTCCTTCGAAGTTTGGGCCGGACCGGTCGGTGGTCCAACGGGCTCCTTCGTGTTGCTCCACACGGGGATCGGGCCGCCGCCCGGGAGCTGGTCGCAAGGGAGCATCGAAGGTCCTTACGACCCCGCCTATCCCAACTACACGATCACGATCAAGCACTACTATCGCGGCACACTCAAGAGCAGCGTGACAGGGACCTTCATCGACGTCGCGGCCAACGGCGCTGCCGTGTTCGTGCCGATCCAGCCTCACTGACGCCGCGCGCGCCACGCTCAGGGCGCGCCGACGAAGATGTACGGCGCCCACGTGTGCGGGTGCGTTCCGACGAATTGCGAATCGGGCGCACCCGCAGGTTTGCCACGGGTGCTCGAGCCGCGCAGCGCGAGCTTTGCGGAGCGGAGCGCGTGCGCGGGCCGCTCGGCCTGCTCGAGGAAACGGCCGTAGAACTCCTTCATGAGCTCCGCTGAATCGCGATCGTCGACTCGCCACAGCGTCGCCACGACCGAGCGCGCGCCGGCGGCGAGAAACGCGTGCGCGACCGATTGGATCCCATCGCCGCGCACGATCGGTCCCGAGGCGGTGTCGCAGGCTGAGAGCACGACGAGCTCCGCGGTGAGCGACTGATTCAGCACGCTCGCCAGCGTCCACAGTCCGGCGCCGCGCGGCTCGTACGCCAGCACCAATCCGCTGCGACGCGGATCGACCGCATCGACATGGCCGTGGGCGGCGACATGCAAGAGCGAGCAGTCGCCGAGCTTCGATCCGAACTTCTCGAGGCTCGCTGACGCGCCCAAGAACAAGTCCATTTGCTCGGTCGAGAGCGTGAAGTCGCGCTGCCGACGCCCGGACTGCAACGACGCTCGATCCGCGTCGGTCGTGCGCGAGTTGCGTTCCAGCATCAGGTCGGCGATCGCGAAGGCTTCGTCGCGAGTCGCTTTGATGCGCGCGTAGTCGATCAAGCTCTCGCCGACACGCTGCGCGCTCGCGACCTCAGGCGGCGGGCTCGCGAGCTCGGGGAAATAGAGTGGATCACCCACGACCAGGACGCGCGTGGGACGGTTCACGTTCGGACGCGCGCACAGCGCGGAGTACACGGCGACCGAAGGCAATTGTGCGACCACCATGTCGTCGACGACACAGCGCAGGCTGGTGAAGCCGCGCCGATCCCACGCGCGCTCGGATGCGGGCGACACCAGAGCGTCGAACGGCAGGATCGAGAGCGCGGGCGTCGGGAACACGACCAGCTCGCGCGGCGGTGAGTCGAGCTGCGCGAGCAGCGGTGAGAGCAGCCGGTCGTATAAACGCGCGGCCTGCGCGGCGAACTGGGCGGGATCGATGTGCGTCGTGGCCAGCCCATCGACGAAGGCGCGCACGTCGCGCTCGATCGACTCGCGCTCGCCGAGGTCGTGGAACGATAGGCCGCGCGGCGTGGCGATGGTTCCGTACAGTCGGTCCAGACCGTCGCTGTAGTTGATCCACGCCATCCCGGCGTGCAGTGGCGGCGAACCGGACGGGATCGCGATCGACGGTTCGCGTGCCCCGATACCCTCGAGGATCATGCGGCCTTTCCAGCGATTGTCCGACGCGATCCCTGCGTCCAGCGCGCGTTGCCCGTCGGGTTCGGAGCGCGCCGCCGTCCGCTCGAGCGGCACGATGTCCTGCGCGAGCGCACCGAAGGTCCAATTCCGCGAGCGCACACCCGCGCGCTGCGTCGCGTCGAGATTGCTGGTGTCACACCGGGCGAGGAGCCGCTCGCCGGCGTCGATCTCTGCGCGCACATCGGCCGTGTCGGAGAGACTCAGCGCCACGCGTGCGAGCGTCTCGCGCGCATCGGCTGCCGCCTCGAACTCGCCCATTTCCTCCAGCGCTACAGCGCACTCGCGCGCCATCGCGCGCGACTTCTGGGGCTCGCCGGACCGGCACAGCACATGGGCCAGCGCGCCTTGCACGATGTGCGCGTAGCGCCGGCTGCCGAGGTGCGACGCGAGTTCGCGCGCGCGCTCGAGTCGTTCGAGCGCCGTTCCGAATTCGCGCCGCGAATCCGCGAGCTCGCACAAATCGAGCAAGGCGCGCATCGTCAGGCTGCGGTCGCCGATCTCCTCGGCCAGCGCGCGCGCGGCCTGGAGGTGCACTTCGCTGGCGTCGAGATCACCGGACTTGATCGCCAGGGCCCCCAAGTTGAGCAGCGCGCGAGCCTGGTCGCGGCGATGTCCGCGATTGCTTGCGGACTCGAGTGACTCTTCGAGCATCCGTCGCGCGCGCGGAAGCTCACCCAGTCCGATCGCGATGCGAGCGCGCAGGAGTTGCGCTGGGAACACGTCGCCCGACAGCCCGTGCTCGGCGATCCAACGATCGAGCTCGTCGAGCGTGCAGATCGCGGCCTCGTAGCGCGCGAGCTCCAGATACACCTCACCCAGCGTCCCGAGAATCATCGAGCGGACCGGCGGCGACGCGTCGATCGCCAGCGCACCTTCGAGCTCGGTCTGTGCCGCTCGCAGCTCCCCGCGCCGGACCTGCACACGCGCGTGAGTCGCCGACGCACGCGCCAACAGTTCGGAATCGCCCAGCGCCCGGGCCTGCACGAGCGCACGCTCGGCGGCGGCCGAGGCGTCCGCGAGCTCGCCAGTCTCGTCGTGGACGACTGCCTGCCGCTCCCACGAGAGCACCTCGAAGCGCGCGTCCTGCGCCCGCGCCGCGAGCTCGGCCAAGAGTCGATAGTGCTCGCCGGCGTCGTCCCAATCGTCGGCCTCCATCGCCATCAAGCCGAGCTCCGCGTGCACCTGGCACGCGAGCCGCAGCCAGGGACGGCGCTCTTCGTCCGTCGCGAGCTCCGCGATGAACTTCGTCAAGCCGGCGATCGCGTCGTCGAGGAGCTCGCGTGCTTGCGTGACCGCTCCGGCGCGGCGTTCCGTCATTCCCAAGTGGGCGCGCGCGCGGAGTATCTCACCCGCGGCCTGTTCTGCTCGAGCACGATCGGCGTGCACCTCGGCGATGCGCCGCGCACGCTCCACGTCTCCGAGTTCGTGAGCGTACTGCCACGCCTCCGAGAGCAGGCGCAGTCCCAAGCGCGCATCGCTGCGTGCGAAGGCGCGCTCCGCGGCGCGCTCACAGTGCTCTGCGCTTGCCCGGATCCACGCGTCGCGCGCCATGCGCTGCGAGCGCGGTCCGGCGCGGGCTGCGAGCGAGAACTCCCCGCCGTACGCGTCCTCGGCGTGCACATGCACGAGGAGTTCCGTCGGCGGTTCCACGATCTCCAGCTCCGCATTCGTGTACACGCCGCCGCGTTCCGCGTGCCAGGTTCGTGATCCGTTCACTTCCTCTACCGAAAGCGCGGCGTCGAAGTCGTACGACTCGGCGGAGATCGTGACCGGTGTACCGCCCGTCAGCGTCAAGCGAAACGAGCTTCGAGCACGATTGCTCCCAGCTTCCAGGTCCAGTGCGAGCGCACCGTGCGACGATTCGCCGAGCCGGAGTGCGAGCACGGTGGGGTCCTGTCTGCGCGCCGCCGCCGATGCCAGCGCCAACGTGCACGTCGCTGTGCGGAGTACAGCGACGAGCGAGCTTCTGCCGCGCGCGAAACCCTCGTGACGGCGGCGGGACATCTGCTCGCCTTCCCCGTCAGACCTGCGGAGACCGCAGCTCGAGCGTCACGCCGCCGCGCCGGAAGCCCATCGAGGACTGAGCGACGCGCACGTATCCGACGCGAAGTCCGACGACCGGATCGATCACCCGCACCCGCGCCACGATTCGCGCAGTGGATAGATGCACGTGCGGGATCGTCAGCCGGTCGGCTCCGGGGTCGAGCGTGATCGTCGCCACGCCGGATTGGACGCGCAAGCGCCGCGCGCCCGTGATGTCGGTGACGCGCTCTACATCGGCGCCCCACAGATCGACCGGTAGCCGCGCGAAGAGCTCGAGCCATCGCCATCTCTCACGCGGGCGCCGTGTGATGGCGTCCACGAGCACGCGGCCCTCGTGCCAGGAGAGAACATCGACGGGCAGCACGAGCTGGGTCTCGCCCGCAACATTGGCGACGGTCACGCTCAGAGAGAGCGACTGAAGCTGTTTGGAGTAGTCGAACGGCTGCGCGACGTAGAACGGCATCTCAGCGATGTTCTCCGGCGCGGGCGGCAATCCGCCGGGGGACGGACGCGGTTCCGCCGCGATCATCGCCGCACCCTGCACGTGGACGTTGCGCTGCGCAAGATTGTTCGATCCCTTGACGACCGTTCCGCCTCCGCTGCCGAGCGCGGCGCGATCGGCCGGATTCTCGATGCGCGCGAGCAAGCAGAAGTGATCGTCGCCGTGCAGATTGCTGCCCGGTGCCGGCGGTGCCCACGCGAACGTGACCGTGTCGCTCGCGCCGGGCGCCAGTTGGGGCACGGTGATCACGTTGTTCGCGTCCGTGAAGCCCGCTCCCGTGAAGATCCCCGAAGCGTTCCACGCACTCGGGAAGGGCAAGTACGTCGACGGGTCGGCCCAATACAAGTGGACCTCGGTGTTGTAGGCCGTCTGTGTCGCAGCACTGTGATTGCGAACCGTGACCTTCACCAGGTTGCTGTGGTGCTTGCTCGAGTCGTGCGTCGGGTTCGCGACCCTGCTCGCCCCGGTCTCGTCGAACAATTCGATGTCGGGGCTCTCCCAGAAGACCTCGCGCGCGAACGGTTCAGCTCCGTCGTCCGCCGCGTCCTTCATCAACCAGACGTCGACCTTGGCCAGCGGTCCGCTGCAAATGTTCGACGCATCGAGGCGCCCCCAGCCCCACGCCTCGGAGGGGACAGTGATGCCTCCGCGATCCGTGTGATCGATCAGAATCTGCTGCACCTGACCGCTCGTCAGATCCGGTCCGCGACACTCGAACAAGATCGCGCACGCACCGGCGGTGATCGGCGCGGCCAGACTCGTGCCCGCCTGGCTGGGGACATACTCCGCAGAAGGGCCGCCGCGTCGATCGTACGCGCGCGGCGTCGTGAACAGCCCGCCCACTGCGCACAAGTCGGGCTTGTACCGGCCGTCGCGCGTAGTTCCGTGCGCGCTGCTGGGCTCGATCACGTTTCGAAGCTTCTTCAAGTAATAGCCGACCGAGATCGGGAGCGCTGCGCTGGCCGGATTGGCGACGGTGGTGGAAGGGTTCCGCGGGCCCACCCATCGGTAGCTCGCGCGGTTGTTGCGCTCGACCCACGCGTCGACGTGCCCACGGACAATTGCGCCGCCGTGGAGCCGGAACACCCACCGTCCCGCGGCGAGCGCCCCACCTGCGGGTGCGTTGAGCAGGATCGAGAGGAATCGGTCGCCGTTGTGCGGATACGTCTGCGAGTGGACCTCGACCGTCGTGCCCGCGAGCATCACCAACTGAGCCGGTGATGTCGCCGGGCCCGGGCCCGATCCCACGCCGCCCGGCGCGACCGCCGGTGTCACCACGGAGAACGCTGGCGTCGCGAGGTAATTGGGCGTGAACAAAACTTCGATCGAGATCGAGTCCTGTCCGTCGAACCAAATCTCGATCGCGTCGCTGACGAGAACCGCGCCTCCCACCGGCACGTAGTCCAGCGCCAGATCCAGCGTCGCTCCGGCGGCGATCGTGCCCGACTTGTGGGGCAGGGCGACCTGTGAGTTGCCCGCCGAGAGCGTGATCGCCCGGCCTTTCTGCGCGAGCAATGAGTTCAACGTGCGATCCCAAGTCGACGTCCCGTCGTGCGGGCCCAGATCGCTCGAGTAGCTCAGGTTCGCGACGCAGGGCTTGCCCGAAAGCGTGTCGGCTCGCGCGAAGATGTAAGCCAGCGCGTCGCACGCGTGACCTTCGTCCACCACGTGGAACGAGCCCGTGATCCCCGCCATAGCCACGAAGAGCAATTCGGCTTCGGGTGCCGCACCGGGCCCGGCCGTGCCTCGATCTGCAGAACGAAGCCTCGCTGCCACGTTTCCGTTGCCGGCCGCGCAGCCGAGCACGGCCGTTCCGTGACCGTGAGCCGCGTCGGCGATGTGCTTCACGACCGTGTACGGAGCCGATGCCGCGAAATCCGAGTCTAGATCCGACTTCGCGTACTCGATCCCGATGGTGAACGTCGTGCTCGATCCGGGGACCGCCGGCAGCGGGCCGGTAACGCCCGCGTCGGGATCCTGATCCCAGAAAAACTGGATGCGCGACGTCGTGGGCTTGCCCGCGCCGTCCTTCGAACGAAAGTCCGCGTGATGAAAATCGATCGCGTCGTCGGCGACACCGATCAGTGTGCCCGCACCCCTGTGTCCCAGCGTCGTGTGGTGCGGTTTGACACCCGCCTCGACGAGAGCCTCGGAGAGATCGGGCCACAGCGGCCCCGCGAGCTGCGTGTACGTGACGAGAGGATCTGCCGCCGTGTCGCGCAAGTTTCGGTAGGGCACGTACGCCGTCCAGACTCCGTCGATGTACGTGCGCAGTCGCGCACCGAACCGCTCGAGTTCGGCGCGACTGGCGTCGGACACGATGAAGACCGAGAACACGGGCTCATTCGGCGAGAGCGTTCGCAGCGCCTGAGCCAACCCCGGCTTGGCCCAGGATCCGCCGGGCATGTAGACGCCCGTCGTGCGCGGTGCGAACGGTTCAAGGCGTCCGGAGATCGCGGAGTGTGTGCTGCCCAACCGCGCATTGTCGTAATCGAACTCGAACGCCTTCAGCGCGTTGGCCTCGGCGCCGACGAGCGCCACCAGCTCGACCTTCTCCAATTGGATCAGGTGGAACAGTCGCGGCGAGACCTTCCCGATCAGGATCGGCCAATCCTGATCCGTCGGACGGAGTGCATCGTCATGGGGAGGCATGGGGGCGAGCGCAGAGCGCGGTCACGAGTATGAAGGGGCGTTGCGGTGCGCGAAATCAGGGCCAACCCCGACAAACGATTCGTCGTGTGGGACCGATTGGGTCGAATCGCGCCATTGACCGCGCTAGACGACCGGTCTATTTTCTGCGCCCCATGACGACGCCGACCAAGGAGCTGACGACCCGCGACCGCATCCTCGAGGTCGGCGCGCAGGCCATCTCGGACACGAGCTTCAACAGTTGCGGCATCGCAGAAATCCTGCGCCGGGCCAAGGTTCCGAAGGGCTCTTTCTATCACTACTTCAGCTCGAAAGAGGACTTCGGCGTCGCCCTCGTCGAGAAGGCCTGCGCCGAGTTCATCGAGTTCCTGAACCCGATCATCAGCGACCGGCGCCGCAGCGCAATCGCGCGACTGCGCGCCATCTTCGAGTCGAGCCGCGAGGAGTGCATGGCGAGCGGAGCGGCGCGCCAATGCCTGATTCCGAAGCTCGCGCTCGAGACCGGGCAGCTCAGCGCGCCCGTCCACGCCGCGGTGAAGTGCGCCTACGACCAATGGACTGCGCTCATCGCGCGCGTGATCCGCGAAGCGCAAGCCGCGGGTGAGATCAGCAAGACTCACGATCCCGATCGGCTCGCAAATGTGCTGGTGATGATGTGGGAGGGCGCGACGATGCGCATGCAGATCGATGGCAATCTGCGGCCGGTCGACGACTTCCTCGCATTCGTTTTCGACTCGCTCCTGACCCCTCGAAGCTGACCTTTAGAACCCCCGCTTCAGGGCGTCTCACTGCCTCGAGCGCATTAGCCGACCAGTCTACTCGCACCTTTCTCGCCGCAGCAGAACCCAAGAGCCTCCCCCACATGAGTCGTCGCGGTTGGATCGCATCCATTGTGTTGTTCGTCGTCTTGCTCGGCGTCGCTGCCGGGCTCGCGGCCTGGAAGCAGGCGTCGCTCGACGAAGCGCACGCGGCCGCGATGAACCAGCCCGAGCCGATGGAGGCGGTCACCGTCGCCGCGGCTCGCGAGCGCGAGCACGTTCGGACGACCACGTCCATCGGAACGGTGCTCGCACTGCGTTCGATCACGCTGCGCAACGAACTGCCGGGAACGGTACGCGAGCTCGCGCTGACGCCCGGTCAAACGGTGGAGGAGGGTGCGCTGCTCATCAGACTCGACGTCGCCATCGAGGAAGCCGAGCTGCACGCGCAAGAGGCGCAGGCCGCGCTCGCGGAGTCCTCGCTCGCCCGGTTGGAACGCGCCCAGAAGAACCGCGGCACGTCCGAGCTAGAAGTCGATCGCGCGCGAGCGGAACGCGACATCGCCAACGCGCAGATCGCGCGCACCCGCGCGATCATCGCTCGCAAGACGATCCACGCCCCTTTTAGATCGCGCATCGGAATGTCGGACGTGCACGTCGGTCAGTATCTGGACGAGGGCACCGAGCTGACCACGCTCCAAGGCATCGACGATGCCGTGCACGTCGACTTCTCGGTCTCGCAGGAAGTGTCCTCGAGTCTGCGCGAAGGCGACTCCGTCCAGATCGTCGCGGCCGACGGCGACTCGACGAAGGACGCCCAAGTGATCGCGATCGACTCGCGCGTCGACCGTGCGACGCGCAGTGCTTGGGTCCGTGCGCGAGTCGACGGCGCCGACGGCTCGTTGGCACCCGGCGCTTCCGTGCGCGTCCGAGTGCCCGTCGGAAAGCCCATCACGGCGGTCGCGGTCCCATCGAGCGCGCTGCGCAGGGGACCGAGCGGTGACCACGTGTTCGTCATCGCGCTCGACGGTCAAGGCAAGCAGCGCGCACACGTGCGACCGGTGCGCAGCGGTCCGCCGCTCGGCGACGAAGTCCTGATCTTCGCGGGCCTCTCGGTCGGCGACCAGGTCGCCGTCTCCGGCTCGTTCAAGCTGCGCGAAGGCGTGCTCGTCGGGATCGTGAACGAATCCGAGCCCATCGTGAACGGCTCGCGCTGAACTCTGGCACCGCGACACACGACGGAGCACGCCGCATGCGCTCGTTCACGGACCTCTTCATCAAGCACCCGGTGCTCGCCGTGGTCGTCAACCTCGTGCTCGTGCTCGTCGGTTGGCGAGCGCTGACCACGTTACCCATTCAGCAGTACCCGCAAATCCAGAGCTCGTCGGTCATCATCACGACGGTCTACACGGGCGCGAGCGCGGAAACCGTCCGCGGTTTCTTGACCACGCCGATCGAACGCGCCGTCTCCGCGATCGGCGGTGTCGACCACGTCGAATCGACGAGCCGCGCGGGCATCAGCACGATCACCGTCCGGCTCAAGCTCAACTACGACAGCACGGCTGCGCTCGCCGAGGTGACGGCGCGACTTCAACAAGTACGCTCCGAGCTTCCTCAAGAAGCGGAGCCGCCGATCGTCGAGATCCAGCGCGCCGATCGGCCGTACGCGACGTTCTATCTCAGCTTCACGTCGACAGGCCGCACCGTCTCCGAGATGACGGACTGGCTCGGGCGCACGATCCAGCCTCAGCTCGCGACGATCGAAGGCGTCCAGCGCGTCACGAACAAGGAAGGCGGACGGCAGATCGCGATGCGCGTGTGGATCGATCCCGATCGACTCGCGGCGCTGGGACTCGCGCCGGGCGACGTGCACGCGGCGTTGCAGCGCAACAACTACCTCGCCGCCGTCGGGCAGACGAAGGGCAACCTCGTCCAGATCAATCTGCTCGCGAACACCGACCTGCGTTCGACGGATGAGTTCTCGGACTTGATCGTCGCGGAACGCAATGGCGCGATCGTCCGGCTGAGCGACGTCGCGCGCGTCGAGCTCGGTGCCGAGGAAGCAGATCTCGTCGCGAAGTACAACCGGCAGGAGAGCGTCTACCTCGGCGTGTGGCCACTCGTCGGCGCCAACGAGATCGACGTCGCCGACCGATTGCGTGCCGAGATGGATCGCATCCGGCCGACGCTGCCCAAGGACGTCGAGATGCGCCTCGTGTGGGACGGCACCGTCTTCATGCGGGACGCGCTCCAGGAGATCTCGAAGACCCTCGTCGAGACGATCCTGATCGTCGGCTTCGTCGTCTTCCTCTTCATGGGGTCGATCCGCACGGCGCTCGTGCCGCTCGTCGCGATGCCCGTGTCGCTCGTCGGTGCGGCGATCGTGATGCTCGCGTTCGGCTTCAGTTTGAATCTCCTCACGCTCTTGGCAATCGTGCTCTCCGTCGGCCTCGTCGTCGACGATGCGATCGTCGTCGTCGAGAACGTCGAGCGCCACGTGCGCATGGGCAAGTCGCGGATCGAAGCCGCCATCGCCGCCGCGCGCGAGCTCGTCGGCCCGATCATCGCGATGACGATCACGCTCGCGGCGGTCTACACGCCCATCGGTTTCCAAGGCGGACTGACGGGGACGCTGTTCCTGGAGTTCGCAATCACGCTCGCCGCCGCGGTGATCGTGTCGGGCATCGTGGCGGTGACCTTGTCACCGGTGATGAGCTCCCGTTTTGTCCACGAGCACGGCCAAGAAGGGCGATTGACGAAGTTCGTCAACCACGGCTTCGAGATGGTGCGGCGCGCGTACATGCGACTCCTCGACATCGCGCTCGAGATCCGCTGGGCCATCGTTGTGGTCGCGCTCCTCGTGATGGCGGCGGCGTGGCCGCTTTACATGAACTCGCGGCGCGAGCTGGCGCCGGTCGAGGACCAAAGTCACATCAGCCTGTTCCTCGACGCGTCGCCGGACTCCACGCTCGAAGCGGTCAACCGCGAATCGCTGAAGGTCGTCGATGCGGTCACGGCGTTTCCCGAAGCTCAGTTCATGTGGTCGCTGACCGCCGCTTGGGGCGGATTCGGCGGCATGGTCCAGAAGAATTGGAAGGAGCGCGAACGGTCGACCGAGGAACTCTTCGGCGAAGTGTTCGGTGCCGTGTCGCAAGTTCCGGGACTGCGTGTCTTCCCGCGACTCGATCCGCCGCTGCCGACTTCGGGGCAGTACGACGTCGAGCTCGTGCTGCAGAGCGACGCATCGGTCGAGGAGATGCTCGAGATGGCGAACGCGGTCGTCACCGCCGGCTGGCAGAGCGGCAAGTTCTTGTACGTCGACACCGACTTGAAGATCGACCGGCCGCAAGCGCACGTCGTGATCGACCGTGAGCAGCTCGCGGACCTCGGGCTCGATCTGGCGGGCGTCGGCCGAGAGCTCGGCACGCTGCTCGGCGGCGGCTACGTGAACCGCTTCAACTACTTCGACCACAGCTACAAGGTGATCCCGCAGATCGACGACAAGGACCGCGCGACCGTCGGACCGCTGCTCGATCTCAAGATCAAGACGCCCGGCGGAGAGCTCGTGCCGGTCTCGACGTTCACGCACATCGAGACGAGCACCGCGCCGCGTACGCTGAACCGATTCCAGCAGCGCAACGCCGTGAAGATCTTCGGTGGCGTGATGCCGCGCGTCACGAAGGAGGAAGGTCTCACCGTCCTCGAGAACGCGGCGCAGGCGGTCGCGGGACCCTCCGTGCACCTCGACTACGCCGGTGAATCGCGACAGATTCGTCGCGAGGGCTCGTCGCTGATCGTCACGCTCGGTTTCGCGGTCGTGCTCATCTATCTCGTGCTCGCGGCGCAGTTCAAGAGCTTCCGCGACCCGCTGATCGTGCTGCTCGGCTCGGTGCCGCTCGCGATTTCCGGTGCGCTCGTGTTCAGCTACCTCGACCTCACGACGATCAACATCTACTCGCAGGTCGGACTGATCACGCTCGTCGGATTGATCGCGAAGAACGGCATCCTGATCGTGCAATTCGCGAACACGCTGCAAGAGCGCGGCCTCTCGAAGATGGACGCCTTGCGCGAATCCGCGTCGACGCGACTGCGGCCCGTGCTCATGACGTCGGCCGCGACGGTGTTCGGACACTTCCCGCTCGTGCTCGTGTCGGGGCCCGGCGCCGAAGCGCGGAACAGCATCGGCATCATCCTCGTGGCCGGGATGACGGTGGGCACCGTGTTCACGCTGTTCGTCGTGCCGGTCTTCTACTCGCTGATCGCGGAGCAGCACAAGCCGAGCGAGGCGCACGAGGCCCTCGAACGCGAAGCGGCATCGATGGCGCCGGCGGGAACCGCCATGGGGATCGCGTGAGAACACAAGCCAACTCGCAAACGACATTCGCGCCCCGAGCACGATTCGCCGCGGCCGTTCTAGTCGCGCTCAGCGCGTGCACTGTCGCCGGCCGCGACTACGAGCCACCGGAAGCCCCCGTTCCTACGGCGTGGCGCGACGCGAGCGCATCGCCTTGGCAACAGGGCGCGCCCGATCCCGCTGCCTGGTGGCGCAAGCTCGAGGATCCCGTTCTCGATTCGCTCGTCGAGCGCGCGGTCAGCGGCAGCCTCGATCTGCGCGAAGCGTTGGCGCGCGTCCGCGAATCGCGCGCGCTGCGCGGCGCCGCGGTCGCCGATCGCTACCCGACGATCGACGCGCGCGCTTCGTACGAGCGCAGCGGACTGAGCGAAGCGACCGAGTTCGGCAAGCTCTTCCCTGCGCTGGGCGAGATCGACACGTACTCCGCCGGGATCGACGCGGCCTGGGAGGTGGACCTCTGGGGCCGCGTCCGACGCGTGGTCGAAGCCGCCGACGCCGATCTCGAAGCGACGATCGAGGACGCACGCGCCGCCGCGGTCATCGTCGTGGCCGAAACGGCCTCGCGCTACATCGAGCTGCGTGCATTTCAACAGCGCCTCGCGCTCGCGCGCACGAACGTCGCGCTGCAAGAGCAGACTCTCGAGCTGACGCGGACGCGCTTCGACGCAGGCCTCGTCGGCGAGGGCGACGTCGCGCTGGCCGCGCGGAATTTCGAAACCACGCGCTCGTTCGTGCCGCTGCTCGAATATGGATTGCGCGCCGCCGAGAACCGCTTGGCGGTGTTGCTCGGGCTCGCACCCGGTGAGCTGGCCGCCGAGCTCGCGGAGGTTCAACCGATTCCGGTTCCTCCCACCGACGTCGCCGTCGGCGTGCCCGCCGACCTCGTGCGCCGTCGCGCCGACATCCGTCGCGCCGAGCGCGAGCTCGCGGCGGAGACGGCGCGCATCGGCGTGCGCGAAGGCGATCTCTATCCGCGCCTCGCGCTCGTGGGACGATTCGGCGGCGAAGCCGAAGACGCCTCCGACGTGTTCTCCGATGACGGCATCGTCTACGGGTTCGGACCGGCACTGCGCTGGAACCTCTTCGACGGCGGTCGACTGCGCGACCGCGTCGACGCGCAGGACGCGCGCGCCGAGCAAGCGCTCGTGCGTTGGCAGCGCACGGTGCTCGTCGCGCTCGAAGAGACCGAGAACGCGATGACGGGCTTCGTGCGCGAGCAAACGCGACGCGGCTCGCTTTCCCAAAGTGCGTCGCACGCACGCGTCGCGGTGGAGCTCGCGCGCTCGCAATACACGGAAGGCTTGTCCGACTTCCAACCCGTGCTCGATTCGCAACGCAGCTTGGCGTTGATCGAAGACGAGCTCGCGCAGAGCGACGCTGCCGTCACGACACGCCTCGTCGAGCTGTACAAGTCGCTCGGCGGCGGCTGGGAGAGCGAAGAGATCGTGGCGCAGTCCGAAGCGCGCTGATCCGCGTTCGCGCGAGTTGGTCGAAGGGCTCGTTCAGCGAGAGGAGAACACTCCCTAACGTGCAGTGTTCGTGCAGCCCTGCTGCGTGCGTCATCACGAGGACGTAATGCTGAGTGCACCGTCGCGTGCGCGTGCTCACGACGACGTAATACGCGCTTCTCGAACCTCGTCTAGAAAGGAATCGTGCCTGGCAGACCACTCACACCATTTCACGAAACCAAAAACATGAAGCACTCCAAGCTCATCCTGTCATTCGGCTCACTCGCGCTCGCTCTCGGTAGCATCATCGTGGCGGCACGGGCCACGCCTGCTCAGCCCCCTCGAACGGCGCCCGTGGGTGACGACATCCAACTTTCGTTCTCGAGGATCTACTGGGAGTACAACTCGTCGGCCAACGATCTGGGCGTGCACGTGACTCTCGACGGCGAGAACTGGAAGGGGCTCAGGATCGTCAATCCGAGCGACAAGGTCCTCTTCGAGGTCAGGGGCCGGGGTCCCTATAAGAACCTCGGCATGACCGAGCTGTTCTTCGAGGGTGCGGAGCCGTCGCTCGACGAGTTCCCGCTGAATCACCTGCTCGCGCTGTTTCCGCAGGGCGTTTACGAGTTCGAGGGTCTGACCGTCGGCGGCGACGAGATCGAGGGCGAATGGGAGTTCACGCACGCGATCCCGGACGGGCCGGAAGTCTTCGCCTTCGTCGGCCGCAACAACTATCTCCGCATCGAGTGGAACCCGGTCACCTCGCCGCCCCCTGGATTCCCGAACGAGCCGATCGTGATCACCGGATACCAGATCATCGTCGGCAGCTTTCAAGTCACGCTGCCGGCGTCGGCGACTAGCGTGACCGTCCCGCAGGAGTTCGTGGCCTCGCTCGCACCCGGAGTACAGCCGTTCGAAGTGCTGGCGATCGACCGAAGTGGCAATCAAACGCTGACCGAGGGAACCTTCGTCAAGTAGTCGGTCGACGGCTCGACGGCAACTCGACGCCCGCCTGAAGCCCGACCGTAGCCGGTGAACGCGTGCAGCCTTGCGGCTCTGCGCGTTCACCGCTGCGCTCATCTCGCCGTAACGACCGCAGCGTAGAATTCAGAAGTACGGACCCAGCCGCACGCCATGCGGATTCTGCTCATCGAAGACTCTCCGAAGCTCGTCGACGCCCTGCGCCTTGGGTTGACGAAGTCCGGGTACGAGGTGGGCTCTGCCGCGAACGGCGAGCTCGGGCTGCGCATGGCGCTGAGCGGATCGTGGGATGTCGTGATCCTGGACATCATGTTGCCCGGCGTCGACGGGCACGAGGTGCTGCGACGATTGCGCGATGCGGGATCCGACGTGCACGTGCTCATCCTGACCGCTCTTGGCGCCGTCGAGGATCGGATCCGAGGCCTGCAGGCGGGAGCGGACGACTATCTCGGAAAGCCGTTTTCGTTCGACGAGCTCCTGGCGCGCGTGCAAGCGCTGACGCGGCGCAGATTCGGCTTCAAGACGCCAGTGCTCCGAATCGGCGATCTCGAGGTCGACACCGTGGGACGCACCGTGCACAGAAATCGCGCGCTCATCTCGCTGACTCACCGCCAGTACCGCTTGCTCGAACTGCTCGCCTTTCGGCAAGGCGACACGGTGTCGCGCATGGAGATCGAGGAGCATCTGTACGGCTCGCGCAGTCTGCCGCTGAGCAACGTGGTCGACTCGGCCGTTTGCATCATCCGGGCCAAGCTCAGGGAGCACGGCGAAGCGCCCCTGATCCATACGAGACCGCGCTTGGGTTACGTGTTGAGTGCAGAGGCGCCGTGAGGTCGATCCGCCGCACGCTCTTGTGGCGACTCTCCGCAGGCGCGCTCGTCCTGCTCTTACTTGGCGCGGCGCTACTCGGTTGGGGTGTGCGCTGGCTGCTCACGGAGCAGTTCGACGCAACGCTCCGCTCGAAGCTAGCCACGTTTGCCACCCTGCTCGAGCAAGATGGCTGGGCAATCGAGCTCGGTTTCGTCGACCAAGCGATGCCCGAGTTCAGCGCCACGACCGAGCCTGATTACATCGAGATGTGGCTCGCCGACGGCCAGGCTTTGTACCGCTCGCACTCGCTGGGCGCGGGCGACTTGCCGAAGTTCGCTGGAACGGAAACAGAGCCACAGGTCCGAGATCTCGATCTCCCCGACGGCCGGGCGGGGCGAGCGATTGGAGCGGAGTTCGAGATCCACCACTACACGCCGGGCGCCGAGGACCCCGGCGCGGCGCGAGTGAACATCGTGCTTGCCAGGGGGAGAGCCAACCTCGATCGCGCACTGATGATGCTGCTCGGCGGAACCGTCGGCGGCATCGTCCTTCTACTCGGAGCGGGATGCTTCTTCGGACGCAACGCGGTGATGCGCGGGCTCCGGCCGCTCGACGATCTCGCCCGCCACGTGAGTGCGATCGACGATCCGCTGCTCGCATCCCGCTTTCCCGTCGAGAGAGTCCCCGAAGAGCTCGTCCCTCTGGCCGAGAATCACAACCAAATGTTGGCCCGCATCCGCACGGCGTTCGAACGCGAGCGCCGGACCACGGCGAACATCGCGCACGAGCTCCGCACACCCGTCACCGAGTTCTTGCTCCTGGCCGAGACAGCGCAGCGCTACCCCGCCGACGCCGAAGAGACCCACCGCAGGCTGGGCGAGATGCGCGAGATCGGCGAGCAGATGTCCTCGCTGATTGCGATCGTGTTCGAGCTCGCTCGAATGGAGTCAGGCCAGGTCCCGCTCGAGATCGAATCCGTCGATCTAGCACAGATGGTGCGCGACTGCTGGAGCCCGTTGTCCGCAGCCGCCGCGGCAAAGCGTCAGACGTTTCGCACGCCGCGCGGCAACGGCCCGCTCGTGCGAGCCGACCGAGCCGCGCTCAGCATCCTGCTCACGAACCTGCTCGGCAACGCTGTGGACCACGCCCCGGCAGAAACCGAGATCGGCTGCGAAGTCGAGAGCGGGAGCGGGTGTTGCTCGCTGGTCCTCTCCAACGCGGCGATCGGGCTGATGCCGCAAGACCTCGACAAGCTCACCGAGCCGTTCTGGCGCGCGAGCCGCTCGCGCGAAGACCGATCACATGCCGGCATCGGGCTTGCCCTGGCGAGCCGACTGGCCACGCTGCTCGAGATCGACCTCATCTTCACGATCGAGGGCGGCGTCTTTCGAGCGCGCCTCTCCTTCGTGTGCGGATGAGGGCCGTGGTCTCCCACAGGACGCCCGGAATCGAAAAGAGCAACTCATGACCCGCTGAGCGCGCGGTCCGCTGACCCTGTGCTCGCGAGTCAAGCATCCTTGCCACCGGGACCGATAGGCCTGTGCAGGGATCCACCGTGCCGCGGTTCGCAGACACAGTCACGGAACGCAGGGTCGAGTGAGCGAGGGTCATCACGAACGAAAGCGACGCGGTTGGAGAACGTCGATTCTCCTCGTCTCGATCTTGTGCGTCGTGTGTGCAGCGAGCCTCTTCGTCTACCGCGGCGGGATACGAGTGTTGGAAGAGCGCGCCGAGGAGGAGCTCACGTACCAGGTCTACGAGTGCCGGGCGTCAGTACAGGACCGGCTCGAACAGTTCGTCGTCGTGCTCGAGCTGCTGTCGGGACAACAGCTCAACCTGTCCATCCTCGCGAAAGATGTCGACGACGAGATCGGCCGGGCCCTGCGCACAACTCTCGAGCAGTGGAACTCCTTCACGGAGCTCAGCTGTATCGACGCACACGGTGAAGTCGTGGCCAGCACTTGCTACCCCAACATCGGATCGACCGTCGATCTGCCCGCGGAGACTCGGCGAGCACTGACCGAAGGTGGAAGAGCTCACGTAATCCGCGAGGGTCGGTTCTTCGCGGTCACCGTTCCGGTGTACTACAAGTTCGATGAGCGCGAGTTGATCGGGTTCTTCCGCGTGAAGGCAGAGCTCGCGACGCTTCTCGCCGACGAGCACATCTCTCTTTCGAGGATCACCACGGACGACGGCGAAGTTCTCGCCGAGCGCGAAGTGTCCAAGGTTCACGCGGTCGGGAGCGAGACGCTCTCCGATCACCTACATGCGTGGGGCAGCGCTGACCTTGCGCTGAGAGCGGTTCCCCTCGACATGCCACCGGGCTTGAATGACCCGCATTGGAAGGTGGAGATCGCGGACTGCAACCCGGAACTCCTCGTCGAAGGCGCCGTCCTCAAGCAGATGGTTCTCTTGCTGACTTCCGGAACCGCTGGCTTGGTTCTCGCTCTCGTGCTCCTGTTCTCGCTGTTCGAGGGTCGCCTGATCGACCGGCTGGCCGACCGCGCCAGGGAGCTCGGCCTGCTCAACGCGAAACTCGATCGCTCGCGTTCCGACCTCGTGAAGGCCGCGCGCATCGCGGGCATGTCCGAGGTTGCGACGGGGATCCTGCACAACGTCGGAAACACACTGAACAGCTTGACGACAGCCGCCCACCAAGTCGACGACGCCCTACGGGCGGGCAGGCTCTCGAACCTTCAGCAGCTGGTCGCCGTTCTCGAGCATGACGAGGACGAGTTCGCTGCGGCAATTCGTACGCACTCGAAAGGGACCGCCTTCGTCGCCTACCTTTCAGAACTGACGAAGTCGCTGGAATCGGATCAAGTTCGCGCGCGAGACGAGCTCGGTTGCGTGCAGTCCAGCATCGATCACATCAAGGCACTCGTGAGTTCGCAGCAACAACTGGTCACGCGATCGAGTGTCCGGGAGCCGACCGCTCCCTGCGAGCTGATGGAGGGCGCTCTCGTCATCAGCGGCCAAGCGCTCGGAGCTCCGAACGGAGTCCGAATCGAGCGCGACTTCGAGGCCATGCCCGACGTGCTCATCGAGAAGCACCGGGTGATCGAGATCCTCGTCAACCTGATCAACAACGCGCGGCATTCGCTGGCCGCGACGCCCCAAGCACAACCAACCCTCGCGCTGCGCATCCGTGCACCGGAGGAGCGCACGATTCAATTGCAGGTGATCGACAACGGCGTGGGCATCCGGGCGGAGAACATGGTCAAGATCTTCCACCACGGCTTCAGCACCAGGCCGGGCGGCAACGGCTTCGGACTGCACGCATCGATCAACGCCGCCCGGGAGCTCGGCGGCTCGCTCACCGCAGAGAGCGCGGGCCAGGGTCTTGGAGCGACATTCACGCTGGAACTGTCGATCGAGCCCGCGCCGGTGCTGACTGCCTAGTCCAGAGGGCAGCGGCGGAAGCGGCTCGGACGATCAGAAGACGACAGACGCTTGCAGCACGACGGTGTCCGTTTCGGAGTCGTCGTCCCCTGGCGGCGCGTCGAACTCCGCGCGCTCGTACGCGATCGTGAGCGCGACGTGCTTGCCGAGATCGTAGCGCACGCCGAAGGCGTGCGTGAAGCCGTCGTCGGTGTCATCGAAGTACGTGTTCAGATCGCTGCGAGTGACCGCGTCGACGCGCGCGTACGGTGTCCAGTTTCCGAAGTGGCGCCCGACCTGGACGTACCAACCGCTCGAGTCGGCGGAGACTCCCGCCTCTTCCTGGTCGATCCAGAAGTACTCGCCCATCATCTCCCAGCGAATGTCAGTGAAGGCGCAATAGACGTTCGTGATCTGCTCGTCGATGTGACCATGGACGCTTCCAAGGGTGGCGTCCGTGTTCTCGGGAATGTCGTCCACGTAGACGCCGCCGCCCACGCGCAGGCCGGGCAGAAACGCAGGCTCCAGACCGATCGCTACATTCACGGCCTTCTGTTCGTTGGCGTCGAACTCGACCTGCGAGGCGTCCGGCACCGGCCCGCGTCCGTTGGCGACCTCGAACGTGTAGTCGTAGCGCATGGTGTCCGTGTAGAAGGCACCCTTGACGCTCACGCCGACGTTGTGGATTGGAAGCAGGCCGGTGTCGTCTTCGAAGTCGAGGACCTCGGGACGATCGATGCTCGTCTGCAGCCACTCGCCGTGGTGGTAGCGCGTGTTCCAGTAGCCGATCCCGGTCAGGAATCGTCCCGCCTCGACGCTGAGGGCGTCGCTCCAGCGGTACTTGAGCAGTAGGCGCTCAACTTCGACGTCGAAGCCGCCCTCCTCCTGCGCCTCGAAGGTGGTCTCCGCCAGAACGGAGATGCGCTTGGTCAGCGCCGAGGTCATCAAGAGATCGACGACTTCGATCGAGAACCCATTGGTCGTGTTCTCGATGCCGGCCTCGGACTCCTTCTCGAGCTCGAACTCCCCGTGCGCGAAGACACGCAAGTTCAGGGGTGGCCAGCCTTCGCCATCCCATTCTTCTAGCCATTCCTCCATGGTCATCGGTGCGACGAGCGCCGCGGTCTGACGCGACTCCACGTCGCTTTGCGTCTGCAGTGTCCCGAGCGTACCAACCGAGGCCTCCGACACGCCCGCGCGCGCGTCGCGCTCGTGGATCTGCGCGTTCGCCTGAGTCGGCTGAGGTGCTGATAGCGGGTAGCCTGGCTCGCCCGGGAGCTTCCCCTCGACGGTCAAAAACTTGACGTTCGCATCAGGGATGTCGTCCGTCGCCGGAAAGACTGTGATCGAGCCGCGCAGGCGCTCGAGCATGGGAACCGCGACCTGCGATGAAGGCACGACGCGCGGAGCCTCGACGATGCGGCCTTGATAGATGAGCTCGAGCCAATAGCGCTTGAGCTGCAATTCGGTCATCCCGTAGACGCGCTGTTGCAGGAACTTCTTGGCGTTCGTGCCCGAACGGGGCAGCAAGAGATCGACCATAGTGTCGCTCCGCGGCCAGAACTGAATTTCGGCCTTGAGGATGCGTCGCAGCTCCAGCTCGGAGATCGTGCGCGCTGGATTCTCCCCGTTCACCACGACGGCGTAGTCGCGACGCGAATCGCCCGCAGGCGATTCTTGGACGAAGGCGATCAGCGCCAGCAAGAGGAGATCGTGCATCCCAGGCAACTCCGGAACGCCGATGCGAGATGCATCGGACGTGTCTCTCCCTTGTCGGTTGCATGCACGGAACGATTGAGCGTGGCCAGCCCTGCGTCTTCCCAAGACTTGGACGGCGCCTCCCGGTGCGAATGGTCGCGTCCGAAGCCGTCCGGCTTCGCCCGGTCTCACCGTCCTGCAGCCGCCAGTCGGCTGGGCGCCGCGTCCAGAGCAAGGGCCGAGCTACTGTCGAGGCCCTGCGTTCGAAGGACTCGATCCCGGCGACGGTTCCGATTCTCGCTAACTTGTCCGCATGGACGCATCCGAAGCCTTCCAAGCGCTCGGTATCTCTCTGGGTCTCGGACTGCTCGTCGGGTTGCAGCGTGAGCGCGCCGGCTCGCGTGTCGCCGGCGTGCGCACGTTCACGCTGATCACGCTGCTTGGAACGATCACGGCCTTGCTGGGCGAGACGCTCGGCGCGTCGGTGATCATCGGCGGGCTCGTCGGTGTCGCCGCCATGATGATCGTCGCGAACCTGTTGCGCATGCGCGAGAACGACATCTCGCCTGGAATGACAACCGAGGTCGCAGCGCTCGTGATGTACTGCGTCGGCGCGTACTTGGTGTTCGGTCACCGCGGCGTCGCGATCGTCGTCGGAGGCGCGGTCGCCGTCATGCTCTACGCCAAGCCGGTGCTCCACGGCCTCGTGAAGCGCATGGGCGAAGGCGAGATGCGTGGGCTGATGCAGTTCGCGTTGATCGCGCTCGTCATCCTGCCGATCTTGCCGAACGAACCATTCGGGCCGTTTCGCGTACTGAATCCGCGACAAATCTGGTGGATGGTCGTGCTCGTCAGCGGCATCAGCCTCAGCGGCTACGTCGCATTCAGACTGCTCGGCGATCGCGCCGGCGCCGTCGTCGGCGGGATCCTCGGCGGCGTGATCTACTCGACGGCGACGACGGTGAGCTTCGCGCGCCGCGCGGCGCAATCGGAATACCAGCTTCCGACCGCGACGCTCGTGATCGCGTTGGCGTCCACCGTCGTGTACGCGCGTGTGCTGGTCGAGGTGGCGATCGTGGCCCGCAGTGTCCTGCCGGAGATCGCCGGGCCGATCGGCGTGATGATGGCGACGTCGGTGATCGCGTGCGTCGTCATGTGGCTGCGCAGGCCGCGCACGAACACGAGCATGCCGCCGCAGGACAATCCATCGGAGCTGCGCGCCGCGATCGCGTTCGGCGTGCTCTTCGCGATCGTCCTGTTCGCGGTGGCCGCGGCGAAGCACTACTTCGGCGATCGAGGACTCTACGCGGTCGCCGCCGTCAGCGGCTTGACCGACATGGACGCGATCACGCTCTCGACGTCTCGGATGGCCGCGCAAGGCGCCGTGGAAACGAGCACCGCGTGGCGCGCCATCGTGATCGCCATCCTCGCGAACCTCGTATTCAAAGGAGGGCTCGTCGCCGTGCTCGGCGGTCGCAAGTTGCTGGCGAGAATTGCGGCGCTCTTTGGGATCAACATCGTCGTCGGTGTGTTGATCCTCTTCTTCTGGCCGGACTAGAGCGCGCACTCCTCGCCCGAATCGCCCCAGTTACCCGGAACTTCAGTTCGTCGTTGCCCGCGAGCGATGAGCTGCCGGATTGTTCCGCCCCACCGAACGATGCCGGCGTGCACGAGATGAAGCGCGCGGCATGACGCCGATGCGATGTGCGCGACGGACCGTCAACGCCGCGTCAGACGAAACTCCGCCGCACAACGCTCGCGACCGTCGTCGAGCTTCTCCGTCCGCAGGATCACGAAGTTCGACTTGCGCGCTCCCTCGAGAGCTTGTCCCGTGAGCCGCGGATCGTCCTCGAACACCATCTCGGTTCCCAAGCGCCCGTCGTCCGCGTCGATCGCGAGATGGATGTGCTGCGGCAACGTCGACCGCGGATAACCGCCGGGACGCACGGTCGCGAGTTCGAACGATCCGTCGGAGGCGCAGCGAACGTACGCGAAGAGGCGCGCGTGCTTGACGTCGCCGGAGTCCCCACTGACGTGCGGCGCCTCGGCGGCGTACCAGCCCTTGCTGCTCGTCTGGTACGCGTAGACGAGCGCATTCGACGCCGGTTTTCCTTCCGCATCGACGACGCGTCCGAGCACCGTGAGTCGCGTGCCCGGTTCGTCGGGCAGAACGAGGCTGGCCTTCGAGCTCTGCGCGTGCGCTCGGATCAGCTCGCGAAACCTGGTGTATGGTCGAAGGTGCGCGAACACCGGATCCACGAGCAACTCCGCAGTCGAGCGTCCGGATTCGAGCGCTCGCTCGGCACGTGCGACGAGCTCCACGATCTCACCCACGGGATCCCCCGGCGGCTCGACGAAGTGCGGATCTCCGTGCGCATCGAGCGTGATCTTCGGCGGTGAGTCTTCGTTCGCACGCGAGGCCGGCGTCTCGCACTGCGAGTGCGTATGGATGAGGAGAACGAGCAGCGCGCTCGAGAAAGCCGTCCAGTTGGAGTTCATCGCGATTCCCTTCGGGTGGGGGTCGGCCCCACCGGAGGACGCGCGGGATCGGGCGGTGTTATCCAGACGTTCGAACGAACCGCGTGAGTACGCTCGACAGGCCGGCTCAGCGCCCCGGCGGACCGTTCGGTCCCACCAGCGACTGCCGATCGATCTCGATGTCGAACGCTTGCCCGGACGCCGTGACGAACAAGTGTCCGTCGTTCACCGACACGTCCCAGCGCATGTTCCGGTCGAGCTTCGACTCGAGCGCGCGCAAGAAAGGCTGAGCGAAGACAACGACCGGGATCTCGTCTACTCGATGGATGCGCTCGCCAGCGAAGCTCGCGCGGAGCAGCTCGATGCGCCGATCGGTGTAGAGCGCGACCCGTTCGGTCGCCTTCGCGGCGCGGTGCAGCCGATCCGCCGACGGTGCGCCGACGTCGATCCAGGCGAGCCGCTGACCGGTGAGGTCGAACACGGAGATCGCGGGTTCATCGACGGCGCTGATCCCGCCCTTCGAAAACGTGATCCCCGCGCGGTACTCGAGACAGTACGCGAGCACGCGCACGACCAGGAACGCGCCGGTCTCCGACGGATGGCGCGCCACACGCAGATCGAGCGCCTCGTAGACACCGCGATCGGCGTCCGCGAGCGCGATCTCGAAGCGGTACATCGTCGCAGTCAGAGCCATGATCGATGGGGTTCGCGCAGCGTCGTCTGCAAACACAGCCGGCGTCGAGTCTCGACGCCGGCTGCGGAAACTGCGCTCGCCCGGCTTCGAGCCGAGCGAACTGCGTTACTGGACGACGATCTTCGCCGTATCGATCTTGAGCGGCTTCGTCGTTTGTCCGCTCTGGCTGCCGAACTTCTCGAGCTTCTTCACGGTGTCGAGACCCTCGACGACCTCACCGAAGATCGTGTGCTTCCCGTCGAGGTGCGGCGTCGGAACGAACGTCAGGAAGAACTGGCTGCCGTCCGTGTTCGGTCCGGCATTCGCCATCGACAGGATGCCGGGCTTGTCGTGCTTGACCTTCGGGGAGAACTCGCCCGCGTACTTGTACGCCGGGCCGCCGCTGCCGACGCCGAGCGGGTCGCCGCCCTGCGCCATGAAGCCGTTGATCACGCGGTGGAACTTGATGTCGTCGTAGAAGCCGAGCTCGGTCAGATAGATCGTGCTCGACACGTGCATCGGCGCGATGTCGGGCATCAAGCGAATCTTGATCGGGCCCTCGGTCGTGTTCAGGACCCAGAAGTACTGCTTCGTCGCGTCGAACGTGAGCTTCGGCGGGATCGTCACCGACGTCTTCCAGTTCTTCGCGGTCTTGTCGATGTTCTTCGACGCGATGAACTCGCGGATCTTGACGATCGGGTCGCTAGCCGGTTCGGTCTTCGTGGTGTCGGGCGTCTTCGGCGGTTGTTCTTGTTTCGATGCGGGTGTTTGAGTCACGGGCGGATCTTGTTGGGTTGCAGCCTGCGAAACACTCGCGCCGCAAGCGACGATGGCGACGGTCAACAGTGTGAAGAGCGAAGGAAAGTTCGTGCGCGGCATGGTTTCGACTCGACTGGCAGTGGGCGGACGGTTCGTGAGGGTGCAACAGCACCGGACTAAGGGGCAAAGGATACGCCGGAGAACGCGACGCCGGCCAGAGGCTAGGTAGAACTCAAGATCCGCCTCACGCCGCGACCGCCCTACGCCGGGATGCCGTCCGCGATGGACGCGCCGTGAGCACGCCTCGCCCCCGGTCTTCTCGGTAATGGGGCCGCTGGAGCGTCGTATCGACGCGGATCCGGTGCGCCGAACGCGAGCCCGGTATCACGGCCGCCGCTGTGTTTGGCCATCAGGTCGGAGGCTGACCGTCCCGACTCGAGGATCCAACATCTGTGTGAACTCGCTCGGGTCACTGATCGTCCTGACGACTGCGAAGCCCCGAATCGCAGCACGAGGAAAGATCGCTGCAAGCCGGCTTGCCGCCGCAAGCATCGTGGCCCCGCGTGTGATCACGTCGTCGATGAGCACGATCTCGTCCGGCGGGAACGCGAGCAGCTTCACTTTCATCGAATCGAAGTGCTCCTGCGCCGACGGGCGATCCGACGCGGCGGTGACCGCTGCCTTGCGCAGCGCGCGGGATCGCTCGAGACAGGTGGCAACATCGCGTCCCAGTCCATTTCGAACGAACGCACTGGCGAGCAGCATCGGAACCCAGAGGCTCGCATTACGGATCAGGTTGCTCGCAGGAACTGGCACCAAGAGTGCATTCGAGGAAAGGATGTCGCCGAGTGAGGTTTCCGGAAGCCGCGCTGCCAATCTGCGGGCGACATACTCCGACATGGGGATCGGTGGATTCCCGACGGAACGTTCGTCCTTGAGCCGTCGCACCCAAAGTTGCGATTTCCGTGCTCCCTCGTCTTCCCCGCGCGGCGTGTAGCTGAGGAATGAGCCGATCGTCAACTCAGAAAGGAGCATCCTGCGGCTCCCGCACGCGCTCGGGCGGCAAGGAATCGAGTACTTCCTCGGGCTCCGTCAGAACGCGAGCCCCATAGTCCAGCATCTCGGCGGGCCACGTCAGTCCCGCATTCTCGACGACGGACTTCATCAGGAAGAGCGGACGACCCAAGCGCAGCGCTTCCCACCCTTGTGACAGACTGCCGCTGCCCTCGCCTGCTTCCACGATCACCGACGCGTCCGAGATCAAAGCCATCGTGCGATTGCGAATCACGAAGTTCTGGCGCAAGACCGGGCGACCGGAAGCAAACTGCGAAATGAGCAAGTGATCGCGAGCAATCTGCTGTTGAAGCTCAATATTGGATGGCGGGTACGCCCCATCGAGCGACGTTCCGATCACAGCAATCGTGCGACCACCATGGTGAATTGCAGAGCGATGCGCCGCTGTATCGATTCCTTCGGCCAAGCCGCTGACTACGATGATCTCGTGTTCGATCAGGACACGGGCGAGGCGCGCGGCCCGCTTGAGCCCCTCGTCAGACGCGCGTCGTGATCCGACGATCGCCACTCGACGGCCCTCGCGCAGGAGCTCGATTCGGCCCGCGACGTACAGCAACGGCGGCGCGTTGCGCTCCTCGACCGCGTTGAGCGGGCCCATCACTTCGCTCGGGGGGACCCCTTGATGCTGACGGTCGTCGCTCTGCATATCCGTGGTCGGCGTACCAAAGCCGAAGAGAGCTCGGCGTCGATACGGAAGATGAATCTAGCGTACGATTCGTAGGGCTGCATTCCAGTCCCCGCGAGATAGATGGGACGAGCGGAGTGGACGCTGATACGAAACAACGCGAGGAGACGGATTCGCGGAATCCATCTCCTCGCCGGAATTCAGCGCGCGCTCAGCTCCGGCGAGCGAGCTTCTTCTTTGTCGCCTTCTTCGGCGCCGCGGCGCGCGCCGACTTTGCGGCGGGCTTCTTCGCGGGAGCAATCGACTTCGGTTCGGGTGACTTCTTCGCTTTCGTCGCCGGAGTTGCGGCGCCACGTCGAGCCGACTTGCTCGTCGAGCTCGCCGCTTTGCTGTCTTTCCCCGTCAGCGCCGCGAGCACCTGATCGACGTGCCCTTCGACCTTCACCGGCGACCAGACGTGTGCGATGCGGCCCTTCTCGTCGATCACGAACGTGGAGCGAATCGTCCCGACGATCGGCTTGCCGTAGAGAATCTTCTTACCGTACGCGCCGAACGCCTTCGCCACGGAGTTGTCGGCGTCGGTCAAGAGCTCGAAGGGCAGCTCGTACTTCTTCTTGAACTTGGCGTGCGACGCGCCGCCGTCCTTCGAGACGCCGAACACCTCCGCGCCGGCCGAACGCACGCGCGCGAGGTTGTCGCGGAAGTCGCACGCTTCGCGCGTGCAACCGGGCGTGTCGTCCTTGGGATAGAAGTACAGCACGGTCTTGCGACCGCGCAGATCCGCGAGCGACACGTTGCGACCGGAAGTGGAAGGCAGGGAGAACGACGGAGCAGGACGGCCGACTTCGAGCATGTTGAGTTCCTGAGGTTGGGCTTGCGCACAGTTCGTGGCGCGTTGGGAAGCATCCTAGCGCGCTGCGCGACGCGTCCAAAGGACGGCGACACGTGTATTCACGCGCTTCGACGCCGGAGCAACACGGCGATCGCCACGCCGCCGAGGATCATCGCGCCAGCGATCGCGAGGCGCAGACGGATCGTCTCGCCGAGGACGAGCACTCCGGCGCACGCGGCGAGCACGGGAACCGTGAGCTGGATCACCGCGGCGCGCGTCGCGCTGAGTCCGGGCAACGCGAGGTACCACAAGCTGTAGCCCAGTCCCGACGCCAGGGCGCCGGAACACATCGCGAGCACGACGCCCCGTGTCGACAGATGAGTCGACGACCACGCGAGCGCCAGCCCTGCGAGCGCCATCGGCACGCTGCGGGCGAAGTTCGAAGCCGTCGCGAGCAGTGGCGCGCGACTCCCCCGGCCGCGCAGCGAGTACACGCCCCACGCGCAGCCGGCGAGCGACATCAAGCACAGGCCGATCAAGTCCGGCGCCTCGGCCGAAGCGGAGGCAGAAGCACTCGGCCAAGTCAAAACCACGAGTCCGGCGCACGCGATCACGAGGCCCACCCACTCACCCGCGCTCGGACGCTCGCCGCGATACAGGCCCCAGCCGATCATCGTCGCTTGCACTGTCGCGAAGAGAACGAGCGCGCCGACTCCGGTCGAGAGCCGCAAGTACGCGAGCGAGAACGCCGCGGCGTACGTGAAGAGTGCGGCGGCGGACGCCCAGCTACCTCCCGACGGCCCGGAGCGTCCGGACGATCTCGCTCGCACGAGCACGAAGAGCATGAGTGCGCCGCTCACGAGGCGCACTCCCGTGAACGACCACGCGTCGATCGTCCGCGGTCCAAGTGCTGCGCGACACAAGAGTGAATTCGCCGCGAAGCCGATGAGCGCAGCGGTCGAAGCGAGCGTCGTGCGAGCCGGAGCGCGCATGGTCATGTTGCGCGGACGAGATGACGCAGCGCAGCACGCAATCGCGCGTGTTCGTCGATGAGCCGCACGCCGTCCGATTCGCGGCGTCCACCCTTCGCGCGCAGGATCGCTCCCAGCGCGCGACGATCAGGCGTGTTCCACCGCGCGACTTCCGGAAGCGCTGCGACGAGCGGCGCCCAACGCTCGAACGAGAGGCGTTCGCCCGGCAGAAGACGACGCCACGCGCGCTGGCCGACGAGCTTCGCGGTTTCGTCGGCGCAGTCCAGGGCGGCGCGCTCGCGGTCGGCGCCGAATCGCCGCGCGACGTAGGCCGTGATCGCCGCGCCGATGCGATCGAGGGGGAATTTGCCGAGCACGTCTTCGCGCGGGCGGCCCAGCTCGAAGTAGAGCTCGTGCGCCGCGAGCTTTTCGAGGGTCGCTAGGCTCGAACGGTGCTTGGGCGCGCGGCGAATGCGCGCGAGCTCCTTCTGCATCAATCGGCGTGCTTCGATCGCTCTCGGACGAAACCCGAGCTTCTGATAGAACCACCACGCGCCGGACGAGAGACCCTCGTCGTTCTCGTACCCCAGTTGGTACGGCGGCACCATGAACGTGTCGACCTCGAACAGCGCGCGCGCCGTCGCGAGCGCTCTCCCATAGACATGCGCCGCTTCCGCGCGGCGGTACGCGTCGAACACGTTGTACGCGACCTCGGCGGAGCGAAAGAGCGTGCTGACCAGGACGTACCCGATCGGCACGTCGTTTCGGAGCGTCACGAAGCCGTACACCGATTCGAGCAAGAGCCTCCGCTCCGGCCGCACGCCCATCACCGCGAACTGCAAACCGTCGCCGCAGTCGACGAGGCGCACGTCGCGCTCGTCCGCGTGCATGAACGCTTCCAAATCTCGCGCACGTGTCACCATCGCTTCGCGCGCGAGCTGCACGAGCTCGCGACCGACACGCACCGACACGTCGCGCACAGCCTGCGGCGGACGCATGATCTCGCGCGAAAGATCCGGCCGCTCGCGCCGGAGCGCCGTCCGCTGAAACACGGGTGCACCGGTCGCGAACCGTGCGCGCGAGCGCGACGGCGTACCACGTCCGGGCAAGAGTCGCAGCGGCAGGTCGAGCTCGTCGGCGAAGCGCTCGCGCGCGAACACGTGCATGGGCAGCGCTTCCATACGGCGGACCAGGAACTCTGCGTCGCTCTCCTTCGGCCCTTTCAGCCGAGTCACGTGCTCGCGCGCCGTGACGGACTTCGCGTCGAGAGCACTCGACTCGCCCCACAGGGCAAGCATCCACAGATTGCGTCCGAGCAACTCTTCGTTCTCGAACTCGTCCCAATCGACGCGCAGCGCCGGCCCAAAGCGCTGCGCGAGCCAACTCGCGGTCGGCGCGTAGAAGCGATATCCGATCGCCGTGCCGGCAACGCCGGAGTCCGCGAGTTCGCCTTTGAAGCGACGCAGGTCCGCGCGACGTTCGAACTGTTGGAGCAACCGCTCGCACAGCGCGAGCACGCGTTCGTCGTCGGGATACGCGCGCAGGAAGATCAGCGCCTCATGGAACGCAAGCACCTGACGGGCGCTCGGTAGCCGTGCGCGCGAGAGCTTGCGGATGAGATCGAGCTTGCGGTCCGCGACACCTGCCGCGAACTCGTGCACGATCCGATCGAGCGCACGGAGATCCGAGGTCGCAAGCGCGGAAGGTGTCATCGCGACCAGGAACGTAGCAGCGCACGTTGGCCTGCACCAAAACTCAGGGTAGGATTTCAGACCTGCCGCCGCCGCTTTGGCCCGGCATCCACCCGAACCCGGAGGCATCCCATGACGAAGCAAGAGTCCGTCGTCCGCGCCTCCGGCCTCGCGTAACGCGATTGCGTTCGCGGCGCGTCTTTGCGCCGCGCGTGAGGCCGAGAGCTCGATCGTGCGCTCCACCGAGCGCTGCGCTCCCGGTCCGTCCGTGCTGCCCGTTCAGCTCGCTGTCCGAGAGCGTTCCAACCGCGATCGCGGGGTTCTCGCTCCGCATCGCGCCTCGACGATACGGCGAACGACGAAATGGGCCGGATGACAGGGATGATCCAGTGGAACGAAACGAAAAGGACGAGCTGCGTGAGCGGCTTCTAAGAGGAGTCGGCAAGGAACCGAGTTACGAAGAGAAGAAGCGCCTGCGCGAGAGCATGCGCGCCAAGCACACCGAGCGGCAGCGCAAGCGTCCGCGAGGGCGGGAGTGGGACGAGGAAGACACGGGACTCGAGCCGATGGCCGCGACGCACGGGCGACGTGACGCAGTGCAGCCGCACGAACTCGCAGTCGACGACGATGTCCTTGGTGAGGAGGCGCTCGTCGTCGGCGTCGCCCGGACGAGCGTTCGTGTGCGGACGTCCAGCGGAGAGATCGACGCGCTCGTGAGCGCGCGCGACGGCTCCGTCGTCGTCGGCGACTTGGCGGTGATCGACCGAGTCGATGCACGGACGGCGAACGTTCGCGCCATTCGCTCGCGGCGCACACGGCTCTCGCGACCCGATCCGGGGGACCCGCAGCGCGAGCGCGTGATCGCGGCGAACGTCGACATCGCGGTCGTCGTGGCCTCGGCCTCGGAACCGCCCTACAAGCCGGCATTCGTCGATCGGATGCTCGTCGCCGTGCAGTTCGGCGGCGTCGCTCCGGTCGTGTGCATCAACAAGGTCGATCTCGCCGTCGCCAGCGAAGACCTGCGCACGCTGGAGCTCGCCCGCGAGTCGATGCGCGCGCTCGGCGTGCCGATCGTCTTGGCGTCGGCGTCCGATCGGACGGGCCTGGACGAGCTGCGCGCGCTGCTGAACGGCACACGGTGCGTCTTCGTCGGACACAGCGGCGTCGGAAAGTCGTCGCTCGCCAACGCGCTCGATCCCGAGGGGTCGCGAGCCACGGGTCATGTGCGCGATTCCGACGGCCGAGGTCGTCACACGACGACGGGTTCGTCCCTGCGCGAAACGTGGCCCGGCACCGAGATCGTCGACACGCCCGGCGTGCGTCAGTTCGGACTCTGGGGCATCGATCGAGCGAGCTTGGCGGCGTACTTCCCCGACTTCACCGAAGCCGCGAGCGGCTGTCGCTTCCGCGATTGCACTCACCTCGTCGAACCGGAGTGTGGCGTGAAACGTGCGGTCGACGACGGCCGGGTCGCGGCGTCGCGCTTGGCCGTCTACGCGCGGCTTCGAGCGGAGCTCTGCGATCGGTGACGTCGCTTGCGAGCGAGCTCGACGTCCGGCTTCACGCTACAGCCGTCGATGTGGTCGTTGACGAGGCCCATCGCCTGCATGAACGCGTAGACCGTCGTCGGACCGACGAAGCTGAAGCCGCGCTTCTTCAAGTCCTTCGAGAGCGCTTTCGACTGCGGCGTGCTCGCGAGCTCGCGCAGCACGTCGTACGTCAGGCGCTTCGGCCGCTCGTCCGACGACGGCTCGAAATTCCAGAAGTAGGCAGTGAGAGATCCGTATTCGTCGACGAGCTCTCGCGCGCGCTGCGCATTATTAATGGTCGACTCGATCTTGCCGCGGTGACGGACGATGCCCGCGTCGCCGAGGAGCCTCGCTACGTCCTTCGCTCGAAAGCGCGCCACCTCGTCGAAGTCGAAGCCTGCGAACGCGCGGCGGAAGTTCTCGCGCTTGCGCAGAATCGTCAGCCAGCTGAGACCCGACTGAAAGCCCTCGAGGCAGATCTTTTCGAAGAGGCGCCGGTCGTCGGTGACGGGCC
>JANOFY010000608.1:0-3522 GCA_031413895.1 Planctomycetota bacterium | reverse complement strand
CGACCAGCCGCGCGAGTGAGCGATGTAGGGGAACTGCGGAAACTGCAGGCCTACTTCCGCAAAGAAGCCGAGGAGCTGTCCGGCCACGGCCTGCACGTTGTCCTGACCGCCGGTGATGATGAACCCTGCCACCTTGTTACGCAGCAGATGCGTGTTGGCGATCGTCTCCTGGTTCTGGATGCAGTTCATCCGCTCGGCCATCTTGTAGTACAGGCTGCTCGCGCCGCCCCAGCGAATCGGCGTGGCCAGCACGACCGCATCGGCCCAGTGCACGAGGCCCTCGTAGACCTGATTCGGCGCGCGGCGATACGAGTGGAACCACGCAAAAACCTGCCGGCGGGTCCTCGAAGAAGCTTCGGCTGGCCGTAGTCAACGCGTGCACCGTCGCGTTGATATAGGGCTCGATGTACGAGGCGGCCGACCGTCCGGAGCTGTGATAACCCGGCTGGCTCTCCGCCTCGAGCACTGTCACGTCGGCCGCATGCGCGGCGTTCGCCGCACACGATAGACCGGCCATGCCGGCACCGATGACAACGATGCGCGGGCGCGTCATTGCGGGCTCACTAAAGTTATGATGCCGGCATTATCCGCAAACGACACGAGGTGCTCCATGGGCGAGCAGGTGCTAAGGCAAGACGAGGACGGCTTGGCCGTTCTCACACTCAATCGACCCGATGCCTTGAACGCATTGTCGCCTTCCTTATTCGTCGAGCTGCGCGCGCACGTCGAGGCATTGGCCGATCAAATCGATCGGATCGGCTGCGTCATCCTATGTGGTAACGGGCGTTCCTTCTCGGCAGGCAACGATCTCAAAGCGATCCAAGCAGGAGAGCGCGCGCCTTCTGCGCATTTCCAGGCCGAAACCCTCGAGGCGATCGAACGGCTACCGCAGCCGGTCATCGCCGCCGTACAGGGGCACTGCTACACAGGCTCGCTCGAGTTGGCACTCGCCTGTGATCTGATCGTTGCGGCCGCGAGCGCGAAATTCGCTGACACGCACGGTAAGTGGGGCATGTCGCCAACCTGGGGTATGAGTCAGCGGCTGCCTCGCCGCGTCGGCCTCACGCGGGCGAAGGAGATGATGTTCAGCGGCCGGGTCGTCTCCGGTGCGGAAGCGGCAACCATCGGGCTCGCACTCGAATGTGTCCCCGACGACCAATTGGCAGAGCGCACGCGCGCCATCGCGCGAGGATATCTGGGCAATTCCTGGTTCACGCTACGCGCGGACAAGATGCTGGTGAACGGCGGTCTCGACCACACCCTGGCGGAAGGGTTGCGCTTCGAACGCGCTAAGAGCCCCGGGCGAGGCCCCGATCTCGAAGAGCGTCTGAAGGCGTTCGGTCGAAGCTGACTCTAGGGAAGGTCTGGAATATTCTCCTGAATATTCCAGACCTCCTATGCAGGAGGCCGAGCCCGGCGCATGCCCGGGCTCGGCACCCGACGAATCTACAACGTAAGTTGTTGATTCGCGGCGGCACATCCTCCTACTGTCGAAAGTGCCGCGGGAAACTCCGATAAATCAGAGTCTCCCTAGGTCCGGTCAGAGCGACCTCACCTCACACGGGGAGTTCGTCGGCGCTCTGAACGATCCTACCGACGATGCCGTAGGCAACGGATTCCTCTGCGCTCATCCAGTAGTCCCGATCCGTGTCCTCCGTGATGCGGCTGAGCGGCTGTCCGGTCTGCTCGGAGATGATCCGGTTGATCCGTTCCCGCGTCTTCAGAATCTCCCGCGCCTGGATCTCGATATCAGAGGCATCGCCACCGAATCCGCCCGCGGGCTGATGGATCAGAAACCGAGTATTCGGCAAGGCGAATCGATTGGCCTTGTCCGTTGCGAGATAGATATGGGTCGCGATCGAACCCACCCAGCCGGTACCGACCATGCGCACGATCGGCTTCACGAAACGGATCACGTCGAAAATCGTGTCACCGGACTCGACGTGACCACCGGGCGAGCCGATGAAGATGGTGATCGGGTCGCCGCTCTCATACGCGAGCGACAAGAGCTTCTCTGCTGTGCGCTGAGCAACGTCCTTGGTGATCTCACCGAAGATCGTCAGGGTGCGGTGCTTCAACAGCGTGTTTTCGAGGAAGTTGAATTGCTTGACGGCTTCTGCGGCACCCTCCGGCGTTTCGAGTCTTGCGCGGGTCATACCTGGCTCCTGGCGGGCGCTCCGAAAGAGAGAGCGCAAAAAGGTGCGCAATGTTACTTCGTTGCATAGCTCCGGGTTAAGCTCTCAGGGAACTCCGAAGAAATCAGAGTTACCTTTAGGGGAGAATCATGCCGCTCGACCCACAATTCAAAGCGTTGCTCGATCAGATGGCCGCAGCCGGGGGAGCCCCGCTGACGGAGTTGCCGATAGCTGCGGGCCGCGAGATGTACCGAGCGATGCAGCCGGTCGCCACGGACATCGCGGTCGGGCGCGTCGAAGATCGCCGCATTCCCGGATCCGCTGCGGATGTACCGGTGCGCATCTATACGCCCAAGGGCAACGGTCCGTTCGCGGTGTTGATGAATTTCCACGGCGGCGGTTGGGTTATCGGCGATCTCGATACGGCGGACGCCCAGTGCCGCGAACTCTGCCGGCTCGTGGGTTGCGTAGTCGTCTCCGTTGATTACCGGCTCGCCCCTGAACACCGCTTCCCGGCCGCTGCCGAAGACTGCTACGCCGCCACCGCGTGGGTTGCTGCCAACGCCAAGACTATCAACGTCGACGCGAAACGGATCGCGGTGGGCGGCGACAGCGCGGGCGGCAATCTCGCGGCCGTGGTGAGCTTGATGGCCCGCGACCGGAAAGGACCGGCGTTGGTCTTCCAGCTCCTCGTCTACCCGGTCACCAACGCCGCCTTCGATACCGTGTCGTACCGCGACAACGCCGATGGTTACCTGCTCACCCGAGCGTCGATGGAGTGGTTCTGGAATCACTACTGCGCGACTGCGGCGGATCGAGCTAATCCGTATGCCTCACCCGCCCGGGCAAGGGACCTCGCCAAACTGCCACCCGCACTCGTGCTCACTGCGGAATACGATCCGCTGCGCGACGAAGGCGAAGACTATGCGCGCGCGCTCAGGAAGGCGGGTGTCGCGGTCGAGTCAGTGCGCTACGACGGCTTGATCCACGGCTTCTTCGCCATGGCCCATGTCGTGCCAGCCGCTCGTCCTGGCATGGAGAAGGCCGCAGCCACCCTGCGCCGCGTATTTGGCATCTGAACTGTCATCCAAGTTCGACGTCGTACCGGTTCCCAGCCAGTCCCTGGCGGACGCGGTGCACCGACTGCTACCCGACGCCGGCCCTTTCAAGTGGACAGCAGTCTCGGGGGCCGTGTCTTCGGATGTCTGGCGCCTGGAGGGTGCGAGGGCTGTGTACTGTCTCGAGCGGACGCTGCCGCGTCTGAAGGTCGCGGCCGATTGGTTCGCGCCCATCGAGCGCAGTCGCGAGCTGGTGAAGTGGCTCCGGTGCGCGGCCACGACGGTTCCTGCACAGGTGCCCGCGGTCATCGCAGCCGACGAAGCGATCG
>JANOFY010000607.1:0-20199 GCA_031413895.1 Planctomycetota bacterium | reverse complement strand
ATTTCTCACCAGCTTCGTAGCGAGGCGCAGCCAACTCGTGCCCGGCAAGGAGTTGGCTTCGGGACGACCGGAGGTGACCTGTTTGGTCACCGAGGATCGGATCGAAGCCAACGACGCCGCAGGGCACGAGTTGGCTGCGACGGAGTAGAAGCTGGTGAGAAATGCGGGCTAGCGGTGCGCCCCCGCGGCACTGGCCTGATCGCGAGCACAGAAGTGGCGGTGCGTCTGCGCGGAAGATCCGGTCGCGTGACCGTCATTAGTCGTCGGGGGTGCGAGGCTCGCGTCGCCAGCTGCCGGCGCGCGCTCGGGCTCTCTCAGAATGCGAGAGTTCTGTCGCTGTCGGCGAGCTCCGAGCAGGTGTGATCACTGGAGCGGGAGTCCATCGAGCACTAGCCGGCGACGCATTTTGGAAGGCCGTCAGATTCCGGGCAGTCATCGCCCTGGGTTACAATTCGTCGTTCGACCGCTTGAGTCGGAGTGTAGAGGCACCCTCGAATTGAAGTCCACGCACGCCCTCGACCTCGACCGGTACCTGGTCCCGTTTTCCTTCCGTCAAGTTCCGGTCTACCGGTTCGACGTCGTCGTCGTCGGGAGCGGCGTGGGTGGAGCGGCTGCGGCGCTCGTCGCGTCGAAGCACGGTGCGACGGTTGCACTCGTCGCGAAAGCGGAGCTCCGCGAGACGAATACTCTGTACGCGCAAGGCGGACTCGCCGCGGTCATCGCGGCACCCGACTCGTTCGATGCGCACGTTGCGGACACGGTCCAGGTCGGGTGCGGACTGGGTGAGCCCGAAACCATCGAGTGCGTCGTGCGAGGTGGGCCCGAAGCCGTGGAGCGGCTCCTTCAGCTCGGTACCGAATTCGATCGTACCACCGCAGGCGAGCTGCAGCTTTCTCGTGAGGGGGGCCACACGCACGCACGCATCATCCATGCGCACGGCGACGCGACCGGCCTCGAGATCCAGCGCGCACTGTGTGGTGCCGTGGTCAACGATCCGGGGATCACGACGTTTCCGAACACGTTCGTCGTCGACCTGCTCACCACGACCGACGGACGTGTTGCCGGGATCCTCACGCGGACCGCGCGCGGCGACCTGGTGGCATTCAGCGCGTCGCAAGTCATTTTGGCCACCGGAGGCGGCGGACAGATCTATCGAGAGACCACGAATCCTGTGATCGCGACCGCCGACGGAGTCGCGATCGGGTTTCGAGCCGGCGCGATCGTCCGCGATCTAGAATTCGTCCAGTTCCACCCGACGTGTCTGTACATCGCCGGCGCGGCTCGAGTGCTGATCAGCGAGATCGTGCGCGGCGCCGGCGGGGTGCTGCGCGATCGCCACGGCAAGAGGTTCATGCCGGAATTCCATCCGTCGGCGGAGCTCGCGCCGCGCGATGTCGTGAGCCGCGCGGTCTTCGCTCGCATGGTGGCGACGAACGACACGAGCGTCTACCTCGATCTCTCCGACATCGACGGTGATCCGCACGCCCTGTTTCCGGGGATCAGTCGCATCTGCCGATTCTTCGGAATCGACATCGCGCGCGATCCGGTTCCCGTGCGACCCGGCGCTCACTACATGGTCGGAGGATTGCGGGTCGATCTCGACGGACGGACCAACCTGCCCGGGCTGTGGGCGGTAGGGGAGTGCGCCAGTTCCGGTTTGCATGGCGCGAACCGCATGGGATCGAACTCGCTGCTCGAAGGCATCGTGCTCGGAATGCGGTCGGGAACCCTCGCTGCAAGTGAAGCCAACGGGTTCGACGTCTATTCGATGGTCCAGTGTCGCACGCGCGATCTTCCCCGTCCGCCCGCTGGAGTGCGCGTCAATCTCGAGGACATCATCTACTCCCTCAAGTCGCTCATGTGGCGCCAGATGGGCGTCGAGCGGACGGAGGCTGGCATCGAGGACGCGACCTCGAAGATCGGATTCTGGGCACGCGCCGTTTCGGACCTCGGCGCCGCGGAACCGCGTGCGTGGGAGTTGATGAACATGCTGACCGTGTCGCACTTGGCGACGCTGTGCGCGAGGGCGCGGCAGGAGTCGCGTGGCGTCCACTTCCGCTCCGATTTCCCTGTCCTCCGCCCCGAGTGGCGCGTTCACAGCTTGCTCACGCCAGAGTACGACGGCGACCGTTTGGCGAACGTCGTGCTCCGACACGAGCCCGTTCGAGACCGCACGCCCGTCTCATGACCCGTTTTTCCCGCCCGACGCGCGCTTCGATCGAACGGGTCTTGGTGTGCGGCGTTCGACTGAGCGACGATCGATCCGGGGCGGACGCAGATCTCACGGAGGCGCGCGGCCTCGTCGAAGCAGCCGAGGCCCAAGTCGTCGGCGAAGGAGTCCTGCAACTCCGATCACGTCCCGACGCCGCGACGCTCTTCGGCCGCGGCAAGGTCGACGAGATCAAAGCGGAGATCGCTCGACTTCATCCCGACGTCGTCGTCGTCGACAACGATCTCACGCCGGCGCAGGCGCGCAACCTCGAGAAAGCATGGAGCGTTCGTGTGGTGGATCGCTCCGAGCTGATCCTCGACATCTTCGCGCGCCGAGCCAAGACGCGACAGGCGCGACTCCAGGTCGAGCTCGCCCAGAACGAGTACATCGCGCCTCGGTTGCGTCGCATGTGGACTCACCTCGAGCGAAACGAAGGTGCGATCGGCGCGCGCGGACCCGGTGAGACGCAGCTCGAGACTGACAAGCGACTCTTGAAAAAGCGCATCCTCGATCTGCGGCGGGAGCTGGCGGAGATCGAAGCCCGCAAGCAGCGCGAGGTTCGCTCCCGGGCGGACCTCTTCACGGTCGGTCTCGTCGGCTATACGAACACCGGAAAGTCGACGCTTCTGAATCGGCTCACGGGCTCGAACGAGTTCGTGGCCGATCAGCTGTTCGCGACGCTCGACACGCGAACGCGGCAGTGGGCGCTCCCGGATGGTCGGACGGTCCTTCTTTCGGACACAGTCGGCTTCCTCGAGCGTCTACCGCACCATCTCGTGGCGTCGTTCCACGCCACGCTCGAGGAAACGCTGGCCGCAGATCTTCTGCTGCACATCGTGGACGCATCGCATCCGGCCGCGGCACAGCAAATCGCGGCGGTCGACGAAGTGCTCGCGAGCCTTGCGCAGGATCCACGCTCAGCCGTGCTCGTGTTCAACAAGCTCGATCGTGTCCAGGATCCGATCGTGCTGCAGTTCCTCGGTCAGGGCCGGAATCAGGAGATCGTGTACGTCTCGGCGGCGACCGGCGAGGGACTCGATCGGCTCGCACAGTCGGTGGCGCGCCGCTTGGACGCGCGGTCGTACCTCGTCGATCTCTGGCTCTCGCTCGGCGACGGACGCCACGATGCGTGCGTGCGTGCGCCGATTGGCGACGCCGATCGAGGACGAGATCCTCGAGACCGTTGGAGAGCGCAGGCTGCGCGTCTTGCTGACCGAGGGTGCACTCGGAAACCTGCGTCGCCAAGTCGGACGCGCGGGTCGATTCGAGATCGTGCGCGCGCCCGCGGAGCTCGCGCGCGATTCGATGTCGCCGGATACGGACGAGTAGACGCGTGCCTTCGAGCCGCGCGGGGTGAGCGCGATAGGAACGCGCTCCACGAGGCGGACCTGCTTCACGAACTCACGTTCGGCGATAGCGACGCGCCCCAAGTGCCCACGCGAAACTCTCGCCGTGATCGTGATCGTCGTGTGGGCGATGGCGCCGCGCGGTGCGAACCCGCTGGGCGTGGTCACGAGCTCAACGCTTCTCGCCGATGAGCGGCTCGAGCGGTGGGAGGAGCAGCAACTGCCCCTCTCGCAGTTGATCGGGACTCGCCATGTGGTTGTATCGCGCGACCGCGTCGACTACCTCTCGCCGACCTGAGCCGTAGTGCTTGCGGCAGAGATCGCCGAGCTGCTGGCCCCGCTGGACGGTGAGCTGAAACACGCGCCCGACGGACTCCTGGGGCCGTCGCGTCGCTGCGGCGGGTTCGGGCACGGGACCTGGCTGCTGTGTGCCTGCGGCGGAAGTCTCCGCCGGCGCAGCGGTCTCGTTCTTCGTCGTTCGCCCGGCACTTTCGGCAGACGTTGGAAGCACGCGGTTCGCGCCTTCGAATGCGGGAGCTCCGCTCTGCAGTCCGACGACGACCTGGCCGAGCACCGGCGCTCGATCGTCGGACGGAAGTCTCTGACGCGCGAGCGTGCGATCCCGTTCGGACCGCAGCTCATTCGTCCAGCGGTCTTGCCAACGCGTCGCCAGCGCGAACGACACCAAGAGCAGGAGAGCCCCGAGGACGAAGCGCACGGTGTCAGCTCAGGTCACGGCCAGCTGTTCTTCCTTGGCCGCCTTCGTGGCCAAGGCACTCTGACTGCCCTTGCGTGCAGCTCGTTTCTCGAGCCACAGGAGCACGGGCGCCGCGATGAACACCGTCGAATACGTTCCCGAGATCACGCCCGCGAGCATCGCAAACGAGAAGCCCTCGAGGACGTTGCGCGTTCCCACGTTGAACAGGAACAGGACCGTGATCGTCATGAACACCGTCGTCGACGTCAGGATGGTTCGTCCCAGGCACTGGTTCATCGCGTCGTTCAGGATGTCGCGCAGCGGCTTCTGCGACTTCGGCACGAGCTCGCGCACGCGGTCGAAGATCACGATCGTGTCGTTCTGGGAGTAGCCGATGATCGTCAGGAAGGCCGCGATCATCGAGAGGTCGATCTCGGCTTGGATCAGTCCCGTCTTCGTGGCCACGGCCAGAGCTCCGAGCGTGAACAGCACGTCGTGCAGGAGCGATACGACGACGGCGATGCCGTAGCTGTATTCGGCGAAGCGCACGCGCACGTAGATCACCGTGCCGAAGAGCCCCAGGATCAGCGCCAGGATTGCACGGTCGCGCAGCTCGCCGCCGACTTGCGCACCGACGAGCGCCGACTCGGGGATCGGCGAAGCCACGCGGAAGAGCGCGAGTTGGCTGTCCTTGTGACCTTCGAAGCGCGCCTGAATGCGTGCGTCGAGATCGGCTTGCGACCTGTCCTTCCCGACCTCGCCGCGGAAGGAATAGGCCGTTGCGTGACCCGCCAATGGCTCGATCGTGACGTTCGCCAGCCCGACTTCTCCCAGCGCGGCGACCATGTCCGCGGCCGGGTGCGGCTCCTCGAAGTAGATCTCACCGGTAACGTTCGATCCGGTCTCCGTCGGGGTGCTCGCGACTTCGACCGGTCCCCGCTGCAGGATCGTCGCCAGCGCGTCGCGGATCTCCTTCTCACCCGTCTGGTTCGGCACTCCCTCGGGGCCGTTCGCTGACTCGTCGCCTTCGAGTTTGTAAGTGACGCGGAACTTGGTGTAGCCGGCCTGCTTGGAGCCCGACTCGAGGATCGGCTTCACCTCGGCCGACTTCCCGATCGTCCCAGGGATCGCGTCGATCATCTCCCGCACCTTGGTGACGAGCTGCGGTTCCTGAGTTCGCGCGGTCACCGTGAACCCGCCGAGGAAATCGATGCCGAGCTTGTCTCGGTTCGGTAGCGAGATGAAGAAGATCGTTCCGGCCAAGAGGACGATCGCCGACGCGGTGAACGCGAACTTGGCCTTCGACATGAAGTCGATGCCTCGGACCTTGATCAGCTCCGCCATCTTGTAGCTCGTCGTCCCACGCTTGATGTCCAGGAGGATCAACACCTGGGTGACGACGATCACGGTGAACAGCGTGGTCAGGATGCCGATGTTGAGCGTGGTCGCGAAGCCGCGGATCGGACCCCTGCCGACGTGGTAGAGGATCAAACCGGCGATCAGCGTGCTCAGGTTCGAGTCGATGATCGTCACGGCCGCGCGCTCGAAAGCCGCCTTCGCAGCTTGGATCAGCTTCTGCCCGCGCTGCAGCTCCTCGCGCAAGCGCTCGAAGATCAGAATGTTCCCGTCGACGGCCATGCCGACCGTCAGCACGATGCCGGCCACGCCGGGCAGCGTGAGCGTTGCGCGCAGGAACGCCAGCACGCCCATCAAGAGCAGCAGGTTTATGAGCAAGCCGACGACGCTGAACAGGCCCAGGCGGCGGTAGACCCCGACCATGAAGACCACGACCACGCCCATCGCGACGAGCGCGCTGATGAAGCTCGTCGAGACGTAGTCGTCGCCTAGGCTCGCGCCGACGCGCGCCTTGTCGAGCAACTCGGGTTTGATGCGCAGTGAGCCCGATCGAAGGACCGTGATGAGCTCTGTGACTTCCTTCTGCGTGAAGCCCGCCGAGCCGCCGTTGATCTGCCCCTGTCCCGGCAGCTTGTCGTGGATCGTCGCGAGCGTAGCGATCTCGCCGTTCAGCACGATCCCGAGGCTGTCGTTGATGTGGTTCTCGGTGAAGTCGCCGAACGCGCTCTTCTTCTCGGTGACCATCTCGAAGCCGACGGCGGGATAGTCCATGTCGTCCTGAGAGAGGCTCACCGCTTCGAGGTCGCTGCCGCTGAAGCGCCAGTTCTCCGGCGGCACCATCAGCGGTTGCTGAATGCGCTGCGAGATCGGAGTTTCGAGGTCGCCCTTCTTGATGCGGTGCGGGTACCAGCGCAGATCGGGTGCCGGGCCGCCATCGTTCGCGGGCAGCCGGTGGAAGTTGTCGATCGGCTCGTTCGGGTGCGCCTCGAGCCAAGTCGTCAGCTTCTGCTGCTCCTTCTGCAGATCGCTGCCCATGCGCTGGATGTCGGTGTCCTTCGCGCCGATCAGGAACTGCATGTCGCCGACGTTCTCGATGCGCCGCTGCAGATCGTCGTTGCTGAGCAGCTCGACGACCGCGCCCGCGCTGTGCGCGTTCGCCGCAGTGTTGTCATCGCCGCGGCGCTGGACGTTGAGCACCGCGCCCGCGCGACTCGCGTAGCTGATCTTCTCGCCTTCGATCGACACGACGCCACCGCTCAACGGGAAGGACTTGACCAGCTCCGGTTGCGATGCATCGAGCGTGATTTGCTGAGCGTCGGCCGCGACCTCCGACGCGAGCACACCCTTCACCGCCGAAGCGGAGAATTCGGCCGCGCCCGGCAGCTCGATCACGATCCGATCCTTGCCTTCGGGCCGGAGCGAGAGCTCCATGACACCCAGCGGGTCCACGCGTCCGCGGATGATCGTCGCGAAGTCCTGCAGCATCTCGGCTTGGCTGCCAAACTCGTTCTGCGAGATCTTGCCCTCGCGGAGCGCGCGGTCGAAGTCGAAGCGGTAGACGAGGCGCGTGCCGCCTTGCAGGTCCAATCCGAGTCGGAAAGGGCGTTTCGGCAAGAGCAAGCTCGCGAGGCTTGCGACCACCAGCACGAGGATGATGGTGGTCTTGCGACCGAGGTTCTCAGTCATGGGGGAGGCCGTCCGAAAAATGGTGTTGGCGGGCGCCGCACGAGAGCGGCGCCCGTTTCGAGATACGAGCGCGACGTGCTAGGCGGGCGTGACGCGCGGGCATCAAACCGCGCCGGTCTGGGCGAGGACGGCGCGCGCCCCCGAGCCGGAGGCAGCGGCTTCCGGCGACGAGCCCTGCATCGAAGCTGCCATCGCCTTCTCGAACTCCCGTTCGCGGCGCACCTTCTCGCCGAGCAGTTCCTTGACGCGCGTCTGTTTCCCGACGCGGTCGCGGAGGAAGTACAGCTTGGCGCGACGCACGACGCCGCGCCGCGTGATGACGACGTCCTTCACTCGCGGGCTGTGCAGCGGGAAGATGCGCTCGACACCTTCTCCCTGCACGATGCGGCGGACGTTGATGCTCCTTCGGATGCCGCGGCCTCGCGCCGCGATGATCGTTCCGATGAAGAGCTGCACGCGCTCTTTGTCGCCTTCGCGGATGAGGTAGTGCACCTCGACGGTGTCGCCGACGTGGACGGCGGGCAACACGCGCTTGCCCAGTTCTCTTTCCAAGTTCTCGATGAGGTGCATGAGTTTCAACGGGAGCCGCGTCGGCTCCCCCTTACGAATCGTCGGGGTTGGAGCCTTTTACTGCGGCTCCGGAGAAGTGGTTCGAATGTCCATCGGGCGGGTGGGCTCGCGATGGCGTGTACTGGTGAGGTCCGGGCGGCGAGATCGAGTGCGCGCTCGCGCGGCGTCGGTGCGCCAGCGCTCGATGCGCGCATGGTCACCCGAAAGCAGCACGTCGGGAACGGATTCCCCACGAAAAACTCGCGGCCTCGTGTAATGGGGGTGGTCGAGGTCGCCGCTCGCTCCGAAGGAATCGTGCTCCGCGGAGCGTTCGTCGCCCAGGACACCCGGCACGAGCCGGACGACGGCTTCGGTCACGGCGAGCGCGGGCAGTTCGCCTCCGGCGAGGACGAAATCGCCGACGGAGAGCTCCTCGAAGTCGAGCGCGGACAGGATGCGCGCATCGAAGCCCTCATAGCGACCGCACAGGAGCAGGATCCGCTCCTGGCGCACGAGAGACTCGGCCGTCCGCTGCTGGAAAGGCGTCCCGGCGGGACACAGCACGATCTTCTTGAACTCGCCGTAGCGCTGTTCGAGCCACTCGACGCACTCGACGATCGGCTCGGGCTTCAACACCATGCCGGGGCCACCCCCGAACGGGCGATCATCCACCGCGCGGTGCCGATCCCGGGTGAAATCGCGGAAGTCGATCAAGCGGATCTCGACCAGGCCCTTGTCCTGGGCCTGCCGGAGAATGCTTGCGCGCGTGTAGGGCAGAAGCGCCTCGGGAAACAAGGTCAGGATGGCAAAGAGCTGCACGGCCGCTCCCTTTAAATGGAAAAGGCAGAGAAGGTTAGACGCGTGCCCGGGCACCGTCAAGGATCGGGGCTGCGGTGGCCTCGAGGTTCAGAGGATACTCTTTGCCGCGCCTGGCTCTGAGCCCCCCGGCATCTCCGCCACGACATGTTCACCGGCCTGGTCGAAGCGTGCGTCCCCCTCGTCCGGCGAGAAGCGCGCGGCGCGGGACTCCGCATCGGGGTCGCGCTTCCTGACGCCGCGTGGCGGGTCGAGCCCGGGGACAGCGTATCCGTCTGCGGCGCCTGCCTGACGGCGGTGCATGTCGGCGCGTCCGCCCCGCCCGGCTCCGGTCATGTCCCCGAGATCGCGTTCGATCTTTCGGCGGAGACGCTTCGTCGCACGTGGTTCGCGAGCGCGGAGCCGGGCGTGCGCGTGAACCTCGAGCGCGCGATGAAGCTAGACGAGCGGCTCGGCGGCCACCTCGTCGCCGGCCACGTCGATGGTCGCGCGGAACTCGTCGCGATCGAGGACTCGCGCGACGGCGGCGCCGAGATGCATTTCGAGGTCGAGCCCGGGCTCGAGCGCTATCTGATCGACAAGGGCAGCATCACGCTCGATGGCATCAGCCTGACCGTCGTCGAGCCGCGTGCACGGAGCTTCCGCGTCGCGCTGATCCCGTTGACGCTCGCGCGCACGAATCTGCGCGACGCGCGCGCGGGTCAGCTCTTCAACGTCGAAGTCGATCTGATCGGGAAGTGGATCGAGCGCCTCTTGCCGCGCTGATCGGAGACGCGCCGCGCGATCGAGACGCACTGTCGCGCGATCAAAACGCGCCTGCGCGCGATCAAAACGCGCCGAAGAACACCGACGTGAACGTCGTGACCGGCGCCGACTCGCGGAACTCCTCGAGGCTGCGCTGCACGATCTGGAGCGCGGTGCGGAGCTGCTGGTACACGTCGTCGGCCATCACGAGCTGACCTAGGCTGCCTTTGCCCTCGCGGATCTGGCTCGTGATCATCGCGACGTCGTCGCTCGCCTGCAGCAGATTGTCGTACAGGTCGGCGCGCGAGAAGAGCGCTCCTAGCGTGCCTTCGCCGTTGTCGAGCTTCTGCGTCAAGCTCTCGAGATTCCGAGCGATCGCGTCGTCGGCGAGGAGCCGACCGATCGTGCCCTGGCCGTCGCGCAGCTTGCCGGTGAGTTCGCGCACGTGCGCGAGCGCCATCGCGACGTCGTTCGCGACCTCGGAGTCGAAGATGACGCGGTTCACGAGCCCGTCGCCTTGGCGGATCTGCGTCGAGACCGCCGCCGCGTCGTCGAGCACGCGGCTCAGCTTCTGAAGTGCGTCGCTCAGTGCGTCGTGGAGTTCCGACTGCACCAGTAGCTGCCCGATCGTCCCTTTGCCGGCCCGCAGGTCGTTCGTGATCGCTTCGGTGTTGACGAGCATCTTCGACGCGCTCGCGACACCGGTCGCGAGCTCTGCGGCCATCACCTCGTCCTTCACGAGCCGGCCGATCGTGCCCTTGCCGTTCTTGATCGAGGCCGTGACTTCCCGAACGTTGTCGAGGATATCCGTCACCCGACTCTCGCTTCCGCGCACGAGGTCGCTGAACGCGTCGAGCGGGTTCGGAGCCACGGTCCCGAACAGCACCCGTTCCGCCTCGACCGGCGTCGCTTCCGGCGGACCCGGATCGATGCTGAGATTGCGCCCCCCGAGGAGCGTCGCGTCCTCGATCCGGATCTCGAAGCCCTCGCGCAGAACGAGCGGATCGTCCAGGACCGCCGTCACCGTGATGCGCCGGTCGTTCGGCGCGGTCGGATCGAACGTCATCGTCTTGATGCGTCCCCAGCGCACGCCGGCGACGAGCACCGAGTCTCCCTCGCGCAATCCGTTGGCCTGCGAGAACTGGACGGTGAGCTCCGGCTGATCCTTGAACAACGTGAAGTTGGTCAGGAAGAGCGTGTAGTAGCCCAGCACGGAGAGCGCGACGAGGAAGAACAGGCCGATCAGAACCGAGCGTTGAATGGACATGAGCCTCTCCGCGATTCCCCGCAACCTACGCCCTCAGCGCGTCGCTATCAAACGTCACCGAACCGAGGTCGCCGGTCTTTCAATCCGCATCAGTGCCCAGGAACTGCCGGAGCCTGGGATGGTCGGACGCGAAGAACTCGGCCGGCGGGAGCTGAACGAGCGCGCGGCCACCCTCCAAGAAGAGGACTTCGTCGGCGACCTTTTTGATGCACGCGACGCGGTGCTCGACGACCAGACTCGTCACCGTGAGCCCCGACGAGATCTCGCGCATGAGCTCGTTGATCGACGCGGCGATCTCCGGATCGAGGCCCGCGTTGGGCTCGTCGTAGAGGATGATCTCGGGATCGCTGATCAGCGCACGCGCGAGTCCCACGCGCTTCTTCATGCCGCCCGAGATCTGAGACGGCATCTTGTCCCACGCATCGGGAATGTGGACGAGCTCCAGCTTTGCCTGCACGAGCTCGCGGATCTCGCTGTCCGTCATGCGCGAGTTCTCGCGCAGGGGCAAGGCGACGTTCTCTCCCACGCTGAGCCAGTTGATGAGAGCGCCTTCCTGGAACAGGTAGCCCATGCGCTTGCGCAGGGCCGAGAGCTCGAGCTTCGAGAGCTTGTGCACGTCGGCGCCCTCGACCTCCACGCGGCCGCGGTCCGGCTTGAGCAGCCCGATCACGTGCCGCAGCACCACCGATTTTCCCGTGCCCGACGGCCCCATGATCGCGAGCGTCTTGCCGCGCTCGACGCTGAACGAGAGCCCGGTCAAGACGTTCTGCGTCCCGAAGCTCTTGTGGACATCGTCGAAGCGGATGATCGTCTCGGCCATGGCGCTCAGCCCTGGTACATGAACCAGGTCATGAAGTAGTTCGCGATGATGATCGCGATGATCGAGTCGCGGACCGCTTGCCGCGTGGCGCGGCCGACACCCAGCGCGCCGCCGCGCGCCTGGAGCCCGCTGCTGCACCCGATCATCGAGATGAGCACGCCGAAGACAACCGACTTGAAGAGCCCGCTGTAGAGGTCCTTGGGTAGCGCGACGATCGACGCGGGATCACGCAGCGCCTCGATCGCCGAGTGCGTGTAGAGCTGGTACGTCACGTGCAGCTGCGACTCGGCGACGAAACCTCCGCCGATGATGCCGATCGTGTCGCACAGGACCGTGAGGAGCGGCGCCGTGATCGCGAGCGCGACGACGCGCGGCAGGACGAGGAACTTGATGCGATCGACCGACATGACCTCGAGCGCCGCGAGCTCGTCGCTCACCGCCATCGTGCCGATCTCGGCCGCCATCGAGCTGCCCGACGTCGCGGCCAGGATCGTCGCGGTGATGAACGGTCCCATCTCACGCGCCATCGTCACGGCGACGATCGTTCCGATTTGATCTTGTTGTCCGATGCGCGCGAGCTCGATGCCGGTCTGGAGCGCGACGATCATGCCGATGAAGAGGCCGACGAGCAGTACGACGTGCACGCCTTGGATGCCGCTCTGGTAGATGTGCTCCGCGATCGGACGGCGGCGCGCCATGACGCTGCCCAGGCGCACGATGACCTGCGCGAGGAGCTCGATCTGGAATCCGATCCCCTCGCAGAATCGGAAGAACCCACGCAGGATCGTCATGGCGACGAGGGGAGCGCGTCCGCAGCCGCGCGGGGTACTCGTTGCAGCGGCCATCCGGGGCCGGGGATCGCCGGCCACATCCACTCGAGCGAGCCGCCCGCGCGCGTTCGCCAGCGGATCAAGCCGAGGAGCAGCGACGTTTCATGCACGGTGAGTCCGCCTTCGCGGTAGCGCCTTCCGGCCCACAATCCGACCAGCGAGGAACGATCTTCGTCGGCGTCTTTCTCCCGTCGCCAGAGTCCGAGCCATGTGCGTTCCTTGATGTGCTCGTGATCGCGCTCGCGCGTGTAGAGCTCGTAGATCCAGGAGTACATCTCGTCGACCTCGATGGTGCGCCACAGCGGGTTCAGCGCCGGGAAGGCCCAACGATACGATTGCTCGCCTGTGCGCGCGATCTCGTAGAAGGGCCACAGCTTCTGGTACGACGAGCGTCCGGCGTCCGCGTCGACGCGTTTCCAGTTTTGCCAAAACGGGATCAGGTAGACGCTGTTCTTCGTCGCGTTCTCGTACTCCTCATGCCGCACGTTGACGAGCGGCCACACGATCCAGCGCGAGTCGAGTCCGTCGCCGTGGTAGTCCCAGAAGAACGGCCAGAACCGGAAGCGCGTGATCCCTTCTCTGGGCGAGTTCATGAAACGGACGAGCGGCCAGGGGCCATCCCACGACCAGAAGCCCGTCGCTGGATCTTCCGCGTATCCGAAGAACGGCCAGAGCACGGTCGTGCCGCGATACGTGCCGCGTTCTGTCCTCCCGATGAGAGGGAAGAACATCCACTTCACTTCTCGTTGCTCGGGCCGGAGCGCCAGCCGATTCTCGTGCCAGTTGAAGATCGGCCAGAGGATGAAGAAGCGATCGTAGTTCCCGTCGAGCGTCGATCGCCCATAGAACGGCCAGAAGCGTCCGCCCGACGCGGTCGGACCGTGCGTGTAGGAGAAGAAGGGCCACAGGAAGTGATAGGTCGAGTTCTTCGTCCGCTCGGTGCGCATGTAGAGCGGGAACAGCACGAACTCGATCCGATCGAAGCTCAGGAAGTTTTCGAGCACGCCTCCGAACGGGAACCAGGCGCGCAACGTGCGGCCGTCGCTCGTACGCGCCCAGTAGATGCCCGGCAGCGAGATGAACGTCCACTCACGATCCCCATCCGGGCGTTCCGTGCGGCTGTAGCGCGCGATCGGCAAGAGCTGCCAGACGTATTCGGGGTCTAGATTCTTCTCGATGCCGAGCGGCGTGAGGAAGTGCGTGATGTAGCTGCCGTCGGGATGGAGGTCGCGGATGGCGAGCGGCCTGACCGCCCACTGCTCACAGAAACCACGCGGTGCCGACCGTCGCACGCGCACCGCGCCGCCGAGCGCCTCGATCTCCGTTCCTCCACCTGCGGTCGAGAGCTCGGTGAACACCGGCGCGAGGTGGCGTTCGCTCGAGAATCCGGCGCAACCGACGCAGATCGAGCCGAGCGCGAACGCAGCGAGCATGCGCCGCAAGTGCGTCACTGCGCGCATTTCTGGGCGGGCGTTCTGCGCGGATGTGTTCCCATGGCTCGTCGACGGCGACTCGACGCCGCGGCGATTGTCGAGCTCACTGGTCTCGTTGCAAGCGCGAAGCACGGATGCGGCGTCGCTTGCCGCTCTACGGAGTGCTTGTTAAGGTCCGACTCCGAGGTTCCGGCCGCGAGTCGAGCGTTCCATGACCACCGTACTCAGCGGGATCCAGCCCAGCGGTCGCCCGCATCTTGGAAACTACTTCGGCGCGATCAAGCAGCACATCGAGCTCGCGCAGAGCGGCGTCGAGTGCTTCTACTTCATCGCCGATTACCACGCGCTGACCTCGAGCCGCGATCCGCAGAAGCTGCGCGACTCGGTGCGCGACGTCGCGATCACCTATCTCGCGCTCGGCCTCGACACGACCCGCGTGACGCTCTTCCGCCAGAGCGACGTGAAAGAGGTGACCGAAATCGCGTGGCTTCTCGCGTGCGTCACCGGGATGGGGCTCCTCGAGCGCGCGCACTCGTACAAGGACAAGGTCGCGCACGGGCTCAAGCCCAACGTCGGTCTCTTCACGTACCCGATCCTGATGGCGGCCGACATCTTGGCCTACGACAGCGACCAGGTGCCGGTCGGCAAGGATCAAATTCAACACGTCGAGATGGCGCAGGACATGGCGCAGTCGTTCAACGCCGCGTTCGGTCCGGTGTTCCGCCGGCCCGAGGCCGTGATCCCGCGCGCAGAGAGCCTGGCCAAGGTGCCGGGCCTCGACGGCGAGAAGATGAGCAAGACGTACGGCAACGACGTGTGGATTTTCGAGTCGGGCAAGCCGCTCAAGCAGGCGCTCGGCCGAATCGTCACCGACAGCCGCGCGCCGGATGAACCGAAGGATCCGTCGGAGCTCCTGCTCTTCCGCTTCCTCGAGCTCTTTCTGCCGCCGAATGAGCTCCACGACTGGCAAGAGCGCGTCCGTCGCGGCGGTACCGGTGCGCCGGGCTACGGGCATCTCAAGGTCGCGATCACCGATGCGATGGAAGCTCGGTTCGCGCCAGCGCGCGCGCGACGCATAGAACTGCTCGCCGATCCGGCGGAGGTCGACCGCTGTCTCGCGCGCGGGGCCGAACGTGCGGTAGCGCGAGCGCGCGCGACGCGCGACCGTGCGCTCGCGGCGTGCGGCCTGCGTTGAGCACGCGGTTGCGGCGTGCAGGCTGTGGCGACCGCGGGTCCTTCAGCGACCGCGTTGGCTGTGGACTCGCCGACCGCGAAGTGGCACAAGTGACGGATCGGACTCGGAAGGGCGCGTGAGTGCACGCGGCCCGAGTGCGGGCGGAGGGGTTCTCATGTCGGTACTTCGGTCGGCACAGCGTAGTTTTGGGAGTTGTGCCCTGGGCTGCGTCCTGCTCGTCGCGTGTGGCACGCCTGAGTCGAAGAACGAGGTGCCCTCGCGCTACGCGCCGGCGCCCGATCCGAACGCTGGTCCACCCACGGAGATCACCACGAAACGGCCTCCGTGGACCGATCGGTTCATGTCGCCCGCGTTGCTGGTGGCGGATCAGGTGCGGATCGAGGGTCCGATCGGTCTCCTCGAGCATTTGGCGACGCCGTCCAATCCTGAATTGCACGATCGCACGGAGAAGACCGTTCCCGCCGGGTACCTGCAGCAGATCACCATCAAGGAAGGTGTCGGGCCGGCGGAGATCCAAGCGCAGCTCGACAATCTCGCGATCGTGGCCCTGAAAAAGCTGGTGGTCCTCGAGCGGCCCGGTCTCGTCGATCTCGTCGTGCTCGCCGCCGGCGACGCGTACTACAACGACAAGGCGACCGCCGAGGAGCAGCGCGCGGACTCGCTGCGTTTCGTCGGACAGATCGACAGGTGATCTCTCGGTACGCATCGGCCGCCGCGCGCGGGCGGGCGTGCGAGATCGCGCTCAGCCTCGCGCTCTTCGCGTGCGGGAGCCCCGGCGCGCAGCCGATCCCGGAATCGAAGTCGCGCTTCGACGCGTTCACGCTCGAGGATCGGGAGCTGTTCGATGACGCGCGCCGCGACATGCAGAGCGGGCGAGACGGGGCGGCGCGCGAGGCGCTCGCCGCGCTGAATGCCCGACTGCCCGATCAACTCGTGGTCGGCGTCTGGTTGCAGGAGGTCGAGCTCGCGCTTGCGATCCCCGCTGCGGAGAGCGGCGCGCGTGAACGCGCTCCGCCCGCCGTCGATTCGAGCGCCACGCACGAAGCGTTGCGCGAACGGTATCGCCGCACGGCCGAAGCGGAGCCGACGGTCGCGAACTTCGTATTGGCCGCGCGCCTCGAACCCGACGCGCCGGCCGCGATGCTGTTGCTCGATCGCGCCGAGGAACTCGACGCGGATTGCGCCTGGATCCATTACGGGCGCGCGTTTCTCGCGGCGCGCACGAGCGACTGGGCGCAGGTGCGCGTGTGGATCGCGCGCGCGCACGAAGCCGATCCGGGACATCTTCCCACGCGCTGGCTCGAGGCTTGGATGCTCGCGCAAGGCGGCAACGTGAGCGATGCGATCGCGGCCCTCGAAGTGTGGCTCGCGCGCGCGCGCGGCGACTTGCGGCTCGACGCGCGCCTCGTGCGCGGCGCCGAGCTCGATCTCGCGATCCTGTCCGTGCTCGACGGCGATCCGGGACGCGCTCGCCAATTGCTCGAGGAGTTCGGTACGGGCGGCACAGATCCCGGCCGAGCTCTCGCGGTCGCGGCGTCGACGGAGCAAGCACTCGGCGAGTTCGAACCGTCTCTCGCCGCCGCACAGCGCGCCGAGGCCGTCTCGCCGGGCGAGATCCTGCCCGTCGTTCAGCAAGCGATGCTGTACGACAATTGGCTCGACGATCCGGTGGCTGCGGAAGCCGCGTGGACGCGTGTGCTCGCGATGTCGCGCGCATCGCCGGATCTCAGCACGCTCCTCGAACGCATGCGCGCGCGCATCCGACTCGAGCGCTTCCAGGCGCAGCGCGAGAAGGCGCGCGCGAAACCGATTAGTTGGACCGCGCGCTCGCGCGAGGGCTCCGCGTGATGGCGGTCGTGCAGCGCGTCTCCTCCGCGCGCGTCGCGAGCGAAGGGGGGGGGAGCTCGGTGAGATCGCCGCCGGCGGAGGCCGAGCCGCTGTACGAGGCGCTCGTCGCGGCGCTGCGCGAGCTGGGGGTGCCCACGCGCACGGGCCGGTTCGGGGCGGACAGGGAGCTCGAGCTCGTGAACGACGGGCCGGTGACGTTCGTCCGCGAGGAAAGAAGCCCGCCGTCGAGCTGACGCCGTCGGTCACAAGTTCTTACTTGACCCGCAGATATTGCAGTTCGATACTCTCGGTCCCGGCCCCCGGCGACATCCGGTCGGCTGCCCCGAACCTGACGAATGCCCCTCCGTTGAGAGAGGGGGCGAGGGGCGGGGTCTCCCGTGCCGGCACCCTCCATGAGCTCCGAGCCGCTGACGATCACGAAGAAGGAACTCGTCAACCGCATCGCCGACCAGACCGGTCAGACGAAGGTGGTGGTCAAGGACATCCTCCAGCGCTTCCTGGACGAGATCATCCAAGAGCTCGTCGTCGGCAACCGCTTGGAGTTTCGCGAGTTCGGCGTGTTCGAGGTGCGCGAGCGCGCCGCGCGCCGCGCGCAGAATCCACGCACTCTCGAGAAGGTGTCGGTGCCCGCCAAGCGCGTCGTGAAGTTCAAGGTCGGGCGGCTGATGCGCGAGCGCGTGTGCGACGAGCGTGAGCACGAGCGCGAGGAACGCCTGCGCTTCGAGCGCGTCCCCGCGCCGAAACCGGTGCCGCCGCCCTACAAGCCGCCGCAAGTGCCGCAGCCCCCGGCGACGAACTCGCCGTTCTAGTCGGGACGAACTCGCCGTTCTGCTCAGCGGCGACGCCGGCCGGTCGTCCGGACGCCGGGTCAGGCTTTCTTCGCCGCGCTGCGTGCCTGCGGGGTCGCGACGCGTGCTTTGGCGAGCGCCTGGTCGACGTCGTCGATGAGATCGTCGACGTGCTCGATGCCGACCGAGAGCCGCACGAGTCCGTCGGCAAGTCCGGCCGCGCGCCGGACCGCGGGGGGTATGCTCGCATGCGTCATGCTCGTCGGAACTTCGACGAGCGACTCGACGCCGCCGAGCGACTCGGCGAGCGTGAACACTCGTGTACTGGACGCGAACGTATTCGCGGCTTCGACGCCGCCCTCGAGCTCGAACGCGACCATGCCTCCGAACGCGGCCATCTGCTTCCTCGCGAGCGCGTGCTGCGGGTGAGACGCGAGGCCCGGATAGTAGACGCGCTCGATCTGCGGCGATCGTTCGAGGTGCTCCGCGAGCTTGGCCGCGTTCGACGAGTGTCGATCCATGCGCACGGCGAGCGTCTTGATGCCGCGCATCACGAGGAACATGTCGAGCGGTCCGGGCGTGCCGCCGACCGCGTTCTGGAAGAACGCGAGCTCGCGCTGCAAATCCGGATCGCGGCCGACGAGTGCGCCCGCGACGACGTCCGAGTGTCCGCCGAGGTACTTCGTCAGCGAGTGGAGCACGATGTCGGCGCCCAGCTCCAGCGGCCTTTGCAGATAGGGCGTCGCAAACGTGTTGTCGACGATCACGAGCTTCTTCTTCGCGTGCGCCAGGCGCGCAATCGCCGCGATGTCGCTGATCCGCAGCAGCGGATTCGTGGGCGTCTCGACGTAGACGTAGCGCGTCTTCTCCTCGATCGCGCGCTCGACGGCCGAGAGATCCGTGGTGTCGACGAACGTGAAGCGGATGCCGTAGCGCTCGAACACCTTCGTGAACAAGCGGTACGTGCCGCCGTACAGATCGTTCCCCGCCACGACGTGATCGCCGGGGACGAGCCTGTCCATCAGTGCGTTGGTGGCGGCGAGCCCGGAGCTGAACCCCAGTGCCCAGCGTGCGCTCTCGAGCGACGCGAGGTTCTGCTCGAGCGCCGTTCGTGTCGGATTCGACGTGCGCGAGTACTCGTAACCTTGTCGCGGCTTTGCCGGCGCGTCCTGCTTGTAGGTGCTCGTCAAGTACACCGGCGTCATTACGGCGCCGTTGTCGGCGTCGGGCTCCTGTCCAGCGTGGATGGCGCGGGTCTCGAAGCGTCCGGAGTTGTTCGTGAGTTCAGTCATGGGGGTGTTCCGTCTAGGCGCGTCGGGACTCTGCGCTCCGAAGTCTAGGGGCGCCGCCGATCCGCATCCAGCTGGCACGACGTGGAGGCTGCTCCCGGTAGGCTGTGGCCCACACCTCATGGAGAATCCAGAGCGCCGCGCGATCGAACCGGAGGCCGCCGAGGCACGCGCGCGGCAACTCGAGGCGTACGCCGCGCGCGCCCTCGAGTTCGCGGCCGTGCGCGCGCTCTTCGAGCGTTTCGCGTGGACGTCGCTCGGCTTGCGCGCGCTACGGGAGCGAGCACCGCTCTCCGACACGGAGGCGCGCGCTTCCCTGGCACGTGTGCGCGAGATGATCGGGTGCGCGCGCACGGGTGAGCTCCCGAACCTCGCCGGCGTCAGCGACCCGATGGCCGCGCTCGCTCACGCACGGACCGCCGGACGCGCGCTCGAGGAGGAGCCGCTCATCGCGCTGCGCGAGTTCTTCCTCGCAGCAGGTCGCATCGGGGACTGGCTCTCCGCGCACGAGCGCGATCTGCCCGCGTGCGCCGCGCTCGCGCGCGACCTGCCGGACCTCGCTCCGCTCCTCGAACAGATCGAGACGATCGTGGACGAACGCGGCCGCGTGCGCGACGGCGCTTCGCCGCTGCTCGCGCGCCTGCGCAAGCAATCCGCTGAGGCCGCGCACGCGATCGATCGCGCGCTGCGCGCGATCATGGCGCGTCCCGAGATCAAGTCCGTGCTCTCGGATCAGAGCGTGCACCGCCGGTCGGGTCGACCGGTTCTCGCGGTGCGCGCGAAGAGCGCCGGCCGCGTGCCGGGCCTCGTGCACGATCGCTCGCAGAGCGGCGAGAGCGTTTTCGTCGAGCCGCGCGAGGTCGTCTTGCTCGGCAATCGGCAGGCGGAGTGCGCCGCGGACGAGAGGCGCGAGGTCGAGCGGATCCTGCTCGAGTTGACGCGCAGCCTCCTGCTCGCCCAGGCGGACATCGGGCGCGCCGCGGATCGCATCGGCGAACTCGAGGTCGCGGCGATCGGGGCGCGGTACGCGACGGAAGGCGGTGTGTCTCGCGCGCGCGTGCCGTTCCTCGCCGGGGACAAGGGCGCTCCGCCCGGACTCCTGCTGCGCGGCGCGCGGCACCCACTGCTCGTCGAAGAGGAACGACTCGGGCGGCTGGCGCGGGTCGTGCCGATCGACCTGCGTCTCGGCGCCGACTTCGATCTCTTGATCCTCACGGGACCGAACACGGGTGGAAAGACGCTGGCGCTGAAGACCGCCGGGATCCTCGCGTTGCTGGTCCGCTGTGGGCTGCCCGTGCCGTGCGACGAAGGATCGACCCTCCC
>JANOFY010000606.1:0-1961 GCA_031413895.1 Planctomycetota bacterium | reverse complement strand
AACGGACGGCTGCGCGGTGGCGCGGCCGTCCTCTCTTTTCTCATCCCGGGTGGCCCGCAGGGCCGATACGCGGGGCATGGATGCAGGCGCGCATGTGCTCCCGCCGGGTCGCGACTCGCGCCCCGCGCCGCGGATGCTCGTCGCGTGCCGTGTGTGCGGCCGGCAGTACGACGCCAGTCATCTTGCGACCGGCGAACGGCTGCGCTGCGAATGTGGAGACCGCATCGAGATCGTGCACCGCGTCGCGCGCGCGCCTCGTCCGCGCCGCTGCGGCGCGTGCGGCGGTGCGCTGAGCGTCGACGCGCGCGCCTGCGCGTACTGCAACGGCGAGATCACGCTGGAAGATCGCGGCCTCTCCGAGATCTGCCCCGTGTGCTACGCGCGCATGCTCACCGGAGCGAGGTACTGCATGGACTGCGGCGTCGCGATCACACCGCAAGCGATCGCGGCGGCCGCCGAGGACAAGAGTTGTCCGCGTTGCGCGGGCGCGCTGCGCTCGCGCGCCCTCGGCCATGTGAACCTGATCGAGTGCAAGAGCTGCGCGGGGCTGTGGCTCGATCCCGGTGTGCTGGAATCGCTGTGTGACAAGACGGAGTCCGCGAGCGCCGTGCTGACTGCGCTCGCGGAGGGCGGTCGAGCACGGCCTGGGTCGTCGGCGAGCAGCGGGCCGGTGTACCTGCCGTGCATCCGTTGCGACGATCGCATGACGCGCAAGAACTTCGGCGGCTCGTCCGGAATCCTGATCGACGTCTGCAAGAATCACGGCGTGTGGTTCGATCACTCGGAGCTCGAGCGGATCCTCGAGTTCGTGCGTGAAGGAGGACTCGTGCGCGCGCGCGAGCGCGACGCGGCGCGCACGATCGCGCGCCTGGAGCGATCGCAGTCAGGCGCGGCACCGCCGCTCCCCGACCTGTTCGAGGATCGGCGCGACAGCATCGAACTTGCGGACGTGCTGGCGTGTGTTGCGCGCTGGCTGTCGCGCTGAACGGATGCCCTCACGGCACGTGGCCGACCTGCCGCCGTTCACGCCGCTCGTCGTTTTAACGCGCGCGGTCGTGAGTTGGTGAGCGAGACGCGCAGTGCGAGCTTCAGGCGGGCGATCCCAGCCTGCTAGACTCTGCGCCGCATGTTCGGATCCAGCCGATCGTCCGCCCAGGGCGCCGTGAGTTCGCAGCGGACGCCGCTCTCGTGGCGAAACATCGAGCGCTGGCGCGCGCTCGTCGAGCACGACCTGTGGATCGACCGCGAGGTTTCCACCGTCCGCGCGTTCTTGCGCGGGACCCTGCGGCTCGTCGTGCTCTCGGCGCGCGGTTTCGCCGCCGACCAGTGCACGCTGCGCGCGCGCGCGCTGACCTACATCACGGTTCTCTCGCTCGTTCCGCTGCTCGCGTTCTCGTTCTCCGTCACCAAGGGCTTCGGGCTCCACGAGCGGTTGATCGAGACCAGCATCAACCCGTTCCTCGATCGCACGTTCGGCCCCGTCGCCGCCGCGGGGCCGGTCGCGTTCCAGAGCGAGAGCTCGCACGAGATGCGCACGGCGATCGCGCGCGTGCTCGACTTCGTCGCGCAGACGGACGTAGCGAGCCTGGGAGTCTTCGGGCTCGTGTTCCTCGCGTACGTGGTCATCAACCTGCTCGGAGCGGTCGAGCGCTCGTTCAACGTGATCTGGAGTGCACCGCGTGCGCGCTCGCTCGTGCGCAAGATCACCGACTACCTCGCGATGACGCTCGTCGCGCCGCTGTTCGTGCTCACCGCGACCGCGCTGACGACCGCGGCTCAGGCCAGCGCGATGGAGACGAATCTCGGACAGCAGCTCGGCTTGGCGCCGATCCTCGAGTACGTCTTCGCCGCTGCGCCCGTTCTCGCGCTGTGGGGCAGCTTCGCGTTCATGTACCTCGCGATGCCGAACACGCGGACGCGCTGGTCGTCGGCGCTGCTCGCAGGCCTCGTCGCCGCGCTCG
>JANOFY010000605.1:0-9439 GCA_031413895.1 Planctomycetota bacterium | reverse complement strand
TCGCCTGGTTCAGGCCAAATTCGCGAGCGCGAACTCCCAGTTCAGCAGGTTGTCGATCAGGGCCTTCACGTACTCGTTCCGTCGGTTTTGGTAGTCGAGGTAGTAGGCGTGCTCCCACACGTCGATCGTCAGGAGCAGCTTTGTTCCGCGCGCCATCGGTGACGCGGCGTTGCCTGTCTTCACCACGCGCAGCTTGCCGTCTTGGACGATGACCCACGCCCAGCCGCTTCCGAACTGATTCAGCGCGGCGTCGCTCAGCTGCTTCTTGAACTCGTCGAAGCTGCCGAAGTCGGCTTTGATTCGGTCGGCGAGGCGTGCCGGCGGTTCCCCGCCGCCCTTGGGCGTGAGGCTGTTCCAGAAGAACGTGTGATTCCACGCTTGGGCGGCGTTGTTGTAGATCGCGACCTCGGCGTCGTCGGTCATCGTCGCGGCGATGACTTGATCGAGCGTCATGTTCGCGTAGCGCTTGCCCTCGACCTGCTTGTTGAGGCGATCGACGTAGCCCTTGTGGTGGCGACCGTAGTGGAAGCCGACCGTGTCGGCTGAGATGTGCGGCGCGAGCGCTTCTTGCTTCCACGGCAGCGGCGCGAGCTCGAACGGTCCGGCCGGCGCGGGTGTGGCGTCGGCTGGTTTGCGTTCACCTTGCGCGGTCGATCCCTGTGGCGCAGTGGGCGGCGCAGCGGGTGGCGTGCCGGATTGTCCGTGCCCCGACTGAGCGCTCATCAGAATCGGCGCCGCTATGCTCGCGGCCAAGAATCCGCGGCGCGAGTAATCGGACGGAGAGGAAGGTTGCGACATGGAGAACTCTTTCCGGGCGCAGGCTATGCTGGCCACGCCGACAGTATCGGGCACGCGGCGCGTGATCTCCACCCCGGCGCAGGTCGCCCGCTCGCGACTCCCTAGTTTTTCCCGCGTGAACTCACCGCTCTCCACACCCGATTCGCCGCCAGCGGCGGTCACGGTCGCGCCGGCGCTTCTCGTCGAGCACTTGTCGAAGAATTACGAGGGCGCGCAGGCTGTCATCGATCTCTCGTTCTCGGTCGCGCCGGGCGAGATCCTGGGCCTCGTCGGTCCGAATGGCGCCGGGAAGACGACCACGCTGCGCTCGATCGCCGGCGTGCTGCCGGTCAAGCACGGGCGCGTGCTCGTGCGCGGTCTCGACATGCAGGAGGCCGAGGTCCGCGCCAAACGGGAGCTCGCCTGGATCCCCGACGATCCGCAGCCCTTCGACAGTCTCACGGTGATCGAGCACATGCGCTTCACGGCGGCGCTGTACGACGTCGCCGATTGGCAGCCGCGCGCCGATCACTTGCTCGGCCGATTTGAACTCGTCGAGAAACGCAACGCGCTCGGCGGCGAGCTCTCGCGCGGGATGCGGCAGAAGCTCGCGTTCTGCTGCGCGTGGCTGCACCGCCCGGGCGTCGTGCTGATGGACGAGCCGCTCTCGGGCCTCGATCCGCGCGGCATACGCTCGGCGAAGGAAGCGATCCGCGAACTGGCGCGGGAGGGCACCGCGGTCATCCTTTCGTCGCACTTGCTCGAGCTGATCGAAGAGCTCGCGCACCGCTTGCTCATCCTCGATCGCGGCCAGAAAGTGTTCGCCGGCACGCTCGCGGAAGCGCGCTCGAGCTTGCGCGCGAGCGAAGGCAGCAGCCTCGAAGAGATATTCCTCGCCGTCACCGCGGATCCGGCCATCGGGAGCGCGGCCGTCGCGAACTCGACCGGCGCGAGCGCGGCTGTGCAGCCAGCAGAGCGGACGCTCGAGTAGCGTTGCGCGCAGCCGCACGATGTTCGGTCATCCCGCGCTGCATCTGCTCATCCGGCTGAAGATCCGCGCCGGGATCCGCCAGCAGGTGCGCCGGCTCAAGCGGCCCACGGGTTGGATCTTCATGATCCTGGGCCTGGGCTTGATGGTCCTGTGGGCCGGCGGACTCCTGTTCGGGAATCGATTCCCGCGCGCGGAGCCGGCGAGCTTCGAACTCACGGCGTTCTGGACGCACGCGGGGCTTCTCTTGCTCGTCGTGATGACGATCGTCGGATCGTTCAGTCACCGCGGTCTCTACCTGCCGAAGGAGGAGATCGAGCGCTGTTTCTCGTCGCCGATCGCACGCGGTGATCTCGTGCGCTACCGCCTGCTGATCAACTTGCTGCGTTCGATCTTCGCCGGCGTTCTTTTCGGAGCGATGACCGCCCGCCGCATGCCGGTCGCGGCATTCGGCTTCATCGGAGTGATGGTCACGATGCTGACGCTGCCGATTGTCGGTCAGGCCTCGGCGCTTCTTCTCGGGGACGCCGAGAATCGCATCGCGGGAATCTCGTCGCGGCTGCCGCTGAAGGCGATTTCATGGATCCTCGCGGCCGTTCTCATCGCCGCGACAGGAACCCTCGTGGTCGGCGGCGGGGCCGCTGGAGACCTCGCCACGATGCTGCGCGATTGGCTGCCGCACGGCGCCTCGATCGATGGGCTGATGGAGCTGCCTCTCGTGAGAGCCGTGCTGCTGCCGCTGCGGCCCTGGGCGGCGATGATCACGGCCAGCGACGCCGTCACGTTCTTCTCCTGGCTCTGCGTGTGTGCCGTGATCTGGTACGTGGGCTTCGAGCTGACCGCGCGCATTCCAGTCGACTTTCGCGAGCTCTCTCTCGCGACGTCGGCGGATGTCGCGAAGAAGCTGAACCGCGTGCGCCGCGGCGCGTTCGGTGCGAGCGGTGGTGTGGCGTCGAAGCGCACGCTCGGCTGGAATCTGCCGTGGATCTTCGGCCGCGGCGGCTTCGGCGCGATCGCGTGGCTGAAGCTCGCGTCGATCGTGCGCAAGGCGCGCGGGACGCTGCTCGTGTCGGCCGGCGTCGTGGCGCTCGTCACGATGATGATGACGCTGGCCTTCGATGGTTCGACGGCGACCGAGGTCATCGCCGGCGCGGCGATGCTCGCGGTCATCGGGACGTTCTATCTGTGCGCCGGACTGCGCTTCGATTTTCGCACCGACCTCGAGCTGATGGAGCAGATCAAGGCCTGGCCGGTGCGGCCGACGCTCGTTTTCCTGGCGACGCTTCTACCGGAGGTCTTGCTCGTGTCGGGCGCGCTCTACGCGGGCATCTTGCTGCGCGCGGTCCTCACCTCAGCGTTCCATCCGGCGATCTTCGCCGTGCTCGCGCTGCAACCGCTGGTGACGTTCGCGTGGGTCGCGCTCGACAACGCGGTGTTCCTCTTCTCGCCGGTACGGTATTCACCCGGGCAGGAAGGCGCGCTGCAGCACATGGGCCGCTCGGTCGTGCTGATGCTGCTGCGGCTCGTCCTGCTCGGCATCGTCGCGGTCGTCGCGGGCGGACCGGCGGTGCTGGCCTACTACGTCGTGAACGGCTCGTTCGATTACGACGAGACCGCGCTGTGGATCGGGGGCGCCGTGGGGTGGACGTGTCTTCTCGCGGTCGACGCGCTGCTCGTTCTCCTTGGCGGACTGATGCTCCAGCGCTTCGACGTCGCGCGCGACAAGGGCTAGGCGCCCTGTAAGGCGCTGGCCAGGTGCGGCGCCAAGCGATCGCGTGTCGCTCCGTTGACCCAACCGACGAAGCTGATCGGCGTCGCGACGTCGATCGGGAAGTCGAGCTCGCGGCCGAGGGCGTCCGTGATCACGCAGCCCGCGGCGCGCGCGCAGATCACCGCTCCCGCGATGTCGTACGGCTTCGTCGTCATCGTCGGACGGCCGCGCAGCGCCGCGACGTGAGCGCGCAGGTCGGCGATCATGCGGTACGTGCCCAGCGCGAGGAGCGCCAGGTGACCTCCGTTCGAGATGTACTGATCGTCGTAGCAGTTGCGCACGTCCGCGGCTTCGTGCGCCCTGAGCCGCTCGAAGAAGCGCGCTTCGATCGCGCTGATCGCCGGACGCAGATCGGCTAGGTACTTGAAGAACGGAAAGTATCCGTGATCGACGCGCGCTTCCGTGCCCGTGCGCAGCTCGCGGCGCTCCGCGGACGCTCCACCCGCGAGCGGTTCGTCGCGAAGCCAGCACGGTCCGCCGCGCACGGCCGACAGCACGCGCCCGCGCGCCGCACGCGAGTCGGGGATCTCGCATACGACTCCGGCGATGACGTCGGACATGCGCGGCTCCGCCGCGCCGGGACCCGCCACGCCGAGCACGGTCCACGCCGATCGCAGATCCGTCATCAAGTTGCGCGTGCCGTCGATCGGATCGACGACGATGCGCGGCCCGCCGTGATCGAAGTGGTCGACGTCACGAGCTCCGCCGGAGGACGGCGCCATGTGGCGCCAACCGGCGTCCTCCGTGAGGAGCGAGACCGGCTGTGAGCGCGCCGTGGTCTCGAGCCAGCGCTCCAATACCCGTTCACTTGCGCGATCGATCCCGTACGTGACGTCGCCCGCGCCTTGACCGACGGGTCGGGCAACACTCGATTCGTCGCCGGCGGTGAGCGCGTCGGCCATCGTGCGCCGCGTCACTTCGCGCACGTCTCGACAGAGCGCTTCGAGGCGCGGCAACCAGCGCTCGGCGAGCGCTCCGTCGTTCGCGCGTGTGTCTTGGCTCACGGTTTTCGCCTCGCCGGCGTGCTCAAATCGGTTGGCGCTCTGCGAAACCCTGGTCGAGGTGGTGCCAGTGGTTCACGAGCGTCTCGCCGCGCGTCCAGCACCAGAAAATCAGGCGCCCGTCGCGCACACCGTAGAAGTCGACGAGCGGCGGCTCCGTGCTCTTCACCTGACCGCCGAGCTTCGCGACGGCCTTCGTGTAGCGCTCGAACTCTTCCTGGTTCGATTTCATCTCGGCCAGGTGGTGTTGAAACTCGCCGTGGTCGGGATTCGATTCTTCCTGCACCTTGCTGCCCCAGATCATCTCGAGGGCGTTGATGCGGATCGTGAGCGTCTTGAGTCGTCCTCGAACGGTGTCCGTGCGCTCGAAGAGCTTTTCGAGCTTGGGGATGAGCGCCGTGACTTCCTCGACGGTGAAGACGCGCGGTCCCGGCATGGTGCAGCTCGTGTGGTGCGGACGGGGTGTTTGCGTTGGCGCCCCGTTGGGCGCACAGCCTACACTGCTCGCCCCTTTGCTCCAGACTCTCCTATGAACCAAATCCGAGACGTCGTCATCATCGGTTCCGGTCCGGCGGGATACACCGCCGCCATCTACGCCGCGCGCGCGAACTTGAAGCCGCTGCTGTTCCAAGGCCTGCAACCTGGCGGCCAACTCACGATCACGACCGACGTCGAGAACTATCCCGGGTATCCCGAGGGCGTGCTCGGTCCGAAGATGATGGCCGATTTCCAGCGTCAGGCCGAGCGCTTCGGAACGGAGATCCGCTTCGAGCAGATCATCGAAGTCGACTTCAAGCGCCGTCCGTTCCAGTTGAAAACGGACTTCGACACGTTCCAAGCGCGCGCGGTGATCCTCTCGACGGGGGCGAGCGCGCGACTCCTGGGCTTGCCGAGCGAGCTGCAGCTGATGGGGCACGGCGTCTCCGCGTGCGCTACGTGCGATGGAGCGTTCTTCAACGGCAAGAAGGTGCTCGTCGTCGGCGGGGGCGACACGGCGATGGAGGAAGCCAACTACCTCACGCGCTTCGCGAGCACCGTCACGATCGTCCACCGGCGCGGCGAGTTCCGCGCGTCGAAGATCATGCTCGATCGGGCCCAGAAGAACCCCAAGATCGAGTGGCTGCTCAACAAGGAGATCGAGGAGATGCTCTCGGTCGAGGGCAAGCAGAAGGTGCGCGCCGTACGGCTGCGCGACACGCAGAACGGCGAGGTCAGCGAGCTCGCGTGCGACGGCGTCTTCATCGCGATCGGCCACGAGCCGAACTCCAAGGTGTTCGCGGGTCAGATCGCGATGGATCCCACGGGTTACATCCGTGTCGAGCGCGGAACGTACACCAGCGTCGAAGGCGTGTTCGCGTGCGGCGATGTGATGGACAAGGTGTATCGACAAGCGGTGACCGCCGCGGGTTCGGGCTGCATGGCGGCGATCGACGTCGAGCGTTGGCTCGAGGCCCAAGGTCACTGATCGTGGCGCGGGGGAGCGACCGCCTCGCGGGTCAGCACATCGTCGTCACGGGAGCCGGCACCGGGATCGGACGCGCGATCGCGTTTCGATTGGCACGCGAGGGAGCGCGGCTCTCGCTGCTGGCGCGGAACGAGACGCGCCTGCAGGCGACCGCGGACGAGATCGCGCGGGAGAATGCCGCGCAGCCGCTCGTGCTCGCCCTCGACGTGCGCGACCGCGCGGCCGTCGATCGGCGCTTCGACGAGGCGGCGAAGCAGAGCGGTCCGATCCACGCGCTCGTTGCGAACAGCGGCATCGGGGGTCCCAACGCGAGCGGTGCGCAGGATCGATTCGACGATCTCATCGCGACGAACTTGACGGGGACGTACGCGTGCCTCCGCGCCGCGGAGCGACATCTAGCGCAGGGTCCATCGGCGCGACACCTCGTCGTGATCTCCTCGATCCTGGCGCGGATCGGCGTGCCCGGCTACAGCGGCTACTGCGCGTCGAAAGCCGGGCTCCTCGGTCTCGTGCGGTCGCTCGCGGCGGAGCTCGCTCCTCGGAACGTCCAAGTGAACGCGGTGTGCCCCGGTTGGGTGAACACGGAGATGGCGCACGAGGGACTCGACGGAATGGCCGGAGCGATGAAGACGTCGCGCGAGGAAGCGCATCGCATCGCGATGCAAGCCGTGCCGCTCGGTCGCATGAGCGAGCCGGAGGACGTCGCGGGCCTCGTCGCGTGGCTGATCTCGCTTGACGCGCGCGGTGTGACGGGCCAGGGAATCGACATGAACGGCGGCGCGTTCATGAACTGAGCCGACACGTCGAACGCGCGGGGCCACTCATTTCGGGCCCACGGGTCGCGCGGGCGTGGTGCGCGCGAGGAAGACGACGCCGTCGAAGTCGACGCGTGGGAAGGTCGCCTGCAACGTCGAGGCGTCGCGACTCGTGATCTCCACGTCCTTCGGAATGTTGTAGCCGCCGAACCAGCGTTGTCCGTGACCTTCATCGAGCCAGCGTGCGAGCGGACCCTCTGACGGAGCGCTGCGCAAGTCGACGAATGCGGTGCCGAGCTTCGCGGCGACGAACGGCGCCTCGAACGAACCCGGCGGAGCTTCGGGGATCGCGTAGCTCTGGAAACGCCATCCGTGCTGCGGATCGTTCGCGAGCGCGCCGAACTCTCCCGCGCCGAAGAGGAACCCGACGGCGTAGTAGCGGTCGCCAAGGCTCTTCCGCAGCACGCCGCCCATGCCCGGATCCTCGATCTGCATGTAACGCAGCGGGCCTTTCGTCACGTGTCCATTGTGGGCCCAGAGCACCGCGCGCGCGGATTCGCCGTCGCGCGCGAGTTCCTCGAGGAGCACTTCGGCCATCGCTTGATCGCGGCCCGGTGCCATGCGCGCAGCGCTCATGCAGCGCGAGAGATCGCGTGCGCGCGAGAGAGCTTCCGCTGCGACGGCGTTCGACGACTTCGACGTGATGTCCTGGTGCGCGCTCTCCACGTCGGCGCGCAGTGCTTCGACCTCAGCCCACAGCGCGTCGAACGGAACAGCGTCTCCGGAGTACAGCGTCGTGCGCGCCTCTTCGATGCGTGATCCGAAGGGCTTCGCGCGCGCGGCGAGCTCCGGCGCGGGGCCTTCGAGGAGCGCGTGGAGCCTGTCACAAGTCGCGACCGCGTCCTGCACGTCGACGCCGACGAAGCGCACGCGGTCCGCCGGCGCCGCCGCGGCATTCCACGCGCGCAGTTCGTCGAGCAGCGCCGCGTTCTCCTGGATCATCCAGATCATCATGCCGAGGCCCCGTAGCGCGGCGCTCGCGTCCGCGCTGCGGCCTGCGACGTAGTCGTCGCACGCACGCGCCAGCGCGCCGCTGGCTTCGTACGCGACGATCCGGAAGCCGTGCTTGCTCACGAGGTGCATCGTCAGCTTGCGCTTCAGCTCGAACGACTCGTGCTGGCCGTGCGTCGCTTCACCCAGGCCCACGACACGCACGTCCGCGAACACCTTGTCGATCGCGGCCGGCACGGGCTCTCGCTCCGGGAGCGACACGGCGGCGGTGCGCAGCCATTCGACGACCGGTTGCTCCTCTTCCCGAGGAGCCGTGGTCGTGGCTTGGGCGAAGGCGAGCAGCAGGGCGAGTGTGAACATGCGCACAGGATAGAGCGCGAGCCCACTGAAAAAAGTTCAACTTGAGTTGCTCGCCGCCTGTTCCATCGTGCTCTGCATGATCTCCTGGATCGTCTTGCGGTGCAGGTTTCCCAGGTGACCTCCGGCGGGAAAGAAGTGCGCGCGGTCTCCAAGCAGATCGCGCAGCCAGGCGATGTCCTCCGGCCGCAGGAGGAAGTCGTTCTCGTTCGCGAACAGGCGGACCTTGTCGTTCGCGCGCAGTCCCTCGGCGATCGAGTGCAGATCGCAGCGCTCGAAGTACGTGCGCGCGCCGACCTCGTCGAACGTGATCTGGCTGTCGCGCGTCGCGTAGTACGGCAACAGGAACGCGTAGATGAACTCCATGTACGAGTACTCGGATGCTTCGCGGAAGACGGGCGCGCGCTGCAGCTTCGACCGCTTCGTTTGGAGCACGCCCATGTCGTGTCGCTCTTGCGTCTGGACGATCACGAACTGGAGGTCCATCCGGAACGAGAGTCCGATCAAGAACTCCGCCTCGAGCTTCGTGAAAGGGAGCTCGATCCCGGGCGCGAGATCGCCCTCGCCGAGATACAGCACCTTGGCGAGGATCTCGTTGATCTTCTGCTCGCGTTCCTGCGCCGGGAACTCGAGCGGCGCGTTGTAGAACCGATCGAGCTGGTGCATCGCGTGTTCGAGGCTGACAGGGACGTCCATCGCGAGGTACGCGTCGAACACCATCATCCCTTCCCGGCTCGCGGCGTTCTCGTCCGCCGCGATGAACAGCGTCTGGAACGCACCCATCGAGATGCCCGCGAGACGCTTCGATGTGAACGTGCCCGGGTTGCGTCGCTCCATCTCGTGATCGATCGCCGTGAGCGCGCGGTGCAGATCGCGCGCGTCGACGGGCACGTAGCCGGGCAAGTCGACCGATGAGGCGTACTCGATGAACTCCCAGTTCGTGGGATTCGAGATCACGACGACGGAGTTGCCGCGCTGGAAGGCGATCTCGGCGAGTCCGAGCGCGGAGTTGCTCTCGCGGTGTCCACCGAGCCCCGGCACGATGTACACGAGCGGGCTCGGCTCGTCCTGCAGCCAGTACGTGTACGGCGGAACGCGCCCGACTTCGTTGACGTCTGCGCGGCCCTGGTTGCGGCGCTCCGGAAACCACGGATCCTCGAACGTGAGGAAGATCGAGTCGAGCGTCTGCGTCGCGCCGCTCTCGTCGCGACGCCACGAAAAGTTCGCGACGTCGACTTCGCGATCGAGCGTGTAGAGCGTGCGCGCGGGCTCGTACGGGTCGAAATACGATTCGACGATGCGCAGGTCGCCCTC
>JANOFY010000604.1:0-5769 GCA_031413895.1 Planctomycetota bacterium | reverse complement strand
CACCTCGGCCTGCACGATCGCGGTGCTGCCGGAGGCCGACGCCATCGACGACGTGGTGCTCAACCCGGCGGACCTGCGCGTGGACGCGGGCGAGCCCGCGCTCCGGGTCCTCCATCGCTCGCCGCAGGATCCGCACGACTTCCTCAGGTCGAAGGACCTGCAGGATCACCGTGCTCATCCGCGAGAGCAACGCACTATTGATCTCGAACGACGGGTTCTCGGTCGTGGCGCCGATGAGCACGATGTCGCCGCGTTCGACGTGCGGCAGGAACGCATCCTGTTGCGCCTTGTTGAAGCGGTGGATCTCGTCGACGAAGATCAGCGTCTTGCGCTGCGTTCGCCGTCGATCGCCCTCCGCGGCCATCATGACGGCGCGGATCTCCTTGATCCCCGAAAAGACCGCCGAGTACGGCACGAAGTGCATCTGGCTCTTCGACGCGATCAGCCGCGCGAGCGTCGTCTTGCCGCTCCCCGGAGGACCCCACAGGATCAAGCTTTGCGCGAGCGAACCTTGCAGCGCGCGCTCGAGCACGCGCCCTTCGCCGACGAGGTGTTCCTGTCCGACGAACTCTTCGAGCGTGCGCGGCCGCATGCGCTCGGCGAGCGGCGCGTCGCGCGCGACCGCATCGCTCGAGACGGTTTCGCGCGTGTGCTCGGATGCGTCGAACAAGCCTTCAGCCATCGCTCGCGCCTCGCGTCCGTCCACTCGCGAAGAGCAGAATCGCCGCCGCGACCGCGACGTTCAGGGATTCCACGCTCGGCGTCATCGGGATCGTGACGCTTTCGAAATCGCGCCGAGCAGTCGGCAGTGCGCCGGTTTCTCCGCTCACCCAGATCGCGAGCGGTCCTCGCCAGTCGAAGCGATGAGCATCGGCGCCACCGCGCGTCGCGGCGTACACCTGTCGCACGCCTCGCGATGAGAGCGTCGCTGCGATCGCCTCCGCGTCGAGTCCGTGGGCGACGGGCAATCGCAGCAGGCTGCCCATCGAACCTCGAACCGCGCGCTCATTCCACGGACTCGCACCACCGCGTGCGACGACGAGCGCTCGAGCGCCGAACGCCTCGGCCGATCGCGCGAGCGCGCCCAAGTTGCCGGGATCGGCGACGCCCGCCACGACGAGAATGCGCGTCGTTGCATCGGTCGGCAGACGATCGAGCGCAACGGACGCCGGTGCTGCGCACAGTGCCAAGCTTCCCGGTGAGGTCTTCAGCCCGCTGATGCGCCCCATCAACTCGCTGTCGACGAGATGCACGGTCTGTCGTCGCCGCATGAGCTCGACCGCGAGCTCTGCTCGATCGTCGCCGACGAGCACGATCTCGAGTGTCACGCCCGCGTCGAGCGCATCGAGGACGAGTCGGTCGCCTTCGAGGATCACCGTCTGCGGCTCGAGCCCCGCGCGCACCGCACCAACTCGCTTGATGATCGGGTTCTGCTTCGAACGAATGGGTGTGTCAGCGGTCATCCGTCCGTGTTATAGCATCCGCGCGCGCGACGTTTGCGCCGACGACATGGCACCCCTCAAGATCGGCCGCGTGATTCGCACCGACGCGAAAGTCTGCCACGTGGACTGCGAAGGCCGCGTGCTGATGGTCGCGCCGCGCGGCATCTTGTTCGACGGCGTGCAGAAGAATCCCGTTGCGGTGGGCGACGAGGTCGAGATCGACGAAGCGACGTCGCCGGCGAGCCTCGAGCGCGTTCTGCCGCGACGCAACTGGCTCTCACGCACGGCGTCGTCGCACGATCCGCGCGAGCAGGTCCTCGTCGCGAACGTCGATCAAATGCTCGTGGTCGCTTCGATGGCGAAGCCCGGCTTTTCGAGCACTCGCACCGACCGCATCCTGGCGGCCTGCACGTGGCAGCAGATTCCGGCGTCGCTCGTGCTGAACAAGATCGACCTCGCGGAGGAGGACGAGATCGCGGCGCTCCAGGAGACGTACGAGCGGATCCCGATCGCCGTGCTGAAGACCTCCGCGCTCGACGGACGCGGGATCGACGAGCTGCGCGCGGTGCTCAAGGACAAGGTGTCGATCGTCTACGGCGCGTCGGGCGCGGGAAAATCGAGCCTGCTGAACTGCATCGAGCCGGGCTTGAAGCTCAAGACCGGCAAGATCAGCAAGTACTGGGACACGGGCAAGCACACGACGTCGTTCTCGCAGATGTTCCCATTGCAGATGGGCGGCTATGTCGTCGACACGCCCGGGATCCGCACGTTCCGTGTGCACGACGTACCGACCAAGAACTTGCGCGACCTGTTCCCCGAGTTCGCGCGGTTCCAATCACGCTGCCACTTTCCAAGCTGCACGCACGACCACGAGCCCGATTGCGCCGTGTTCGATGCGGTCGACCGTGGCGACCTCGCGGCGAGCCGGTACGCGAGCTACGTGGAGATGCTGGACGAGCGGGGCGAGTTGGGTGGTCAGGATGAAGACGACGATCCGAGCCCGTGACCCTGTCCGCCGGGATCGGCGGCTGCATGGAATCCGATGCAAACGCCGGGGGAATTCGGCGAAGGCTGGGTGTGCGTCTTGAGATCACAAACTGTGACCTCAAGACGGCAGCCACCACTACTCTGCATGCTCTGTCAGAAGCGGGGTCCGAGCACCGCGACGAGCTTGTAGATCCACGCCAGCCCGAGCAGCACAGCCAGCACGATGCCGATCTTGGCGGTTTGGCGAGACTGCAATGCGCGGTACAGATCCCGCCCGTTCAAGTGCAGCGCGAGTGCCCACACCGGGAGCGCGACGATCGTCAACGCGACGACCAGCCCGAACGGCTGCGTCCGCAGCGCATCGAACACGTGTCCGCGCGCCGCGAACGCGACCGACGTCGTCACTCCGCAACCCGGACACGGCACTCCGGTCCAGTCCATCAGCTTGCAGGACGGCAGACCGAGCTGCTCGTGCGTGCCGAAGCCGCGCGCATCGGGTTGCACGACGAAGCCGAGCACGATGAACAAGGTCAGCGCAACGAACGCACCGACGAGCACGATCCAGTGCTCCTTCGAACGCACGTGTACGGCCGCCGGAGCGGAAGCTGCGACTTGGCCTGAATTCTCGCCCGCGCTCATCGCGGGTCATTGTGTGCCGGCCAAGGATGCGGCGCAAAGACCGCGTACCGAGTCCGCGCAGCGGCCGCGTTCACACGGCGCTGGATACCGGCGCCGCAGCGCTCAGTTGAAGTCGTAGATGTACGACAGGCGCAGCTTGTTCAGGATCGCGTACGGCAGCTTCGTCAGCAGCTTGAGATCCTGGTCGCCGCGGTCGTTGAACCCGCGCACGACGGGGTTGCGCATGATGAAAAAGCGGCGCGACGTGCGATCGTCGGCCTCGTACGACCCCGGACGAACCTCGCCGCCCAGCTCGATGTTGAGCGCGCCGGTGTAGAACACGCGCACGCGGTGCAGGAGCTGGTTCTTGGCGAGCTCCTTCTGGTGCTGGTCGCCGCCGCTGTCGAGGAACTCGTGCCCGAGCAGGATCTCGTCGACGTTGACGTGCAGGAGCGGCGTCGTGATGCGCTCGCAGCTGTTCAGGTCGACGAGCGTCGCGTCGCGGACCTTGAGGAAGTACTTGCGGTGCTCATCGAGGATTTGCGAGAGGCGTGTGTACTTGTTCTCGATGTTCCCTTTGATCAGGAACGAATCGGTCAGCAAGAGATCCGAGACAATCGTCAGCATCGTGGTTTCTTCGACTGCGGGTTCGGATCGGGTGCGATCAGGGACCGAATGGAGCCAGCCAGATAGAAGGATCCAATCGCCAACACCCAGCCGCCGTCGCTGCAGAGTTCGAGTGCGCGAGCCAAGGCGTGCGCTGGATCGGAGGCCGTTTCCGCCTCGAGTCCCATGTGCAACGCCTCGGTCGCCAGGAGCTCCGCGGCTCTCAGCGGTCCGGTCGTGACGCTGGTGCAGAGCAGCCTATCGGCTCGGCCATGGAGCTTCTTGAGGACCGCTTCGATGTCCTTGTCGCGGCCGAGAGCCAGGATGACGACGGGTCGTCCGGGAAGATCTCCTTCGCGCGCGAGCTCGTCCACGACCCGCCCGACGCTCGATGCGACGTGAGCGCCGTCGAGCACGACAGGCACGCCCCGTACGTCGAATCTTTCCTGGCGGCCAGGGAGGCGCGCCCCGGCGATGGTCGCCGCGTCGAGCAACCACCCCCCGACGGGACGCTCGTCCTCCGTCGCCACTCCCTTGCGACCCAGTTCATCGAGCGCGAGCCCCGCGAGGCTCACGTTCTCGCCGAGCATCGTGTCGGCGCGCTGCGCGGGGCGCAGCACGGGGCAGCCGAGCGCGACGGCGCGCGCTTCGATGACGGATCCTGCGTCGTCCGAGAGCGGCAGTGCGGGATCGGGCCACAGCGACGTGACGAGCGTCGATCCGGCCTTCAAGATCCCGGCCTTCTCCCCCGCGATCGCGGCGCGCGTGTTGCCGAGTACCGCGGTGTGCTCGAGGTCGATGGTCGTGATCACGCACACTTCGCCGTCGATCACGTTGGTCGAATCGAGGCGACCGCCGAGGCCGCATTCCGCGACCACCCACTCGACGCGCGCTGCCGCGAACACGTCGAATGCCGCGGAGGTGAGCACGTCGAACCACGTCGACTCCGCGCCTGCGCTCGCTGCGCGCACGGCGGAATCCCGCGCCCGAAGCGCGCGCTCGAGCGCGGCGGCGAACGCGTCGTCCGAGACGTCGTGACCGTCGATTCGGATGCGCTCTTGCATGCGCACGACGTGCGGCGAAGTGTAGAGGCCGACTTTCACCCCCGCGCGCGCGAGGCCGGCGGCGACGAGCGAGCTCGTCGTCCCCTTGCCCTTCGTGCCCGCGACATGGACTGCGCGCCATCGGCGGTGCGGATCGCCCATCCTGGACAGGAGATCGCGCACGGGATCGACGCTGTGGCGCATGCCCGCGTCGCGATCCCTGCGCTCCCAATTCGTGAGGGAATCGAGCGTCACGAGCGCGGCGCTGAGCCGATCCGCGGATCGGCCGGTCATGTCACTCGCGCCGGATTCGTCGTGTTCATGCCAAACGCGACGAACGCTTGGGTCGCGCGCCGAGTCATTCCATTAATGGTCTGCCTGAGACGTGTCGACCATGCCGTCCGCTGGCGCGGCCCAGACACGGCCCGGGCACAGATCGGCGGGTAGGATATAGAAAGAAAGGTTCTAGGAAGTCCCACCGGCGACCCGATCTTGCTGGACAGGACCGTCCCCCACCGCGATGACTGAGCTGCTCCACCGGATCAAGGTCTTCGTGTTCCAGATGAAGGGAACGGAGCCGAACTACCTGCTGCTGCGCGGCGCGCAGGGCATCGAGAGTTTCTGGGGGCCGATTCAGGGCAGCATCGGCTTCGGCGAGAAGCTCGAATCCGCCATCCGCCGCGAGGTCATGGATGACACGGGGATCCTGCGCCCGCTCGACCTGATCGACCTCCAGATGCCGAATCGCCAGTTGATCGGCGACGAGGAGATCATCGAGTGGACGTTCGGCTTCCGCACGATCGGCGCCGCGCATCCCTTGCGCCTCGATCCGCGCTGGTCCGAGTTCCGCTGGGCGGAGTTCTCCGAGGCCTACCCGTCACTCGAGCTCGAGCTCGATCGCGCCGCGATCATGCGGCTGCACACGGTTGTCCGCGCGGCGTGAGTACGGAGCCGGCGTCGAAATACGGCCGAAATACGGCGTCAGCCGAAATACGGCGTCAGACACTTTTCTTCGACCCCGCCGCGGGCCCGAGCGATCTGCAAAGACTTGCCGGCGGGGTCGAAGAAAAGTG
>JANOFY010000603.1:0-2035 GCA_031413895.1 Planctomycetota bacterium | reverse complement strand
GGAGCGCGCGCGGTTGACGCGTGAGATCGAAGCAGAGCGCGCGCGCGTCGACGAGTCCCTTCCCGGCGAAGCGGCACAGCGCGCCACGTTCTTCGCCGACCTCGCGCGCGAGAGCGGGACGAGCTGGGAGACGGGGTCGATCGCGTCGGTGCGATCGGCGAATGGCACGACGCTCACCGTCCAGCCCGACGGCTCGGTGCTCGCGTCCGGCGCCAACCCCGATCAAGACGAGCACTCGATCACGCTTCGGACGACGGGCACGGAGCAGCAGCTGCTGGCTCTCGAAGTGCTTGGCGACGGGAGCTTCTTCGAAGGGCGGGTCGGCCGGGCAGAAAACGGCAACGCCGTGCTGACCGGGATCGACGCCGAGGCGAGTTCACTGCGCGACCCGACGCAGCGTCAGTCCGTACGCTTCACATGGGCGTGGGCCGACCGCGAACAGCAGGACGGCGATTACGCCGTGACGCAGGCACTCGACACGGGCGACGATCTCGGCTGGGCCGTCGACGCGCATCGACACGGCGGCGGACGTACCGCGCTGTTCCTTGCCGACGCACCGTTTGGATTCGAGGGCGGGACGGAACTCGTCGTGCGCTTGCAGTACCGCTCGGTGTACGCGGGTCACACGTTCGGTCGCGTGCGCATCTCGACGGGCCGATTGTCCGCGAGCACGTTGGCTCGCCTCCCGGCCGCCGTCGGACGCTGGAATCTCGTCGGTCCGTTCCCGGCCGATTCGGGTGCGAGCGCGTTCGCCGCCGCGTTCGGCCCCGAGAGCGAGCGCGCGCTCGACCGCTCGCGCAACTTCGGCTCCGGCAATCAATTCTGGCGGCACGATCCGACGCTCGTCGACGGTCGCCTGAACGGCGGGTTGTCGCAAGGAACCGACGTCACGTATGTCGCGCGCGAAGTGTTCGCGCCGTCCCCGCAATCGTTCGACGTGTCGATCGGCAGCGACGACGGCTTCCGCTTGTTCTTGGACGGCGCGGAAGTCGCCGCGCGCGAGATCGATCGCTCGCTCGCAGCCGATCAAGACCGCACCGTGCTCGAGCTCACCGCGGGACGACACTTCGTCGTCTTCAAGATCGTCAACACCGGCGGCGAGGCGGGCTTCTTCTGGCGCGCGCGGAGCGTTTCGCCGCGGCTCGACGGCGATCTCGTGGCCGGACTTCTGCCGGAGCGCGCGCTGTCGAGCGAGCTGCGCCCGCGCATGCAGCGCGCGTGGCAGGTCGCCTTCTCGCCCGGATACCGCGCCCGCGTCGAACGACTCGCCGCTCTCGAGCGCGAGCTGACGGACGTACAGTCCAGGATCGCGCGCACGATGGTGATGCAAGAGCTCGCGACGCCGCGCGAGACGTTCGTGTTGACGCGCGGTCAATACGACCACCCCGATCGAGAACGCAAGGTGACGCGCGGGATTCCCAAGGCGCTCGGCATGTTGCCCGCCGATGCGCCCGCCGATCGCCGTGGTCTCGCGCAGTGGATGATCGCTCCCGAGAATCCGCTCGTCGCGCGCGTCGCCGTCAACCGTCTCTGGGAAACGATCTTCGGCACGGGCCTCGTGCGCACGAGCGAGGACTTCGGCCTGCAAGGCGAATGGCCGAGCCATCCCGAGCTCCTCGACTGGCTGGCCGTCGAGTTCCGTGAGAGCGGTTGGGACACGCGCGCGATGCTGCGGCGGCTCGTGACGAGCCGCACGTACCAGCAGAGCTCGCGCATGCGGCCGGAGCTGGCGGAGCGAGATTCGGAGAATCGATGGCTCGCCTACTTTCCCCGCCGCCGACTCGGCGCCGAAGCCATCCGCGACGGCGCGCTCTACGTGTCGGGACTCCTCAGCGAGCGATTCGGCGGACCCTCGGTCAAGCCGTACCAACCCGACGGATTGTGGGAGGAGGTCGCGATGCCGGCGTCCAATACGCGTGTGTACGCGCGCGGTGCGGCGGAGGAACTCTGGCGTCGCAGCCTGTACACGTATTGGAAGCGCGCCGCACCGCCGCCGTCGATGCTCGCGCTCGACGCGCCGACGCGCGAATCGTGC
>JANOFY010000602.1:0-5777 GCA_031413895.1 Planctomycetota bacterium | reverse complement strand
TCCCGCGATGATCACTTGCGATTCGAGCTCCGCCCGTCCGCTGCGCAAACGCTGCTCTTCGTGAGCCAGCAATACCATCCGCAATGGAAGGCGAGCGCGGACGGCGCGGCACTCGCGACCATCGAGATCGACGGCTTCTACCAAGGCGTCGTCGTCCCGGCGGGAACGAAGGCGGTCGAGCTCAGGTACCGGCCCTTCGTCCTGTGGAGCTGGATCCCGCAGCTCTTGCTCGTCGTGTTCGCACTCGCGCTCGGATGGCGCGTCGTGCAGAGGCGTCACTTGCCGGAATCGTCGCCGAGGTAACCGAGCGCCTTCAGTTCCGCTTCGAGCTCGGGCGGGAGCTTCACTCGCATTGCTTTGGGCCGCTCGGGCAGCGCGACGCGACGCCGTTCGATCTCGGCCAGCGTGGAGATCAACATCAGCGGTCCCTTCGGCAACTCGTCGAACTCGCTCGGCGCCGCTTCATCGGGATCCTTCACGAGATCGAAGCTCTGTCCGCTCCGGCTCGTCGAGTCCCAAAGGACTTTCGCGCCGCTCGTCCGCGCGCCCGTGAGCTTCACGCCGAGATAAGGAACGTCGAGAAGGAGCGATTGGACCCGTGCATCCGCGGGATCGGTCGCGGTCGATCGCCACGCACTCTGAAGGCTTCGTCCTTCGATGTACCCGGGCATCCGCAGGCCGCACAGCTCCGCGACGGTCGGATAGATGTCCTGCAAGCGCGCCTGCGCGCGAACGCGCACGCCCGCAGGCAGCGCGCGCGGCAAGCTCATGACCATCGGAATGCGCACGACCTCGTCGAAGAGCGTGCGCTGATGACCCCAGCGTCCGCGCTCGAAGAACTCCTCGCCGTGATCTGACGTGAAGACGACGAGCGTGTTCTCGAGGGCACCGAGCCGCTCGAGCAGATCGAGCAGCTTGCCGATGTGCTCGTCCGTCCAGCGGATCTCGCCGTCGTAGAGCGACTTCAAGTGCTGGAGGTCGGCGCCTTCGAGCGCGCGGTCCTTCTCTTGTTGGTGCACACCACGCACGGCGCCCGCGTAGTTCGCGTCGTACATCCGATCGAACGGCGCCGGCGGCAAGTAGTCGTAATGCGGATCCCACCAGTGCGTGAACGCGAAGAACGGCCGCTTCGCCTTCACGCTCTCCTCGATCCAGCGCGCCGATTCCTCGAACACCTGCGGACTCGTGACCGAGTGGTGCGAAGACTGGTTCGCCTCGCGAAAGCCTTGCGCGCCCGCGGTGCGCAAGTCGTCTCCGCGAACGTTCACACCGCTGCAGTCGACATAGCGGTCGAACCCTTGGTCGAAGCCGAACACCGGATGCAGGTTGGGACCGCTGAAGAATCCAGCCGTCGCATATCCGCCGGCGCGCAGCAGCTCAGCCAGCGTTTGCAGTTCCGGGTCGAGGCTCGCGCTGTTGTCGGTCACGCCGTGCAGCGCGTCGGGCAGGCCGGTGAGAAGCGCCATGTGCGCGGGCAGCGTCCACGACGTCGTGCTCACGGCGTCGTCGAACACGACTCCGCGCGCTGCCAAACGATCGACCGCGGGTGTCGTCGGCTCGTTCGGGTTCGTCGGATTGCGGTAGCCGTACGCGCTCACATGATCGCGGCGGAGCGAGTCGACCGAGATCAACAGCACATTGGGCGGCTGCGGTGCATCGCTGCAGCCGGCGATGCACACCACGATCGCAGCCCATGTTGCGCGCGCAATGGTCACGTCGGGCAGGCTATCAACGCACATGCAGCGATGATAGGTTCTGAACATGCGTCGATTGGCCGCGATCCTCACGGCACTCATCGGCATCGTCGTGCTCGGCATCGGTGCGCGAGCGATCGAGGATGCGTCGGGCACCTTGCTGATGCGCTGGACCTGGTGGGGCGCGACGCTGCGCACGAGTTCCTTGTCGGAGTTCGCCGCCGATTTCGAAAGCCGCCGTCTCTGGTTGCACGTGCTGGCGATCGGGGTCGCGCTCGCGGCGGGTGGGCTCACGGCGAAGTGGTTTCGCTCGACGCATCCGTGGTTCACGGTCGCTTGCTGCGCGGCGTGGTACGTCGCGCTGAATCCCGAGGTCGCGTACTTCGTCGCGACGCGTGAGCCGCTCGGCGCGAAGCACTATCTCGACCTCGACGACGCGTTCCGCTCGATCGGAGCAGGGCTGTGCGTCGTCGCGTGCGCGCTATGGATGTCGGGGAGTAAGAGCGACGTGCCGCCCGACGCGACGCGCGGCGAGCACAATCGCGAGCGCATGTCCGTGGGCTTGGCGATGCTCGTCGCCGCGCTCGCGCCAGCGATCCTTTCGCGCGTCGCGCTCGATCGGGATCCGATCACGAACGACGAGCACGCGTACTTGTTCCAAGCGCGTCTCTTCGCACGCGGCGAGGTAGCCCATGACGCGCAAGGTCTCGCCGACTTCTTTCCGGCGCGTCAAGTCGCCCAGTCGAACGACCGGCTCTTCTCGAAGTACCCGCCGGCGCACTCGGCGATGCTCGCCATCGGCGAGCGGTTCGGATTCGCCGAGCTCCTGCCGCGGCTCCTCGCGATGCTCGCGGTCGCGTTGACATGGGACCTCGCGCGGCGATTGCGCTTGGCGCGACCCGCGTGGGCCGCGTGGTTCTTGGCGCTCTCGCCGCTCTGGATCGGCGTCGAGAGCCTGTGGCTCTCGCACACAACGACGATTCCCTTCTGCGTGATCCTCGTGTGGAGCGCGATCGTCGCCATCGACAGGGCGTCGAGCGCGTCGGCTCTGCTGTGCGGGTTCGCTTTCTCCGTGACGCTCGCGGCGCGGCCCGTCACTGCGATCGCAGTGGCGTTGCCGATCGTGGTGCTGCTCGCAGTCGAACGACCAAGGCGCTCGCTCGCGTTACTCGTTGCCGCGGTCGTGGGAGCGGCGCCAGGAATCGTCGCGCTCCTGTGGATGAACGACACGCTGACGGGCTCGCCGCTTCAGTTCGCGTACGAGATGTACGCGAAAGCGTCGTCGCCTGAGGACCGCTTCGGAAACGTGACCGTGCTCGGCGCGATCGACAACACGGGCTTCAACCTCGCGCGCCTGTCGACGTGGCTGTGCGGATGGAGTCCGGCACTTCTGCTCGTGCTCGCAGGAGTCGTCGCGACACCGATCCTCCGGCGTCGCTGGGTCGTGTGCGCGATCCCCGCGTCGCTCCTCTTCTTCTACGCGCTCCACCCGTTCCAAGGGATTCCGTGGGTCGGACCGCTGTACGTCAGCGAAGGACTACCGGAACTCGCACTGCTCAGCGCGCACGGCCTCGCATCGATGCGCAGGAAGCTCGGCGCACGTTTCTCGTGCTGCGTGTGGGCCGCGTCGATCGCGTCGAGTGCGCTCCTACTGCACAATCACTTCGCAGCAGCACGCAAAGAGATCGATCTGCGACAGCGATCGTTCGCGCCCGTTCACGAAGCGCACCTCGAGCCCGGGATCGTGTTCGTGCGTTACCCGAATCAGTGGGCCGCGAAACGCTTCCCGCTGCTGCCGCCGGAACCCGGCGCGGATCTCGTGCTCGCGCTCGACCTCGGCCCGCGCAACGCGGAGCTCATGCAGAAGCTCGAGAAGACGCGCGCATGGAGTTTCGATCCGGTGTCGGGGCAGCTTCGGAGGCTGCCGTGACTTGCCGCCTGGACCTGCGTTGGGGACAGGGTCAGTCCCAGGCACCACTACCTACTTCTCCGCAGCGAAACCCGGAAGTACGTGGGCTCCACTATCTAACAAATAGCAGTAGGCTGGGCTCTCCGAACGCAGTCACCAACGTCCGCACGCGAGATTCGCGTACTGCAGTGCTCGCGCACCGAGGATTCCCATCATGGTCCGCAACTCATCCGTGCTCTTCACGTTTGCATTATTGATCGGTTTGCAAGGGCCGGCGCGGGCCGACATCCTCGGCACGGCGACGGACTTCGCTGTCTTGGCGGGCTCGACGGTGACCAACACGGGCCCGACCGTCGTCTTTGGTAATGTGGGTGTCTGGGCAGGGAGTTCGATCACCGGCTTCCCTCCAGGGCTCGTGCTCGGAGGCACGATTCACGTGACGGATGGGGTCGCGCAGCAGGCACAGAGTGATGTGACGACCGCTTACAACGCGCTCGCCAGCATGGCACCCGACCAGAACTTGAGCGGACAGGATCTGGGCGGACTCACACTAACGGCGGGTGTGTATCGCTACTCAGCGGCGGCTCAGCTGACGGGAACACTCACGCTCGACGGCCAAGGAGATCCCGACGCATTGTTCGTCTTCCAGATCGTCAGCGCGCTGACGACCGCGAGCAACTCCACGGTTACGCTGATCAACGGCGCCAGCAGCTGCAACGTGTACTGGCAGGTCGGAAGCTCCGCGGTCCTGAATACGAACACCACGTTTCAAGGCAACATTCTCGCGCTGACGAGCATCAGTCTGAAAACCGGCACCACCATTCTGGACGGAAGGGCCTTGGCGCGTAACGGTGCGGTGACCTTGGAGACCAATCGCATTCTCGCCGGGTGCTTGTGCATCTTGAACCCCACGAGCGACGACTGCAACACGAACGACATCCCCGACGAGTGCGACATTCGCGACGGGACATCCGATGACTGCAACCTGAACGGCATCCCCGACGAGTGCGAGCAGCTCCCCGACTGCTGCGGGCAGTCGGGCGACTGCGACGACGATGGCATTTCCGATGCGTGCGAGATCGAGGCCGGAGCGCCCGACAATTACGGTGTCGAACCCTTCGCCTGCAGGCCCAATGGCGTGCCCGACACGTGTGAAGAAGCAGACGACTGCGATGGCGACGGGACGCCGGACGCCTGTGAGCCCACTGGTGGCCCCGATTGCAACAAGAATGGCATCCCCGACGAGTGCGACATTTTCGGCGGACCGTCCACGGACTGCAACCTGAACGGCATCCCAGACGAGTGCGAGCCGCTCTCGAACTGCGATGACGACAACCTTTCCGATGCGTGCGAGATCCTGGAGGGAGCGCCCGACAACTACGGTCTCAATCCTCCGAGCTGCAGCCCCAACGGCGTGCCCGACGAGTGCGAGCCTGCAGCCGATTGCGATGGCGACGGCATTCCCGATGCGTGCGAGATCCTCGCCGGAGCGCGTGACAACTACGGTCTCAATCCCGGCAGCTGCAGCCCCAACGGCGTGCCGGATGTCTGCGAGCCGGCGCCGGACTGCGACAGTGACGGCATTCCCGATGCGTGCGAGATCTTGGCCGGAGCGCCCGACTGCAACGAGAACGGCGTCCCCGACATCTGCGACGGCGGCTGCGACCTCGACTGCGTCGATTTCGACCGCTTCGAAAACCTGACGCCGAACGACACTTTCACGGCGATCACGAACTTCCACAACCCGCAGATACAGCAGGGGTACGTCTACGCGTTTGCAGTCACCGGCGCGGACGTGCCGGTTGCATTCGATTGGCTCGTCGGCCAGATCATCGTCATCGACGGCGTAGACGCCTTCGATTACGGCGTCAACGCGCTCGATTTCCGGGCCGGGGTCGCCCAAGGGCTCTTGACCGACATCGACGGCGACGGCGTGCGCGACCTGAACGGGAGCGAGTACGAGCGCGCGCCGGGCGAGCTGCTCGTGCCGCGATTCTTCGGCCAGCAGACCGGCGCGCTGCCCAGCAAGCTGATCCTCATCGGGCTCTCCGGCGGAACCAACTTCGATACGAACGTCGACTTCCAGATCTTCAACGACAACGAAGAGGGGTTCTCGGCTGAGCACATTTTCCGTTGCTGGGACAAGGTGGAGTTGCTCCAGATCTCGGGAGCGT
>JANOFY010000601.1:0-4540 GCA_031413895.1 Planctomycetota bacterium | reverse complement strand
CGCCCACCGGTGGCAAGGCGCTGCTCGCGCGCAAGCCGTTCACGCTGAGCGCCAGCGCGCAGGACGATCTCCCTGGCGTGCCCCTGGACTCGCACATGCCGCGCACGTCGCTCTACGCCACCGACGGGCGGCTCGGCGCCTTCGAGGCGGGCCGCCTGCGCGTGATGCTCGGGGAGGACGGGGTCACGGGGACCGGAGTGGGTACGCTCGGGCTTCGCGCGTCGCGGCAGTCGGTGGGGCCGTCGGGCGCGGTGACCTTGGTGTACGAGAGGTCGATCTGCGTCTGCTCGACCACGGCCTTGGCAGCGTCGACCATCGCGATCGCGGCCTTCTCGAGCGAGACGGCGGTCTCGTACTCCCGACGCGAGATCGCGTTCTTCGCCACGAGCGGCTCGTAGCGCGCGACGTCCTGGTGCGCGCGCGCGAGCTGCGCCTCGGCTTCGGCTTGGCTCGCCTTGGTCGCGGAGAGCTTCGCTTCGAACGGCCGCGAGTCGATCGTGTAGAGCAACTGGCCCTTCTCGACGAGCGAGCCTTCCTTGTAGTCGACGCTCTCGATGAAGCCTTCGACGCGCGCGCGGATCTCGATCTCGGTGTTGCCGCGCGTCTCGCCGATCGCTTCGACGTACACCGGCACGTCGCGTTGCAACACGACCGCGACCTTCACCTCGGGCGGAGGAGGCGGAGTGGCGACGGGGGCGTGCTTGGCGTCGCATCCCGAGAGCACGCAGACGATCGCGAGAAACGGGTGCGGCGAAACCAGCCTTTGGATCAGCTCTCTCATGTGCAAGGCATCTCCGCGGCGCAAGGGCCGCGTGGTTCGATTTATCTCGGGCAAGTGCGGACCGGTCCGGTCAGTCGGCGGTTCGCATGGACGGCTTTCTGGGTCGCGGGGGGGCTTGCCGTTCTTGCCTACCGTGGCTCGTTGCGCCTGATTCTAGCGATGCGCGACGGCGCGCGCCGCACACCGGAGATCGTCGTTCACGTGCGCCGCGAGGTTCGCGAATGGGATGCGCGCCGACCAGTCCGGAGCCGTGAATTGCTGCGTTCCGCAGTACGGTACCTATGCAGGCGCCCACGCGGCGCGATTCGAGCGGACGCGACGGTCGCGCGAGCGCGCGCACCAGACCAGACTAGAAGTTGATCAAACCCTCGTTCGCGGATTGCTCGATCCGCGCGCGTTGCGCGAGCACTTGCTCGTTCTGCGGGCTGAGCGCCAGCGCCGCGTTCACTTCTTTCATGGCCTCGTTGAAGCTCGAGCGCGCGGTGTACTGACTCGCCATGTGCATGTGCACTTCGACCATCTGCTCGATCGTGAGCTGGCGATACTTCTTGGCGCCGTCCTGCACCTTTGCGTCGTCCGGGTACTTCTTGGCGAGGCGATCGAGCTCCTTCAGCACGACGTCCCCCTCGGACAGCGCGTTCTTCCACAGGTTGGCCGACGCCGACGCATTGCGCGCGGTCAGTCCGTCGCGCGTGCGTTCGATCATCGTGTCGTAGGCCTTCTTGCCCTTCTTCAAGTCGCTCTGAAGCAGCTCGGCGTGATCCTTCTCGAGCGCGTCATCGCGCGCGTTGGCCTCGCGCGCATAGTCCACTTGCACCATCGCCGCCGCTTCCGTCGCCTGAGGTTCGTTCGGAAGCTTCTCGAGGATGAGCGAGAGCCACTTCTGCGCTTCTTTCGCGTCGCCCTTCGCCTGCGCGGCTTTCGCGTTTGTCATGCAGGAATCGGCGGCGCGCTGGCGCAGCACGACGCGCGCAGCTTCGACGTCGGCCTTCAGGCTCGGGTCCTTCTCCGCGTAGCCGTAGCGGCGAGCTGCGTGTTGGTACAGACCGGCGTCGCGCGCGAAGTTCGCGAGCTGCAGCTGGCCCTTCGCGTTCTCCTGCGGCACGACGCTGGAATACACGAGATAGACGGAACGCCCATCGAGCTCCGCCATCGTGTACTTCTTGTCCTGTCCATCCGCCGTGCGGAAGGAGAGCACTTCGTTCTTCGGGTCGTACGCGGTGGCGCGCCCGTTCACGACCGTGCCGCTCTTGAGCTTGATGTTCTCTTGAGCGGCGGACGAAGCGGCGAGCGCCGCCATGATCGCGAGAATCAGCGGTGTGCGAAGCAGCATGAGAACCTCACTTCGGAATCGAGAGCGTGCCACAGACGCAGTCGGGGTTTGCGGGATTGCGCTGACCGTGCATACACGCGTCGTGCGCGCAACCTTCCATGTCGGCCGCGGGTTGGCCGCAGGTGCACGGCGCAGAGTGCGACGCGTCGTGTGACTTGTCGGCGGAGCGACACGCCAGAGGGACGACACAAACGACGAGTAGGGCGAGAGTTTGCAGGAGCTTCATATGTGGCGATAACCTCTCCGAGTTCCCGCGCAGATTACCTAGTTCCCCGCCGATCGGAAAGTCGGAGCGAACTTCGATCGACCCGCGCGCAAGACCTCGACATGGGAGTTCCCGCGAGACTCTGCTAGCCTTTTGCGCCCCAGGTTGGTCGGAGCGCCGACGAATTCGGCCTTCGCTGAACCCCAAACTGGAAGGACATCTCTCCCATGATCTCGTACGTCGCTCTCTATTCCATTCTGTCGGCCGCCACTCCGAACGTTCCTGAAGCATCCGCGGCGTCGCTCGCGCTCGATCCCGTCGCGGCGTTCGTCGCATCGCCGGCGCCGATGCTCGAGAGCGACAACCCGTCGGGCTTCAGCTACACGTTCGTCGAAGCCAACTACGTCATGTACGAACCCGATGGCTTCGACGAAAGCCTCGACGGTTTTGAATTCAAGGCATCGCTCGAGATCTTCTTGAACATCTTCCTGCAGGGCTCCTACTCGGTGCTCTCGGATGATTCGGATCTCGATCTGTATCGCATCGGCGCGGGCTGGCACTTGCCGATCGGCGAGACGCTCGATCTCTACGGCATTCTCTCGTTCGCGAGCGCCGAGCTCGACGGCGTGACCGACGTCGACGAAGACGGTCTCGCCGCCAACGTCGGTGCGCGGTTCTGGCTCACCGACAAGTTCGAGTTGAACGGCGAAGTCGAGTGGCTCGACCTCGACGAGAGCGACATGGGAGTCGGCGCGGGTGTGCGCTGGTACCTCATGGAGCGGATCAGCCTTGGATTGAACATCGAGACGCTCGACAGCGACGAGACCTACACCGTCGGCGCGCGCTTCTCGTTCTGAGCGAAGCGACGAGCTAAGTCGTCGAGCGAACGGACCGGACTCCCCGCATTCATCAGGCGCGTCGATGCAGGCTGCGAGAGCAGCGGCATCGACCGCCGATCGAGTCCGGCTCGCATTCACGAAGAATCGTGGCTCGCTTCCATCGTCTCGCCGCGACGAAGGTGCGTCGTGACGCGCGCAGCGCTCAGCGCGCATCTCGGCGCAGGATCGCCCGCGTGTAGAGCAGCTCGAAGCCATGACGCTGCACGTTCTCGTGCGACTTCGATCCCGGCAAGGTCGTGACGACGGCGATGTCGCACCCGGCGCGGGCGGCATCGGCGAGCCTCCGCTCGAGCAGCGCCGTCTGCACCCCCTTTCGGCGGTGCGCAGGCAACGTTGCGGCGCCGCAGAGCTGCGCGACTTCGCCCGCGGCACGCATGCTCGCGCCGCCCGCCGGAATCCCGCCGAGACGCGCGAGGTAGCGCACGTAGCCGCGCGCTTCGGTCGTGTCGCGCACGATGCGCTCGAGCGCTGCTCGCGGAAAGCTCTCGTGCGACGCGACGCCCTGCGCGTCGGGAGTCGCGAACCCGCTCACGACGACGTCGATCCACGTCTCGAGTTCCGCATCGCCCGACTCCGCGACGGCGAGCTCCGCGCGTTCACGCGATGCGATGTTTGCGCCGAGTGCGCATCCGAGGACGTCCTCGAATCCCACGAGTGCGTAGCCTCGCCGAGTGAGCAGCTCTCCGATCCCGGCCTCCGCCAAGCTGCAGAGCTCGACTAGCACCGCTGATCCGCGACTGCCGAACTCCGACTCGAGTCGCTCGAGCTCGCCCGCGGACGGCGATCCGCCGAAGCCGAGTCCGACGACCTTCGTCAGCGGCGATTCGGCGCCGGAAAACGCGGCGATTCCGCCCGCGATCGCGAAGCTGAACGCGTTTTCGCCGCCGATTCGTCGAGTGATCGCCGCCGTGCAATCCTCGACCAATCCACACTCCGCGCGCTCGATGCGCGCGGATAGTTGGGTACTCGCGAACAACATGACGCCAATCTGCCCGATTCCTCCGCAAAGCAGAAGCCGTTCGCGGAGTTGTCGTCGTCAACGAGCGGAGCTGTGTCGCGCCCGTGTTCGCGCGAGTCAGCCAGTACCGTGAAATGCGGATGTCGATCGACGCGCGCAGACGTCGACCGCGTCGCTGTGAACGTCGACCGCATCGAAGATCGCCGATCGGCATGAGACACACGCCGGGATGCGGCTCCATTTCTTGATCGACGGCGGTAGCATCGACCCTTGGAAGCGCGTCTGGCAATTGCTGTCGCGCACCGAATCGTTTCCTGAGAGGACGTACGTCATGCAATGGCGAGGCGGCAGATTGAGCACCAAC
>JANOFY010000600.1:0-5483 GCA_031413895.1 Planctomycetota bacterium | reverse complement strand
CCGACGGCCGCGTGCGCGTCGTCTATCGCACGCCGGACGGACAGTTCCGCTCACTGCTCGCTCGACGCGTCGTGCTGGCCTGCTCGAAGCACGTGTGCAAGTACTTGATCCCGGGGCTGCAGCAGCTCGACCCGCCCAAGTACGAGGCCATGCAGCAGGTCAACACGAACCCCTACGTCGTCGTCAATGTGCTGCTGAAGGAGCCCGTGGCGCTGGACTTCTACGACCTGTTCTTGCTCCACGACGGCAGCTATCCGACGACCGGTGCGGATGCCGAGAACCAGTTTCGCGTCACGGATGCCGTCAGCGGCCACTACGCGTCTTCCACGGCGGACGAGCGCAGCGTGTTGACGCTGTACTGGCCGCTGCCGTCGCCACACGCGGTCTTCACGCTGATCGTGGACGACGCCTGGCAATCGTACGCCGAGCGGCTCGTACCTGAACTCCAGCGAACGCTCACACTGCTCGGGATCGACCGCTCGATGGTGAAGCAGGTGCGCATGACGCGCTGGGGTCACGCCATGCCGATCGCGCGTCCGGGGTTCCTGTCCGGCGACACGGTCGCGCACCTGCGCCGACCTTTCCGAGAGAACGTCTACTTCGTGAATCAGGACAACTGGGCGCTGCCGGCCTTCGAAACCTGCCTGCTCGAGGCGCACACGTACGCTGTGCGGATCGACGGCACCCTGTGAAGTGCGAGCCGTGCGGCTTCGTTCACCGTCCGGAAAATCGCGGCCGAACAGCGCCTACTTGCGCGTCGCGTACTTCGCCCTCCCGTCGTCGAAGTAGCTGATGTGGATCCCGTCGTGTAGGTCGACGGCGAGCGCCGTGTCCGAATACTCGGCCGCATCGACGCGCACGACACGCCACGCTCCGTCCGAGTGGGTCGCGTAGCGCAGCTCGCCTCCGTACGACGACACGAAGTAGCTCACGTGAGCGTTCCCCGCCGCGTCGAGCGCGAGGGACGGCGTGTACGGTGAATATGTGTCGTCGATCAACTCGACGGTCCAGGCGCCGGAGCTCTCCCGGCGAGCATGGTGGATCCGTTGCTCGTCGTCGACGAACACCGCGTGCGCCGTGCCGTTCGCATCGACTGCGAGCGAGAGACCTCCGATCTGACCGGCTGCGATCGCGGAGTAGCTCCAGGCGCCGCTTCGATTCGTCGCGTACTGCAGGCCGTAGTCCGGAGCCGCACCCGCGTACGCCAAGTGCGCCGTGCCGTTGCCCTCCACACCAAGCGAAAGCGCGCGGAGGCCCCACTGACAACCCAGATTGGCCGCGTCGACGACGTCGATGACCCACGCTCCCGATGCGTTCGACGCGTAGCGGATCTCGCTCGCACGGTAGGCGACGTGGACCTTGTCGGACGCGTCCAGCGCGAGGCTCGAATCACAAACTCCCAATGCGTCGACGGCTTCGGAACTCCACGAACCGAACGAGTCGAGTGCGTGGATCGCACCATCGCGATCCATGAAGCTGAAGTGCACGACGCCGGCGGAGTCCACTGCGACTTCGGCGTTCATCTCGGTCGTGAGCGCAACTGGAATCGAGACCCACGCACCGGCGCTGTTCGTCACGTAGTAGTTCTGTTGCTGCACCGACATGTCGATCGACTCGCGCCTCGAGACATGGACGTGGACGCGATCGAGCGCATCGGTCGCGATGGATGTGTCCGCATACGCCCAGGAGCCCGCGGTCACCGGCAGCACTTCCGTGCTCCATCCCGCGGTCGCCCACACGGTGGCGGAGAGCGGACCTTCCGTGCCGCCGCTCACGGCAGCGACGGCGTAGTAGATCGTGGTGTCGTCGGCGAGGCCCGCATGCTCGAAGGGGCTGACCGCGCCGAGGACTTGGTTCGCCGTCGCGGTGGAGACGCCGAACGTCTCCGACCAGTACACGTCGTAAGACGTCGCGTCGTCGACCGGATCCCAGCTGAGCTCGATCTTGCCGTCGCCGGCTTGCGCGTCGGCGCCTTCGGGCGCGACGGGCGTGCGCGTGATCGTGATGGTGTCGATCCCCGGTTCGCTCGACGGTCCCAACGCGGCGACCTCGATGACGTTGGGGCCCATGACCAGCGGGACAGTCGTCGTCCAGCCGTGGCTGTAGGACACGAAGCAATAGGAGAAGAGGCACGAGCAATGACCGGAGATCCCATGAAACGTGCTGCCCGATTGCCCGGTCGTGAGATTGCGCCAGAGGACGTCGATGCTGGTTTGGAATGGGCCCTGAACGGTCGGGCAGAAACCGAAGGCGAACTCCGCGGGAGGACATGCGTCGCACGAGGCCGATCCGCGCAGGTCGACGTGCGTGGAAGTGACCGCGCTGCTCGTCGCTTCGATGAACACCGAATACTGATCGGGCGCACTTCCGCCTCCGCCGCCTGAGTTTTCGACGCACGCGACGAGCATGACCGACGCGAGGACGGCGAGCAGCCAGTACCCCGCGCCACGCAGGAGGGTTCGTATCGGGCGCATGCCTCAAACATGCTGGATCATCGCGCGCGCTCGTCGAGGCCCGCTAGTTCGCACGCGGCACCCCTCCGAGTTCGTATGGAGTCACGCTCCTGCGTTCGGCGGCCCCAACGGCCTACGTGTGCGCTCGCTGCGTGCTCGGCCACCGGGCGGCGCGAACTGCGCGATCACGGAGGAGAAGCGCCGCTCTCGAACGGCTAGGCACCCACGCCGGCGTGACCCTGCCGAACGACCATGAAGCCGACGAGGCCGAGAATCGTCGCGAGCGTGACGAGGCCCCACTCGGGGAGCGCCGGGACGACGGCGACGACGCCGAGCATTCCGCTCGCTGTCACGTTCTGCGCGAGGACGTCGCCGCTATCCGCGCGATCGTCGCTCCAGGCGAGGAACGCTTGCCCGCTCGTGCTCCGGGCGACCGCGAGCCGCGACTTGTTGCTCGCAGTCGACGTCCGCGTTGGCGCAGACTCGCTCAACGCACCCCCCTGCTCTTGCAGGGCGCATCGAGCCGTGCGTTGCAGCCCGCACGGCGCCCGGTGTCGCTCGGCGATTTCCTCGTCACGTGTCGCACGCCAGGTCTTCGCTGACACGGAGAAGATCAGGTCGCGATCCGGTGCCCTCGGCGCGAGAACTCCGTGACCGGTCGGATGATGAGCGCGAGGTCACACGTCCACGAATACGGAAGGACCGCCTTGTCGCGCGACCCTACCCCTCGAAGAGTTCGGCGATGCGCAGCGGCCGCAGCATCGCGCGCTTCTTGCGCTGGTGTCCTTGCATGCGCCGCAGGATGTCATCCAGGACCTCGACCGCTGCGTCGATCTGCGGACCTTTGTTGAGCATCACGCATTCGGCGCGCTCGCTCATCGCCGCGTCGGTGATCTCGGCTCGTGACGGCCGCCCGGTTTTCGCGAGGCTCTCGAGTACCTGCGTCGCCCAGATGACCGGGATGTGCGCGGCTTCGCAGATCCACAGGATCTCCTCCTGAACCTCGGCGAGCCGCTCCCAGCCGACCTCTACGGCGAGATCGCCGCGTGCGATCATCACGCCGTCGCGCGGGCTGCACATCGAGGCCAGCAAGAGGCTCGGCAGTTGCTCGAAAGCACGCCGCGTCTCGATCTTGAGCACGATGCCGAGGTCGCTTTGGCCCAGCCGCGCGAGGTGCGCCTCGAGCAAGTGGACGTCGGCGGCATCGTGAGCGAACGACAGCGCCACCATGTCGGCGTGGCTCGCGACGAACTCGAGATCCACGAGGTCTTTGGCCGTCAAGGCTGGCAGGCTTAGGCGGCTGTCGGGGAGGTTGATGCCCTTGTCGGCGCGCAGTCGCTCGCCGCGCGGGCCTGCGTGAGTCACCTCGAGTTCAAGATGCTGCGCGCTCACGCTGCGGATCACGCAACCGATGCGTCCGTCGTCCAACCACAGGCTCTCGCCGACGCGCACGTCACTGAAGACTTCCGGTAGCGTGCAGCCGATGCGCGCGGGCTCGCGGACGTTGCCGTTCGTGTCGCGCTGAGCGGGACGGCCCGGCGTCAATTCGCGCGTCAGGAGCAGCGACTCTCCGCGGCGCAGCAAGAGTTCGCCCGGCAAGGCTTCGATCTCGCCCACGCACGCATCGTCGACATGCCGGCCATCGCGGATCAACCGCAGGCGGCTGCCCGGCACGCAATAGCTGGTTGCCTCGGCCTCCAGCCATGCGCCGCCGCTGCCCATCGCGACGACCGACCAACAGCGGGCTGCACCGCGCGCGTCGATGAACTCGAGCTTGTCGTCCACCGTGAGTCTGGCCAGCCAGGCCGCGGGAACGGTGAGCGTCGCGTCCGCCGCTGTCGTGGGCGCGACCGGGGTTTCGCAAGCGCTCATCCAAACGCGCGCCGGCCGCACGACCTTCCCGAGCGCGTCGCGCCGCGGCTTGATCTTGAGCACGCGCGGTCCCGGCTCGATCGGACCGGTGCGCAGCTTCGGACCCGCGAGGTCCATGAGGACGCGTGCCGTCTTACCGGTGAGCTGCTCCGCGCGCCGCAGGTTGGCGAGCATGCGACCCCACGCTGCCTGATCGTCGTGCGCGCAGTTGATGCGCACGCACTCGACTCCGCGTTCGAGCAGGCGCATCACCCGTTTGAAGTCGTCTGCAGCATCGCTCGGCAGAGTCACCATGATCCGCGTGCGCCGGTCCTCGCGTTCGGGACCAAGCAGGTCGTCGGTGTGCCGCGCGAGTAGTGCCGGGCCCTGCTCGAAGCTCGGATGCCGCGCCGGTTGCGAGCGCGGATCGTCGGCGCGCCCGGCCATGCGGTGCAGTGCGAACAGCACCGCCTCGATCGTGGCGAGCACATGCGCTTCGCAGCGGCCTAGCGAAGACAGCCCCAGGGCCGTGAGTTGCGTCTGCAACTCCCGCGCGTCATGGCGGCGCAGCGCGGCGTAGTGCAACAGGTTGCGGGCGCTCGCGAGGTACAACTCGTGGATCTTCGGCGTCCGCTCGAGCACGCTCGCCTCCAGCTCGAGCATGTTCGCGCGCAGTCCACTCAACTCACGGATCAGTTCGTGCAAGTTCGCACGCGGGTCGGCCTGCGGGGTGTTCTTGGGCATGTGCGGCAGTGGACGGTCGAGTTCGGCATGAAACACATCTCTGGAGCGGGAGCGTAGATCATTGCGCGGCACAACAAGCGCGTATCAAGGCAAGGGCGCTCCCGGGTGTGCTTCTCCGCGCCGACGAACATCGTTCGCGAGGCCGGCCGCAGTGCGTTCACACGAGCCCGTCGATGGCGAAGACGCGCCGGAGCAGCTCCGCCTGTGGTGATCACGATATTTCTTCCGCTGTGTTCGTCGGGATCGGACAGAGGCCTCGTGCTCGTGTGAGCGGGGCGACTCGTGGTGTTCTCCCAGTCGGCTCGTTCGTACCGCGTCACACCTCGAGCGACGCTTCGAGCCGCTCGAGCTGCTCGTCGGTTCCGAGCGCGAGCAAGTGGTCGCCGGTGCCGAGCACCAGGCTGTCGGCCGGGGCCGCCACCATCCCATCGGGAC
>JANOFY010000599.1:0-6926 GCA_031413895.1 Planctomycetota bacterium | reverse complement strand
GTCGAAGCCACGGAGCTCGGCATCGGCACGCACGAAAAGATGCTGCGGATCGCGGACGAGCTCGCGGAACGTTTCGGCGTGACGAAGGCTGTCGGGCGCAGCGCGGCGGCGTTCGCCGGCTGCTGCCATCACGCTCCCGCTCCCGGCTCGCGGTGCGCACACTGACCACCGACGAGCGCGTGGTGCGCGTGGTCGACGGCCGTGTAGCGACTGCCGCAATGCTATGGTCGTGCGCGCAGGATCCGAATTCGAACCACCCATTCGCCGGTCACAGCGCCGGCGCGCGAGAGGGATGATGCGATGAGCCAGAAGCCGCCGAAGACCTACAGTCGGTTCGTGGAACGCTTCCCGTCGCTCGGCGAAGCCTGGGACTTGATGCACACGGCCGGTTCCGAGGCTGGACCGATCGACGAACGCGGGCGACTGCTCGTCAAGCTGGCGGTGGCGATCGGCGCCCGTCGCGAGGGCGCGGTTCACTCGGCCGTGCGCAAGGCTCGTGCACAGGGCATCCCGCTCGAGGAACTCGAACAGGTGGTCGCGCTCTCGGCGAGCACGATCGGCTTGCCGAGTGCGGTGGCCGTGTGGACCTGGGTGAAGGAGGAGTCGGGGAAGAAGGCCGCCAAGAAGCGCTGACGCGGGTGCGCGTCGCCGCGAGCCGCTGTTCTTGCGCGCGAGTCGACTCACACCTGTTGCAATCATCCACTCCCGGCGAACCGCGCACCGGAACTCCGGGACGGTTCGCGGACACCACCGTGTCTTTTCTGTCGCTACTACGCACTTGTGCCTAGCGCGCCGGGGGAGCGGACATGGCCAACTAGATTCAGCTAGATGCATGGGCGCTTCCGTCTTGTTCCTCAGGACTCTGGTTGCTGCTGCGCTCGCACCGCTCCTGGTCGCGTGGCCGGTACTGTGCTGCTGCACCTTCGACTGCGGCGGCAGCGATTGTGAGCAGGCGCCTGTAGCGCTGGAGTCAGGCTGACCCTCCCCCGGCTCCGTTGGGCTCCGCGTCCGCCGAAGATCAGCCGACTCCGGCATCAGCCCACGCAGACATCGGCGATCTGCGAGTCCTCGACGAGCGTCGCCAAGTCGATCGGCTCTTCCTATTTGATACGCGAGAGTCGAACCTCTTCCGCGAGGAAACTCGACGCGAACGATCTCCCACGTTCTGCACGAGGCGACCTCCGGCGAATTCACCGATCACGCAAGCAGCACACATTCGAAGACATGACATGGCACAGAAGAACCAAACACAGAGGCTCGTGTCCCACACGTTCGTGAGACGCGCACCGGACGCCAAGAAGGTCCGGCTCGCCGGGACCTTCAACGGTTGGGATCCCGAGTCGACGCCGATGCGGAAGCAAGGGAACGGCCTGTGGACCGTCACGCTCGACCTCGCTCCGGGTCGGTACGAGTACAAGTTCGTCATCGACGGCGTATGGCGTCGCGAGGAGGCATGCGAGGAGTCCGATCGAGGATGCGCGCACTGCGTTCCGAATGCCTTTGGCTCGATGAACTGCGTCTTCAACGTCTCCTGACAATGGACTCCTATCGGAGTTCACCGATGAGCTCGCGAGCACGTACGAAAGCCACCTCGCGCCCTTCTCCGCTCAACCGAGCTGAGCGCGTCGCTGCGCTCGACTCGTGGTGGCGCGCGGCCAACTACCTCGCGACGGCGCAGATCTACCTGCGCGACAACGCGCTCTTGCGGCGGCCGCTCGCCGCGTCTCACATCAAGACGCGTTTGCTCGGACACTGGGGAACGGTCCCGGGGCTGACGCTCGTCTACGCGCATCTCAATCGCCTCATCCGGGACACGGACGCGGAGATGCTGCTCGTCGTCGGTCCCGGACACGGAGCGCCGGGGGTTCTGTCAGGGTTGTTCCTCGAGGGAGCGCTGGAGAAGATCGACCGACGTTTTGCGCGGAACGCCGCGGGCGTCGAACGATTCGCACGCGCGTTCTCGTGGCCGGGTGGGTTTGCCAGCCACGTCAATCCGTTGCTGCCAGGCACGATCCACGAAGGTGGCGAACTCGGGTACAGCCTGTCGCACGCATTCGGCGCGTCGTTCGACGATCCCGAGCTGATCGTTGCGTGCGTAGTCGGGGACGGCGAAGCGGAGACGGGCCCCATCGCCGCGGCGTGGCACTCCACACGCTTCCTCGATCCAGCCCGTGACGGAGCCGTGCTTCCGATCCTGCACGCGAACGGACACAAGCTCTCCGGCCCGACGATCTATGCCCGCATGTCGGACGGCGAGCTGCGCGACTACTTCGGTGCGTGCGGATGGAACGTCGCGATCGTGGCTGGAACCGAGCCGCATCGGGTCCACGACCTCATGTGGGACGCATTGGATTCTGCCTACGCACAGATTCGCGACCAACAGCGTCGCGCACGGCTCGACGGTTCGGCAGTCGAAGTGCGTTGGCCGCTCATCGTGCTTCGCACGCCCAAGGGGTGGACCGGACCGAAGTCGATCGACGGCTCGCCGGTCGAGGGAACTCCGCGCGCACACCAGGTTCCGATCAAGGCGCCGCGCTCGAATCCCGATCACCTTCGTGCTCTCGAGCAATGGTTGCAGAGCTATGGGCCTGACGCACTGTTCGATGAGAAGGGTCGACCGAACCCGTCGGTCGCCTCGTTGACACCGCGCCCCCAGCGCCGGCTCGGCCGCTCGCGCCGTGCGAACGCCGGGGCAGCTGCTCGCTCTTTGCGGCTGCCGCGGATCGAGCCGTTCGCGCTGGACGTCCCGACGCCTGGCTCCGTCTGCACCGAGACCACGCGTGTGCTCGGAAGGCTTCTTAGAGCCATCTTCGAGCTCAACGAGGATAGGAAGAACTTCCGCCTGGTGTGTCCGGACGAAACTGCGTCGAATCGCCTCCAGGACGTGTTCGAAGTGACGAGCCGAGCCTTCAACCGCTCGAACCCCAGCGACGAAGGCGTCGCGAGAGATGGACGCGTGATGGAGATCCTGAGCGAGCACACCTGTCAGGGTTGGCTCGAGGGATACCTGCTCACGGGCCGTCACGGGATGTTCGCGTGCTACGAAGCCTTCACGACAATCGTCGACTCGATGGTCGCGCAGCACGCGAAGTGGTTGAAGACCGCCGCCGAAGTGCCGTGGCGAAAGCCGATCGCGTCGCTGAACTACTTGTTGACCTCGCACTCGTGGCGCCAGGACCACAACGGCTACAGCCATCAGGGTCCGGGCTTCATCGACACCCTGGTGTCCAAGAAGAGCTCGGTGGTCCGCGTGTACCTGCCGCCCGACGCGAACACGCTGCTCTGCGTCGCGAGGCACTGCTTTGCGACGACGAACCGCATCAACTTGATGATCGCCTCGAAGTCCGTGATGCCGCAGTGGCTCGACCTCGCCGCCGCTCGTGAGCACTGCGAGCGCGGAGCGTCGACTTGGACCTGGGCGAGCACCGCGGAGAAGGACGCCGACGTCGTGCTTGCGTGCGCCGGCGACGTACCGACGTTGGAGACTCTGGCTGCCGCGCAGATCCTCCGCGAGCGAGCGCCGCGGCTCCGAGTGCGCGTCGTGAACGTCGTCGACCTGTTCACGCTGTGCAGCAAGCAGGATCATCCGCACGGCCTCGACGACGATGAGTTCGAGGAGCTGTTCGGACGCGCGGCCCAGGTGGTATTCGCCTTCCACGGCTACCCGCGCGTCATCCACGAGCTGCTTCACCATCGACCGGAACCCGAACGCTTCCACGTGCGGGGCTACGCCGAAGAAGGCACGACGACCACGCCGTTCGACATGGTCGTGGTCAATCGGATGAGCCGTTTCCACCTCGCCGAGCTCGCGCTCGAACGAGCCGCTTCCAAATCGCGAAGTGCGCGAACCGTGCGTGCCTGGTGCCAGGAGCAACTGGCCGAGCACACGCGCTGGATCCGCGTGCACGGTGAAGACCGAGCGGAGATCAGCGACTGGAGGTGGAGTCATGACTGACGGCGTCAGAGTCCTCGCAGTCAACGCCGGCAGCTCGAGCCTCAAGTTCGGGCTGTACGACGGTTCGGCGAGCACCACGCGGACGGACTCCGCGTCGAACGCGGGTTACACGCCCGAGACCCGCTGCGTTGCGAAGGGCGCCGCGCAGCACATCGGCTCGCCCGACGGGACCTTTCGAGCGCAGTGGAATGGCCAGGAACGTATCGAACCGTTCGAGGGATCGGATCACGGGCACGCCGCTCGTCGAATCGTGCGCTTCCTGCGCGAGACGGGCTCGATCGCGTCCGGCGATCCGATCGTGGCTGCGCACCGCATCGTGCACGGTGGCGCCAAGTACGCAGAGACGACGATCGTCGACGACGAAGTCTTGCGCGAGATCAGCGCGCTCTCCTCGATTGCCCCCCTTCACGACGGTCCGGCCTGCGCCGCACTGCAGGTGTGCCGTGCCGAGCTCGGTGATGCGTTCCAGACGATCGCGGTTTTCGACACGACGTTCCACGCGCGATTGCCGGACTACGCCGGGCGGTACGCGATCCCCTTCGAACTGGCCGAGCGTCACGGCATTCGACGCTTCGGGTTCCACGGACTGGCGCACCGTTGGATGGCCGAACGCTTTGCTGCGCTGCAGGAAAAGAATGTGGACGACCTGCGCGTCGTCACGCTTCAACTGGGCAGCGGGTGTTCTGCGGCTGCGATTCGAGCCGGACGATCCGTAGACGTGTCGATGGGTTTCTCGCCGCTCGAAGGACTGATGATGTCGACCCGCTCGGGCGACGTCGATCCGGCGGTCGTGGCCTTGCTCGTGGAGAGAGAGAACGTATCGGCAGCGACTGTCGAGAGCTGGCTGAACACGCGCTCGGGCTTGCTCGGCGTATCTGGACTCTCGTCGGACCTCAGAGAACTGCAAGCAGCGGAGCTGGCCGGGCACGAGCGGGCCAAGCTCGCGATCGACATGTTCTGCCACCGAGCGTGCAAGTACTTGGGCGCCTACCTCGCCGTGCTCGGTGGCGCGGACGGAATCGTGTTCGGCGGAGGAGTCGGCGAGAACGCACCGCTCGTGCGAGCCCGCATAGCCGGCGACCTCGACCGCCTCGGCGTCGTCCTCGACGACTTCGCGAATGCCAGCGCCGTCGGCACCGAACGCAAGATCAGCGCATTCGATTCGCGTACCGCGGTCTGGGTTATCCCCGTCGACGAGGAGCTCCTCATCGCTCGCGACGCGCTGCGATACCTCGCGACTGGGATGACCACAACCGTTTCACGAGCAACCAAAACAGGACATCGTCATGGATTCGAATGCTGATCGCACCACAGGTCGAACGGCGCTTCGCATCGTTTTCGCTGTGCTCTTGATCGCCGCGGGTGTCTTGGTCGGACGGTGGACCAAGCCGGCAGGTCAGGGGATGACGGATCACTCCGCGCACTCGGCCATCGCCCCGTCCGAAGAGTTCGCGCAGATCTGGACCTGTTCGATGCACCCACAGATCCGCATGCCCAAGCCGGGCAACTGCCCGATCTGCGGCATGAAGCTGGTGCCGGCGAAAGCCGTCAGCGGTGACGGCTCCGCGGTCGTGCTGTCGGATGCCGCGCAGCGGATCGCTTCGATCGAAGTCGAAAGGGTCGCGCGCCACCCGCTCGCCCACGAACTGAGGACAGTCGGCCGAATCGAGTTCGCGGAGCCTAACGTCGCGAACTTGACCGCGCGCGTCACCGGCCGTGTCGAGCGCATCTACGCCGACTACACGGGCGTCGACGTGGCCCAGGGCGATCACTTGGTCGACATCTACTCGCCCGAATTGGTCGTCGCGCAGGAGGAGTTCCTCCTCGGCGCACGCTCGCTGCGCGCCGAGTCGACGGCACAGCGCAGCGGGCGCGACGAAGCTCGACTCGACTCGGCGCGCGCGAAGCTGCTCTTGCTCGGCGTCACTGCCGAGCAAGTCGATGAGCTGGCGCAGACCGGGCGACCTCGCCTCGTCCTTACGGTTCACGCGCCGATCGGCGGCACGGTCGTGACGAAGCACGTGCGCGAGCAGACGTACGTCGAGACCGGAGACCCGCTCTACGACATTGCCGACCTCTCGCGCGTGTGGCTGCTCGCCGACATCTACGAGTTCGAGCTGCCGTGGGTCGCGCGCGGGCAAGAGGCGAGAGTGACCCTCGAGGCTCTCCCGGGCGAGGCCTTCGAGGGCGTGGTCGCGTTCGTCGATCCGAGCGTCGACGAGACCACCCGCACGATCAAGGTCCGCATCAACCTCGACAACCAGCGGCGACTGCTCAAGCCGGGGATGTTCGCGCACGTGACGATCCGCGCTGCTTTGGGTGCGGACGGCAAGCGCGCGCTGTCCCTGCTCGCGGGCAAGTTCACGTGCCCGATGCATCCCGAGATCGTGGCCGACGGTGACGGCATGTGTCCGATCTGCGGCATGGCGTTGATCCGCGAGCCAGGCGAGCACGTCGCGAGCGGGGTCGAGCGCTCCGCGGTGGTCACGTTCACGTGCCCGATGCATCCCGAGGTCGTGTCCGACGCGCCCGGCAAGTGCCCGAAATGCGGGATGGATCTCGTGCGCGTCGAGCCGAGCGACGCGGCCGGGCGCGGTGCCGAATTGCTTGCGATTCCCGCGACGTCCGTGCTCGACTCGGGCGCACGAAGGATCGTGTGGGTCGAGCGCGAGCCAGGTCGCTACGAGTCGGCCGAGGTCACGCTCGGTCCGCGCGCGGGTGACCGTTACCCCGTGTTGGCAGGGCTCGCGGAAGGCGACCGCGTCGTGGTGCGCGGAAACTTCCTGCTCGATTCGCAGTCGCAGATCGAAGGTAGGCCGAGCCTGCTCTTCCCCAAGGGGCTCGAGCTGGGAGAGAGCGCACAAGCCGGGCACTCGGGTCACTAGGAACTCGCCGTGATCATTCGAGCTCTCATCTCCTGGTGCCTGCGCAATCCGGTTCTCGTGTGCCTCGGCGCGCTTGCGCTCGCGGT
>JANOFY010000598.1:0-4849 GCA_031413895.1 Planctomycetota bacterium | reverse complement strand
GAAGTGCTGGTGTACGCGAAGGATCCGACCGCCAGCACATGGGGCCGGATCTACCAGTACGACCTTCCTGGATCCGTCAACGACGTGGATCTTTCCGCCGACGGAACACGAATCGCGGTCGCAAGCAAGGCCGTCCACATGCAGATTGGGGGCTCCGGCGGTCGTCTCGACACGTTTCACATTTCGCCCACGGTCGCCGCCGCAGACCTCACGTGGGAGGGCGTTCCCTCGATCGGCAGCACGCTGTACTTCCGTCACACGGGTCTGACGCCAGGCTCTGCCGCCCAGCTGCTCGTCTCGGCGGAGCTCGCTTCGCCGCCGCTCAGTTTCCCCGGTACCGGGACCCTCTACCTGAGGCGCGATCGAATCACGGTCGCCGCGATCGGCAATGCCGATCAGAACGGCGTGTTCACGTCTTCAGTTGTGATCCAACTCGACGAGTCGGAAATCGGGAATACGTACTACGTCCAATCCATGGGGATGGAACCGTCGCAGCTGAGCCAAACTTGGCTCTCGATCACGATCCAGCCCTGAGCGCGGTCACGAAGTTGTGCCGGGCGGAGTGACGAGCGATCGACCTCCACGCCGGCATTCGAATTCGAACTGCGAACGATCCCAGACTTCCGTCAGAGATCGTGATTCGGAGGTATTCCCCCGCCTCACGGTTTCTCTGGACACCCCACAGTCGTCCGCTCTGATGAGCGCAGGCGGTGTCGATGTCAGCGAGGAAGCAGCAATCCGAATCTCCGCAGGGAGGCCGAAGGCCGACCGGAGGAGATCCGAGACGCGAACGATGTCGGTTCTCTTCGCGTCGCAAAAGTGACGCAGTTCTGCGGATTCTGCGCGGCGAGGAACTCGACGCGCCCTCTCGCGAACTCGGCGTCAACGCTGTCGTCGTGGCGTGATGGAATCCTGGCCGCCGGCCAGGCCGGCCTGAAGACGCACGCCGCATCCGAACCGGAGGGCCAGGCGCGCGCGACCTCAAGGCGTAGATCGGCGAGCTGACGATCGACAAGGAGTGCTTGAAAGCGCTGCTGCGCAAGCACGAGGAACGCGACCCCTTTGGCATTCCGGAGGTCGAAACCGTGATCGCCGAGCGATCGACCTCCGTGAACCGATGCTTCGGTGTGCGCCGCGTGATGCGTTTGTTCGAGAGGTCGCGGTCGAGCGTGTACTGCGTGCGCTCGCAGGACGACGTGATCAGCGGTCCACAGCACAAACGTGGGCCGAAGACCGAATACACCGACGCTGAACTCACCGAGCAGATCCGCGCGCTCCTGGGAGTGACTCCGTTCGTCGGCGAGGGCCGTCGCACGCGCTGGGCTCTCGTCTGCGGATCAAGGGCGTGCGCACGTCGAAGCAACACACGCTGCGGCTGATGCGCAAGGCGGGTGTGCTCGCACCCGCTCCTGCATCTCGCAATCTCGGTCCTTGCGCGCACGACGGCACGATCACGCCCGAGCAGCCCGACGTCAGGTGGGGCACCGGCGCGACGGGCGTGTGGACCGAGCGCGAAGGCATTGGTCACGGTCTTCGCCGCGATCGATCACGCGACCGCGGAGTGTGTCGGCATCCACGCGGCGAAGTTCGCGACGCGTTTTGAAGCGCTCGAGCCGATCCGTCAGGGCGTGAAAGGCATCCTCAATTGCTACGAACCTGGCGTCGCGAACGGGCTCTTGCTGCGCCACGACCACGGCAGTCCGTTGGCCAGCCGTGTCTTCCAAGAAGAGCTCGTCTTCCTCGGCATCGAATCGAGCCCGGCCTTCGTCGACCACCTGGAGGAACCGGCTGCATCGAGCGCTTCCTCCGTACGCTCAAGGAGCAACTCCTGTGGGTCCGCTCCTTCATCGACGCCGAAGACGTGCAACGCGCGGTCGAGAACTGGATCGTGCTCTACAACGAGGACTGGCTAATTGAACTCCACGGACACCGGACCACGGGCCACGGACTCCGGCCGCAGTCCGCGCGGAACACTCAACACTAATCCAGGAGTCGAAGGCTGTCTCACCCACGTTGAGACGCAGGGTCGCGTCGCGAGCACGACGCTTCGATTTTCGATGTGAGCGTGTCGGACCGAGATCACCGCACGAGGCGATCTCGGTCCGGTACGTGTGGCTACTGATTGTCGTCCGGGAGTCCGGACGGGGCCCCCGGCCGCGGGTCGCCGTACACGCTGTTCGGCAGCAAGTCGCCATTGGTCTGCGAGCAGAACTCGAACGGCAACTCTGCTGCGGCGCGGTTGCCCCAGTGCTCGACGAGCACGGCGTACACCGCAGGATCGTTGATCGTTTCCGCGGTCGAGTGAGCGAACAATCCGTTGATGCTGAACCATCCGGCTTCACGCCCTTGCCACCCAAAGATCTCGTCGGGGTCGTCGATCGGACCGCCATCGTTGTGCAGGAAGCTCTGTGAGAAGGCCCCGCTGATCTCGAGGAGACGCGGCTTCGCCCAGCAGTAGAACTCGTATCCGATCGAGAACGCGTTCTCGTTGTCGTCGAACATGCGGATGCCGATCTCCGTCCCGCCATTCGAATGGAACGCGGTACCACCGGAGAGCGCGATGAGAACGAGATCCGAGTGGAAGTTTTCCGTCTCACCCAAGAAGCGCGGAATGTAGAGCTCGTCGGGCGCTTCCTCGTACTCGGTCAAGCCGTCGAGGTCGAGCACACCGTCGTTGTCCTCGTCGTTGAGCGACCCTTCGAGCCCGATCCCCTTGAACGACACGGCGTTGATCGCGTACTGCGCCTGGAATACGCCGTCGAGGAACAAGAGGTCGCCGATCAAGTGGTTGAAGACCGTGGGCGTCGCGCCGGGCGCCGGTCCCGACTTCGCGTACGCGTACGCGTAGCCCCGCTGGTTCGGTCCCACGGTCATATTGGTCAGGAAAGTGAGCGTGTCGCACGGCGTGAGGAAGAACGTTCGGTTCTCCTCGAGGCACGTCCCTTCCTTGATGAAGATGAACTCGACGTAGGTTCCTTGCGAGTTACAGCAAGCGTCCGTGATCGTGTACATCGTCTGCTCGCCCGGCCGAGTGCTGAACTCAGGGAAGAGCAGGAGACTGCCGCACTGCAGGCGGTTGCGCTCGAAGCACGTGATCGGCGGCTCGTTGATCTCGACGCAGCCCTCGTCCGTACAGCCGCAACTGTTCGCCACGCGGAAGCAGAACGTGTCCTCTTCGGGGAAGTTCGCTCCCGGCGTGTACGTGATCGTCCCGTTCGGGTTCACGACCGCTTGACCGAACGACGGCGGCGACACGATCGTCAGCGTCGATGCGACGAGCGTGCAACCTTGTCCCGGCGTCGCGCCGTCGAGAACGGGGATGTTCGTGATCGGTGCGCTGCTCGCCGGATCCTTGATGATCTTGCGGTCGAGCACGCGCGGCGCGGGCTTCACTTGGATCGTGACCGTCGCGGGTAGGGACACGCACCCCGAGCTGTCTTTTACGGTGTACTTGAAGCTGTCGGGCCCGACGTGGTCAGGGTCGTTGTGGCTGTAGACGACTCGACAGCTGCCGCACGGTGCGCTCCCACTGCAGCCCGCATTCGGAACGGCCACACCGAAGTCCGGCGGATCGACGATCGTGATGCTGCCGCAGTTGATGACGCCGCACGACTCTTGACCCGAGTCGTTCGCGAGCACGTTGATCGACACCGATTGGAGCTGGCACACTTCGCTGGCGTCGGGGAGCGCGATCGGAGCACACACGCGGATCTGGACGACCGCCGTGTCCTTGCATCCGCGGCTGTCGGTGATGCTGTACGTGAAGCTGTCAGGGCCGACGTAACCGTTCGTCGGCGTGTAGCGCACGCAGTTCGACGTGCAACCGCGGTTCGTCACGCTGCCGCAAGCGACGTTGAGCGCCAATGTGCCGTGATCGGGCTGGTCGGTGATCACCACGCTGTCGCACACGAGCGTCGTCGTCGCCGCCGGCACGTCGTTCTGCAGGAGGCCGATCACGACCGGCGAGTTGCGGCACGTCGATACATTGTCGTTCACCGCGTTCGGCGGCGCGTTGACCGTGATCGTCACCGTCGCCGGACTCGACGTGCAGCCATTGCTGTCGTTCACCGTGTACTGGAACGAGTCCGAGCCGTTGTATCCGGCCGTCGGCGTGTAGCGCACGCAGTTCGAGCCGCAGCTGCCGTTGCCCACGCCGCCGCAAGCGATGTTGAGCGCCACGGTCCCGTGATCGGGCTGGTCGGTGATCACGACGCTGTTGCAGGTCAACGTGGAGCCGCCTTCCGGGACGTCGTTCTGCAGGATGCCGACGATCACCGGCTCGTCCTGACACGTCGTTCCGTTGTCAGGCCCGGCCGCCGGCCCCGCGCGCACCGTGATCGACACGATGGCGGAATCGATGCACCCGCGACTGTCCGTGATGCTGTACGTGAAGTTGTCCGGGCCGGTGTAGCCGTTGGTCGGCGTGTAGCGCACGCAGCTCGACGCGCAGCTGCCGTTGCCGACGCCGCCGCACGCGATGTTGAGCGCCACCGTTCCGTGATCCGGCTGATCGGTGATCGTCACGCTGTTGCACACGAGCGTCGTCGTCGCCACCGGCACATCGTTCGACAAGATGCCGATGACCACCGGCGAGTTGCGGCACGTCGACACGTTGTCGTTCGCCGCATTGGGGAGCGCGTGGATCGTGATCGCGACCGTCGCGGCGTTCGACGTGCAGCCGTTGCTGTCGTTCACCGTGTACTGGAAGGAGTCCGAGCCGTTGTATCCGGCCGTCGGCGTGTAGCGCACGCAGTTCGCGGTGCAGCCGCCGTTGGGCGCGCCACCACACGCGAGGTTGAGCGTGAGCGTTCCGTGATCGGGCTGATCCGTGATCGTCACGCTGTTGCAA
>JANOFY010000597.1:0-14550 GCA_031413895.1 Planctomycetota bacterium | reverse complement strand
TCAGAAGGCCGAATAGAAAAAGCCCGATGCGAACCATAAGGACAAGGCTCGCGCCGAGCTCGAGGAGAATATCAAGCGCTACCTCGATAACAAGGAGATGGCGCGCAAGGCGAATAGCTCGGCCGAGCAGTCGGACGATCTCGAGGGCGTGTGGAAGGAGCTCTCGTCCGCGGCGCGTGCGCAGTGGATGCTGGCGTACTACGCCGAGAACTCCGGCGATTTCGAGGTCGGCCCCAAGCCCATTTTCAGCGCGTGCCGCGAGTGCGGCGGCCAGGGCGCGCGCGAACTCGTCGTCGCGGGCAACAATGTCGCGAAGGCGGCGTCCGGTTCGAGCTCGAGCAACGCGACGATCGAGTGCCCGACCTGCCACGGACTGGGCATCATTCGACGCATCCTCTACCGTTAGTCGGCCTCCGTAGTCCTCCGGTTCGAGCTCCATCGCATGCACACCGTTCGATACTTCTTGTCCGCGCTCGTGGTTCTCGCGTCCGCGTGCGCCGCTGCACCGAACCCCGCGCCGTCGCCCGCACCCGCGACGTACACGCCGCCCGCGAAGGCATCCGTCGACAGCGCGCCGACGAATGCGCGCGCGACCGAAGCGCCCGCTGCCCTGGCCAGCGATCCCGCGCCGCAGGAGCGGCCTGCCGCCAGCCCGGTCGCGAAGCCGGAAACGTCCGGTCTCGTCGTGGCGCTCGTCGCCGGCAAACCGATCGACGCCACCGAGCTCCTCAGCCAGTGGATGCACCAGTCGAGTCTCGACGTGAAGGAGCAGATCGACCGGCTGATCCTTTCGCGCCTGGTCCTCGAGGAATCGAAGCGCCTCGGGCTCTTGATCGACCCCGAGCGCGCCGAGAAGTCGTACGCCGACGCCGCGATGGCGATCGAGAAGGAGATCGGGAAGAAGCGGCCGGGGCTCTCGCTCGACCGATACATCGACCAAGCGCTCGGCCTCGATCCGAAGGTGTACCGCGAGCGGCTGCGCGACGACGCGCTGCGCGGACTCCTCGCCGAGCGCGTGATGCGCGCGTTCACGCTCCAGAGTGAGCACGCGGACGTGCGCGTGATCGTGGTGAAGAGCGAGGAAAAGCTGAAGGACGTCCAGTCGGAGCTGGCCGCCGGCAAGGCGTTCGAGGACGTCGCCCGCGCACACTCTGACGAGCCTTCGGCGAAAGACGGCGGTCGTGTACCGCCCGTCATCCGATCGGACACCGTGATGGGCAACCTCGCGTTCGAGACGCCGATCGGCTCCGTCGGGGGCCCGAAGTACGAGCAAGGGGCGTGGCTCCTCGCGCAGGTCGTCGCGCGGCCCGAGCCGCTCGTCGGAAACTGGAACGCGATCGGCGGGCAGGTCGAAGCGAGCTTGAAGGAACGCTCGATCGAGGACCTCGAGCTCTCGCAATGGCAGACGGCCATGCTGCGCCGCTACGACGTCGACATCTCGCCGCTGATGAAGCTCGTCGGACAACCCGTGCGGCAGCCTTGACCGGCGTCGGCGCGCGCGCGAAGCTCAACTCATGATGGATGCTGCTGAAGAAGTCGCCGAGCTGCTGTCACCGGAACTCGAGGTCGAGCTCGCCGACGCGCCCGAATCGACGCTCGAATTCCAGCCCGAGTCGAAAAACGGCGCGAGCGCGACGGAAACCGCGCCGGACGTCGGCGCCGGCAACCTGCTGAGCGACGACGAAGTCTTCCAGTCCGTCGCGGCGCTGATCTACGCGTCGCCCGAGCCGATCGGCGAGCGCCGCTTGGCTGCGCTTCTTGAAGGGGTCGAGCTCACGCGCGTCCGCGCCGCGATCGACGCTGTGCGCGAACGCCTCGCGGCGAGCGGACTGCCGCTCGAGCTGCGCGAGATCGCCGGCGGTTTCCAGATCCTGACCGTACAGGCCCTCGGCGCGACGGTCGCACGCCTCTTCAAGGCGCGGAAGGCGGAGCGCATCTCGGCCGCCGCGCTCGAGACGCTGGCCGTCATCGCCTATCGCCAACCCGTGTCGAAGGCCGAGATCGAAGCGATCCGCGGCGTCCAAGCCGGCCCGATCCTGCGCTCGCTGGTCGACCGGGGGCTCGTGCGGGTCGTGGGGCGGGCGGACGTGCCCGGGCATCCGCTGCAATACGGCACCACGAAGACGTTTCTCGACCACTTCGGGCTCGCGAGCGTCGAAGCGCTGCCGCGCGACGCCGAGCTGGCGAAGGACTGACGGTCCGCCCCCGAGTCGGTCGTTCGCCTTGCGCGGCTCGATCGACGGCCCGTAGACTGCCGCGCTTCCCGCGCCAGTCCCTTCCTCCGTAGGCCAGCCACCACCGAATGTCCAAGTCATCCCACGATCCCAAGGTGCACCGTCCGGAGATCGAGGGACGCGAGACGCACGACGACGACTTGATCGTCGCGCCCAAGGGCAAGAACAAGACGCGGTTCATGCTCACGTTCTTGCTGATCATCTTCCTCCTGACCATGTTCACGGTCAGTGATCAGTTCGTCGACATGTTCACCGGACAGGCCGGTCGCGGCAGCGCGTTCCTGACCTGGACGGACCCGACGGGCGATCGCAAATCGCTCACGGTGCCGGAGTTCACGCTCGAGAAGCAGGCGCTGGCGAAGGTGTTTTCGATCCTCACCGGCGGCCAAGACCGCGAGCGCGCCGACGACGACACCGCGTTCTTCGTCGTGATGAGCGACGCCGCGGAGCATGCCGGCGTCCGTGTGACCGACGGCGAGCTGCGCAAGCTCATCGAGTCGCGCTTTCCGGGTGGCGTGGGCTACTCGCAGACGCTGCACGCGAGCCGCATCACGCACCCCGAGTTCGAGGGCACGCTGCGCCGCCTGATGGCGGTCGATCGATACCAATCGCTGATCAGCGCGCCGCTCGCGACCGCGAAGCCCAGCGTCGTCGAGTCCTTGTGGAAGGCGCGCCACCAGGAGCACGCCTTCGACTACATCGAGCCGTTGGCCGACGTGCTCCGTACCGAAGCGGAAGCCGGTCTGCCGGCCGATGCAGAGCTCGAAACGTGGTTCAACGCGCTGCCCGAGCACAAGCGCGAACCGTTCCGGCGCCTGGTCGCCGTAGCGGCCGAGCTGGCCGTGTTTCCGCTCGAAGGCGAGCACAGCGCCGATCTCTTGTTCGCCAAGTATCCGCGTCCGGCGGACGAGGACGCGGATGCGGCGGCGCGCGAGTACTACGAGGGTTACACGTTCATGCGCTTCCGCAATCGGAACCTGCCGACCGATCGGCAGCCCACGCAGGAAGACTTCTTCCGTCCATTCGACGACGTCAAGGACGTCGCGAAGCGCGAGGCCGTGATCTACCGCTCGCTCGGCGATTGGCGAACGAGCCTCGTCACGCGCACGGATGCCGGCGAGACGATCGACCTCGCCGCGGAGGCCGCGTCGATCGGCCTCGTCGCGCACTCGCAATCGAACACCGCCACGGCGGCCGAGTGGGCCGCGCTCGACGTGCCGTGGACGAGCCGCAACTTGTCCGAGTACATCACCGGCATGCCCGAGGTGGGCAAGTTCTATCCGGCGGTCTCGGTCGACGAGAAGGCGCTCATCGTCGGCCGCACGCTGGCCAAGGAAGAGCCGCGCATGCCGCCCTTCAGCGAGCTGAAGCCGAAGGTGGCGGACGAGTGGCTGCGGCAGCGCATGAGCGAGCTCGCCATCGTGAAGCTCGACGACGTGCGCAAGAAGATCGGAACCTGGCCTGATCCCAGTGATCCGGCCGCGGCGACGTTCGTCCCGGAGGTCGATGAGGCCACGTTCGCCTCGGTCGTTGGCGAGGCGGGCTATCAGGTCCAGCACCGCGACTACCAAGAGCGTGCGAAATCGTTGGCGGACACTCCCGCGCACACGTACCTGCGCGGTGCCGGGCAGCTCTACTCGAGCAAGGTGAGCGCGGTGCCGAAACCCGAGATCGCGCGCGACGGCAAGAACGCGTACCTCGTGCGCATCGCCGGACTGCGCGATGCTGACACGGCCACCATGTCGCCCGGCGAATTCCAGGCGCTCGGCGATCAGGCCATCCGCGAGTCGATCACCGATTTCAGGAACCGCACGTTCGTGTCGACGGAGTTCCTGAAGGAACGCTACGGCGTTCAACTGCTGACTTGGGAAGCGAATCCGCCGGGTAGCTAGGCTGCGACTCGAGTGCGGCTGAGCGCCGCGGCGAGGTCGTGCACGACGCGTTTGCGCAGGCTGCTTTGGTAAGCGGCGCGGTCGTGCAAACCGCTGGCGCAGTCGATGCGCGCAGCAGGCGGGCTACGCGGCGCGACGCCGTTCGACGGCGCGTTTGATCTGTAGGACGCGCTGTCCGTGCAACGCTCCTAGTGGACGGCGCGCGATCGCGGCGATCGAGTGGCCGAACGGCAGGTCGAATCGCGTGGACACGAGTAGCTCGACCGAGAGCGCCCCGTACAGGATCGAATTGAACGGCCACGGCCACGGGACCGGCGTCCGCCGCGCGCTCGGCGCGCCGACCGGGATCTCGAGCATTTCGGCGAGGCGCAGCGCGAGCTTCGCGCCCGCGATCAACGGAAAGAGCAGCGCGTTGGCGTGCGTGCTGCGTTCCAACTTGAAGCCCGCGCGCCCGAACAGGTGCCGCACGTGCGCCGCCGTGTAGCGGCGCCGCGCGCCGGCTTCGCGCTCGCGCCGCGCGAGAAGCCAGGGGTACGCGGGCACGCTCGCGAAGACGATTCCGCCTGGCCGTAGCACGCGCAAGATCTCGCGTAGCGCTCCGTGTTCGTCGGCGGCGCTGTGGAGCGTGTCGACGACGCATACGAGGTCGAAGCTCCCGTCCGCGAAAGGCAGCGCGCGCTCGGCGGCGATCACGCCTTGGTCGTAGCCGCGCACCGCGGAGCGTTTCAACGCGCGCCGATCGAGGTCGGTGTGGAGGACGAGATCCGCGAGCTCGGACAGCTCGGGCAGGAACGCCCCGTCGCCACTGCCGATCTGCAGCACGCGCAGCGGCTGCGCGTCGCCGAGGTGCGCGCGCAGGAGCTCGACGAAGACGCGGCGCCGGCCGCGAATCCACCAATGATCGAACTCGTGACGGTGACGCATGTCTACGGCTGGGAACTGTCCTCAATCGGTCGGTTGACAGGCCGATCTGAAGGCTGGACGGCCGCGCGTCATGACAAGTCCCGATGGGGCCGGGATCCACGAACTGCGCTATCCTCTACGCCTATCCAAGTCGCCGCCCACCTTTAAACGACCTGGTAAACGACCCGGTGACCCAGCCGACGTCCGAGCTTCGGCGTCGAACCCGCCCAGCGCCCGCATGCCCCCCCCGGACCACGCCGAACCCGAGCGGCACGACACGGAATCCCTCGATCACCTGGTGATCGAGCGCGTGAGACGCGAGATCCGCGCGAGCGGGCGCGAAGTGTCCATTACGTCGCGGCTCTTGCGGGCCATCCGCAACGCGCTCTACCGCACGCCGCTCGAGAAAGACGAGACCGCCGCGCACGAGGCGCTGCGCGGCTCGCCCCAGACCGATTCCGTCTCGGCGCTGATCTCCATGCGGGTCGAGACCGCGCTCAACACGGCGCTGGACGAGGCCTGCAAGGAGTTGGGCGACGGTCAGACGAAGTCGGCTCCGTCAGTCGTCGTCCTGCGCCGCGCGACCGGCGACACCGCGAGCCAGGTCGACGCTCAAGTCAGCGTCGCGCTCTCCGAGGTCAAATCGCGCGTGGGAGGCACGGCGCGCCTGGGAGGCACAGCGCAATCAGCCGAACACGCGAGCTCGTCGCGGCGAGTCGATTCGTCGCGACTGCTCCTGCTGGCTCATTCCGCGGCGTTCGAAAAGCTGCGCCGTCGGCTGCCGGCTTTGCTCGCGGACGATCAAAAACGCGTCGTATTCATCTCGCGCCGCAAGCGGGACGAAGTCCAGCCGACGCACGCCGCGAGCGACATCGAGATCGTGCAAGCCGACGCGGAGCTCGAGCCGCTGGAGCAGCATCTCGTTGGGCTCCTCGCGAAGCAGCGCGAGGCTCCGGCGCACGTCGCGGACGAATCGATGGGCTACGCCACCGGTGGGACGCAATCGCCCGAGCGCCGCGCGGCGGACACGGCGCCGGATCCGTTGATCGGGACGCTCTTCCACAACAAGTACCGCATCGTGCGGAAGATCGGGCACGGCGGATTCGGCTCCGTGTACGAAGCGCGCGACGAGCGCGGCGCGGGCAATCGGGTCGCGATCAAGGTCCTGCGCACGGACCTGGCGGGCAATCGCGCGCTGTTCCAGTCGTTCAAGAACGAAGCGCGCCGCGTCACACGCCTCTCGCATCCGAACATCGTCGACTGGAAGGTGTTCGACGAGACCGAGGACGGCACGCAGTACCTCGTGATGGAGCTGGTCGAAGGGGAGGAGCTCGACCGCGTGCTGTCGCGCGAGGGGGCGCTGTCTCCGGCGCGCGTTTCGAACATCTTGCTCCAGATCCTCGATGCACTGCGCGCCGCGCACCACTTGGCCGAGGGCGGCTCGATCCTCCACCTCGATCTCAAGCCGCGCAACGTGTTCCTCGTGCAGGGCAAGCGCGACAAGCCCGACCTCGTCAAGGTGATCGACTTCGGCATCGGCCAGTACGTCGGCGGCGAAGAAGAGGAAGAGCTGCCCGATCTCGACGCCGACACGCCGGCGCATGCCCCGAGCGGCGACACGGGCTTCAATCCGACGACGATGAGCTTCCACCGCAAGCGGGAGGAGGAAGCGGCGGGGGAAGCGTCGTCGGAAACGAAGGGCACGCGCTTCAAGCGCTCGCGCGCGTGTACGCCGGAGTACGCGTCACCGGAGCAGTGCGTGCACGTCCTGGGCATGCCCGAGATGATCGAGCTCGACGGTCGCTCGGACATCTATTCGCTGGGGGTGATGGGGTTCCAGATGCTCACCGGGCACCTGCCGTTCCAGCGCCCCTTGATGCGCAGCGACATGTTGCGCCTGCATATGCAGAAGGCGCCGCGCAAGGTGGGCGCGATGGGCGTGCGCATCCCGCGCGGACTCGCGCGCTTCATCGACCGGTGTCTCGAGAAGAATCGCGACAAGCGCTTCGCGGACACGACCGCCGCCTGGCGCGAGCTGCACCGCATCGTGCACCCGCCCGTGTCGCACACGGTGGCCAAGGTCGTCGCGCCGCTCGCGATCATTGCGCTGATCGCGATTGGGACGTTGTGGGCGAAGGTCGGCGCGCGCAATGCGCTCGTGCCGCTCGCGGCGCCCGAGCTCGGCATCGACCTCGCGCGCGACGTGCTCTACCTCGGCCCGTCGCGACCCGCCGCGGTCGTGGCTGCTTCGACTGCGGAAGGGCAGGCGGTGCTCGAGAGCGGCTCGCCCGCCCGCTTGCTGCTCGCGGACGGCAAGCAGCCCCTCGAGGGCTGGAGCGCGACGCGCGGCGAAGCCGGACACATCACGCTGGCACCGACGACGCCGCCGAAGACGTCGCTCGATCACCGCGTCGTGCTGGACCTCGGGGACGCGGACGTCGAGTTCCAACCGTTCCGCCTCGTGTGGCTCGCCGACGACGCGTGGTCGCTGCGATCGATCTCTGTCGGATCCGCGCGCTTGTACGAAGCGGAGAGCGCCACGCCGCCGGCGGCGCGTCCGATCGATCCGACCGGTCAGAGCTTGAACCTGCGGATCGGCGCAGCCGCGGCGGACACGCTCGATCTCGTGCGTGTGAAGTCCGGAAACGGCAAGCCGCTCGATCTGGCGGTGGCGCAGAAGCAAGGCAGCGATCTCTTCTATCGGACGAGCCTCGCCGACCTAGGGCTCTCGCCGGGCGCGAACGACATCACCGTCGCCGTCACCGACCGCGCGGGACGGACCTTCGAGCAGGTCGTGCCGTTGCAAGTCATCGCCGACAGCCTCGTGTGGTCCGAAGCCAAGCTGCTCGATCGCGCGAGCCCCGTTTCGTCGGAGTGCAACCAGGTGCTCGGACGCTACTCGATCTATCCGCTGACGCGGCCGCTCTTGCGACTCGTCTTCGACCGGCCCGTGGACGTCAAGTGGTCGATCCGGATCGACGGCAACAGCGAGGTGCAGGCGAGCCAGACCAGCGCCGGCAAGTTGGTGCACGAGATCCCGCTGGACTCGACGGCTCCGTTCGCCGGCACGAGCGAGGTCACGGGTTCGATCGTGATCGAGGCCGACGACGGTGCCCACGTCGTGCACGCCGAGGGATCCACCCGCGGTCGCGGCACGCGCGAGCTCTTGTTCGAGCGCACGAAGGACGCCGCCTCGATCGCGGTGCAGTACGACGCGGGCGAGTTGGAGCACACGTTGATCGAGGGCAAGCCCTACTTCGTCAACCGGCACGACGTCGAGCTGATCGTCGCGCGCCAGTCGGGCGCGCGCGTCAAGATCGCGGTGAGCGCCAAGCTCGACGATGGGAGCGAGGCCTCGAACCCCGTCACGAGCAGCCTCAAGACCGACACCGAGGCCAAGATCCCACTGCGACTCGCGCGCGACGGCCGCTACGTCGTGACGGTCAACGCGTTCCAGTACCTCACGCAGTCCGATGCCGTGGGCGATCGGCCCGACGTTTCGCAGCAGTACACGATCGTGGTCGACACGATCGCGCCCAAGATCGACGTGCGCGGACTGCAGTCAGGCGCGCTCGTGCTGCCGAAAGATGGTCGTGCGGGGAGCCTCGACGTATCGCTCGGCGGAGGCGACGGCACAATCGCGGGCAGCCCCGTCGACGTGACGTGGGCGATCATCGCCGGAGCGCAGACGACGCCCGCGAAGACCGGCGCAATCGGACACGATCTGGCTGAGCCGGCGAAGCTGTCGTTCGATCTCCCGGATCTTTGGGGCGGCGCGGCGGGTCTCCCCGACGGCGATCACGCGCTCGTAGTGCAAGCGCGCGATGTCGCAGGCAACACGAGCGAACCCGCGCGCATCGCGTTCTCGGTCGCGGCGAGCGGGCCGCGCCTCGAGCTCGAGTCGCCGCAGGAGCAGGTGGCGTGGAAGCGGACTCCGAATGGGGACTGGCAGATCGAACTGCATGCGTCGGATCCCAACGGCGTCGACCAAGTCACGTGCGACGTGCTGAGGGTCGGCACGCAGAGCGGCACCCAGAACGTCGCGATGTCGACGACTTCGACGGATCGTGCCGGCGATCAAGTGTGGACGGGCCGCGTGCTCTTTCCGGAGACGTGGTCCAAGGCCGAAGCAAAGCTGCGACTCTCCGCGCGCGACCGCGCGGGCGTTCCGACGCTGGAGGAGAAGGGGCCGTTCCGGCTGCCGGAGATCGAGGCGGCTCGACCGGAGCTCGTGTCGGTCGTCGTGCCGGATGGCAAGGCCGAGCGCATGCGCCACGTGACGGGCAACTCTGGCTTCATCTATAAATTCGGCGGCCAAGGCGACGAATTCGAAAACAAGCTGTTCGTCCAAGCCGGGCTCGATCGTTTCAATGACAAGCTCGGCCAAACGGGACGACAGATCTCGTGGGCCATCGCCTATGCCGCGGGCGACATCGAGGACTTCTACCTCGACGAGCACGAAGTCACGTGCGGTCAGTTCCTAGAGTTCATGCAACACGCCCAGGGATACAGCGACCGTTCGCACTGGCCCGATGCAAGCGCGCGGGCCGATGCGGCGCGCATCGCGGAGTTGAAGACGCGCCTCGCGGGCGCGGCCCGCGATCTCCCCGTGACCGACGTGACGTGGGACGAGGCTAGCGCGTACGCGCATTGGATCGGCAAGCGCCTGCCGTCGTGGGTGGAGTGGGAGTACGCCGCGCGCGGCGGTCAGGCGTATCGGCCGTTCGCGGCCTGCGCTTCCGCGAGCTCGAAGACTGCAGAGATCAACGTTGCGCGTGCCGACGGCTCGAGCGGAGCATGGCCGCGCGGCAGGGGCGCGGACATCACGCCCGACACGTCGCTCGCGAACCTGACCGGCAACGTCGCCGAGTGGACGTCGAGTCCTGACCTGACGCAAGGTAAGGAAGGCATCGACATCGCTCGTCATGCCGCGGAGCACGCGCGTGAGCTGCTGCGTCCGGACGACGCGCAGTGCACGCACTATTATGCGGTGGGCGGTTCGTATGCGCGCAGCGTCTTGAACTTCTTCACGTACGACAGCCGCGTTCGCGGATCGCGACGACCGTCGCTCGGCTTCCGCTGCGCCGCGTCGCTCTCCGACGTGCGCGACAAGCTTGCCGACGGCCGCTTCGTCGCACAGGAATCGGGGGGGGCTATCCCGAAATGAACTGTTCGATGATGATGAACCAGAATCGAATCCGCGGATCCCGCCGCACTGAGGAGTTCCCTTGAAAGCTTGCTTCGCCATCTTGTTCGCCTTCAGTCTGGCCGCCTGCAAGAGCGCCGAGCAGCAACCGGCCAAGCCGCTGCCGTTCCACGTGGCGGTGATTCCGATCCAGGACGCGCGCCCCCGCGAGGCCAAGGAGAGCGGAGACGGTGCGACCGAGATGCGGCTCAAGCCCGACTACGAGGCGCTGACGCAACAGATCGCGCGCGCCCTGTCGAGCGGGACGTTCACGCGCGTGTCGCTCCTCTCGCCGCGACCGGCCGCGTTGCCGGTGGATGCCAGCGCGGGCACGGCGAATCCGGTGGACGAGGGGGACTACTGGCAGCTCCAGGCGCGCGAGCTCGGCGCGGACTTGATCGTGGAGTGTGAGCTCTCGTACGCGCCCGTCGTGCGCCGCGAAACGAACAGCAACTTCTGGCTCAACCTGCCGCTGTTCCTGCTCGGTGGGCCGTTCTGCTACTTCCTCAAAGACCAGGTCTATTCCGCGGACGTCGAACTCGCCGGAACGTTTCACGACTTGCGCGCGATGGAACGCACGAGCGCGCAGCTCGCCGACCGTCAGGCGCGCGTCGTGTCCACGAACGCGCGTTTCCAGGGCGTCGACATGAACTTCATCCAGCGCGCGCAGGGCAACGTCGGCAAGTACGCGGTGTCGCTCCTCATCCCCTCCGGGTTCTTGGCGAAGGACAGCAAGAAGCTGGCGCACGAGCTCGACATCGAAGTCGCGCACGACATCTCAGCCGGCTTCGCGAAGAGCGTGCAGCAGAAGCGCGACGACTTGGTGCGCAGCGAGTTCGTGTCGCCGTTCTACCTCGATCCCGATCAAGTGCTCCTGACCGTCGAGGGCACGCAGCTACGCGTGCGCGGCCCGGTGTATCTCCTGCCGAACAACGACGTCGACAGCATGGTGAAGTTCCGGTTGAAGCTCGGGGGCAAGTCCGTCGAGCGCGAGTTCGGCGAGCCAAAGCACGAACCGGGCCCGGGTGGACGGCAGTATTCTCGCTACGACATCGACGAGCGGATCGAGCTCGGTGCCGGCGAGGGTCCGTTGACGCTCGATATCGTTGCGGTGAAAGGGAACGTGCGCAGCTACACGTTCGCGCTGCCGCCGCGCGCGCCCGTGGCGGGCGCGGCGCACTGAGCGCCGCAATCTAGAGCCTTACGAAAGACATCGTCGAAGGCGGTTCGTTCGCTCCGGCCCGTCGAAGCCATTCGCCAAGCCGGCCTCGGCGCAGACTGGGATCGTCATGAATGAGCCTCGTGCAATCGACCGAATCGCGATCCTGATCGCCGCAGTCGCGCTCGCGCTACAACTTCCGAGCTGCGGCGCCGGAACCGCGGCTGCCGTGTCGGGCGGCGGTGGTGGGGGAGGCGGCGGCAACGCGGCGTCGGTGATCACGGGACTCAGCCTCGAGGACACGCGCGTTTCACCCGCGCGTGTGCGTTTCACTCTCGCCGACGAGGAGAGCAACCCTGCGACCGTGGAGTTCTTCTACGAGACGCCGGGCGATGGCGCGCGACCGATGACGCAACTGGCCGGCGTGCCTTCGAATCCGGCGGCGCTCGGCACGTCGGCGGCGGGCGTGGCGTACGCGCTCGACTGGAACTTCGTCGGCGAGGACGGAGTGCCCGCCGACGGCAGCTTCGTCGACGGCGTGCGCGTGTTCGCGACGATCGCAGGTGGGATCCAGGAGATCGTTCTCGGTGCCAATGCCGACGCCGGCGGGATCGGCAACGACGCACCGGTCGTCAGCGGCATTCAGGCGCCGACGAGCGAAGTGTCGGGGATCGTGCTCGTGAAACTCGTCGTGTCGGACTCGTCGAACGACGAAGTATCCGTGCGCGTCGAGTACGACGTCATCGGCGATGCGCCGGATGCAGGATGGCGGCTCGCGCGACCTGCGCAGGCGAAGGAGACGCCGGAGTTCGGGATCGACGACGTCTTAGCGAACGTCGGCGGAACGCCGCTGGCGTTCTTCTGGGACACGAACGTCGACCTCTCGGAGCTCGATTACGACGTCAGACTCCGCTTCGTCGCAGTCGACCGAGATGACCAAGGGCTCCCGCTCGCGCAGAGTGATCTGACGCAGACGCCGGTGTTTCGCGTCGACAACAACGCGGCGCCGATCGCCGAGATCAACGACCTCACGTTCGTGCTGAACCCCGATCAACGGCGCGGAATTCCGGTGCCGTTCCGGGTGATCGACGAAGAGTCGGACGAGATTACGGTCGTATTCCAGTGGCGGCGACCGAGCGAATCGTTCGTCCCGCTGCCGGACGATCCGGCACAACTCGCGGCGATCCAAGCCGATCCCGAGCTGCGCGCGCAGTACCAGGTGTGCACCGAGTTCCCGACGTACGTCGAGGGACGCGTCGTGCCGGTCGACGACACCCACGTGCGCTTGCCCGAGCTCGCCTCGAGCGCCGCGACCGTGCTCGCGCACGGCATCGTGGGGCGTGAGCTGGAGCTCCTGCGCGCCTCGACGATCCCCGCGCCGGTTGTACGCACATGGAAGTCGAGCCCCTTGATCCACGCCGTCGCTGCACTGCCGGTGGGCGAAGGCATCGATGCGATCGTCCTCGACGCGCCCACGCCGGGGACATGGCGACTGCAGCGCGTCACGCTGGCGACGGGCGAGGTGGTCGCGATAGATGCGCAAGCTCCACGCGCGGCGATCGCGACCGGCACCGGACATCCGAGCGCGATCGTGTTCGAGCGCGGCGAGCAGGCTGTTCTCGTCGCTGCGGATCAGGCAGGAACATGGCGAGTGTCGCGCGTCGAACTGGACACTGGTGCAGTGCGGACGCTGGTCGAGGCCGATGGCTCGACCGAGAGCGGCACGATCCGTGGCATCGCGAGCCTGGGGACCCATGCCGCGCTGATCACGGTCGGGAGCTCGCTGGTGCGCATCGATTGGACGGATTCAGCGAGCCCGCTCGCGAACGTGATCCTCGGCGGGCTCGCCGCGCCGTGCGGCGTGGTGCTCGATCCGCTCGCCACCAATCGCATCTATCTCGCCGAGCGAGATGTGCGCACGAACGCTGGACAGGGTCAGATTCTCGCGATCCAGCTGGACACGCTGGCGCGGCTCGCGATCGAGGCACAGCCCATCGTGGTCCTCGAGGACGTCTACGAAACGCGGATCAACCGTCCCGAGGCACTCGCGCTCGATCGATCCGGCACGCGACTCCTCGCGATCACGCAGCGCGAACCGAGCGACGGAACCTGGGAGCTCGATGCGATCGATCTGGGGAGAGTCGGCGAGCAGCGCGCGTTTCAACTCCTCGCGGAGCTGCAAGGTCCGGTCGATTCGATCGCTGCGGGCGCACACGGCTGCCTCGTGCTCGCCGTCGCGGCGCAGGACGAGCTCTACGTCGGAGGTGGAGTCGAAGCGAAGTCGACGATTCAGGGCTATGACGCTCTGCACCAGACCGTCGCGCTGACCGATTCCGCGCTGCGTTCAGCCACTGCTTCGCACGGATGGCGGATCCGCGTTCCGGACGGGCGCCAGGCCGCTCGCCCACGCCCGTCGAACTCTTTCGTGTGGGACACGCGCGACGTCATGGGCGCGGGCGATGTGATCCTGCGCGCGATTCCGACGGATGCCGAACGGGGACTGGAGAGCATCACGGGGGGACCGAAGCGGATCAGGAGCGCGCTCGATGTCGAGCCTGTAACAGTTGGGGGCGGGGCGACGAACGATCAGCCGTTCCGCTTGACTGCCGCCGACTTGGATGGCGACGGCGATCTCGACATCGCTTCGGCCAACCCGAACACCAGTACGCTGTCGGTGTTCTTCCAGACGGGATCTGGCGACTTCTCGAGTGCTCCGCTGACGCTCGGGGGCGTGGGGACGACGGATGGCGCAAACTCCATCGCCGCAGCCGACCTCGACTGTGACGGTGATCTCGATCTTGCTTCGGCTAACGCAGACGCTCATACGCTGACGGTGTTCTTCCAGACCAGTCCGGGTGTCTTTTCGAGCACGCCGCTGACGCTCGGGAATTCAGCGACGACGTTCTTTCCCCTCTCCCTGGCAGCCGCCGACCTGGATGGCGACGGCGACGTCGATCTCGCGTCGACGGACTACTTCGCTGGCACGCTGAACGTTTACTTCCAGACGGGCGCGGGCGTCTTCTCGCGCGTTCCGCGGACGCTTGGAAGCAAGGCGACGACTGCGGGTGCCACGTCCCTCGTGGCCGCCGATCTCGATGGCGACGGCGACCTCGACCTGGCTACAGCCAGTGACTTCCTCTCCACCCTGGTGGTGTTCTTCCAAACGACCCCCGGGGC
>JANOFY010000596.1:0-2840 GCA_031413895.1 Planctomycetota bacterium | reverse complement strand
GTGCCCTTCAGCAGGAACCCGAAGCCCGCGTAGTTGCCGCCGACGCGACACACGAAACGCGCCGTGTCGGGCGTGTCGGGAGGCCCCCGCGTGCGAGCGCTGTGCGTGTACGACGACGGCAGCGGCCCGTTGCTCGTCGTCGGCGGCGCGTTCGACTTCGCCGGTGGAATACCCGCGAACGGAATCGCGACGTGGGACGGCACGAGCTGGGCGCCGCTTGGCGGCGGCTTCGTGAACAGGGACCCGGCGTGGGGGAACAGCCGGCGCGTCGAGGCGGTCGCCGTGTACGACGACGGGCTCGGCGGCGGCCCCAAGATCTTCGCCGGCGGCTACTTCACATCGCCGGTACGTCTGTTCGCGCGTTGGGACGGGAGCTCGTGGACCGGAATGGGCGACGCAATGGGGACCTGCGAGCAGTTCGAAGACGCCGTGCTCTCGCTCAAGGTGTTCGACGACGGCAGCGGAGCCGCGCTCTACGCCGGCGGCATCTTCGCGGTCGGTCCGATCGGCGGCGTCGCGCGTTGGAATGGGATTCAGCTCCGGCCGGTCGGCAACCTGTTCGACTTCAGTTGCTTCGGCGCCGTGTTCGCGCTCGACGCGGACGGCGATTCGAGCGCGAACGGTGGCACGTTGTACGCGGGCGGCGTGTGGTCGCAGAACATGAGCGTGCCGAGCAGCGTCGCCGCGTGGAACGGATCGAGTTGGCAGGCCGTGGGCAGTCTCACGGGGCTGACGTTCGCGCTCGAGATGTTCGACGACGGAACCGGGGCCGGCTCGGCGCTCTACGCGGACGGCCAGACCCAAATCCCCAGTCCGAACCGCATCCTGAAGTGGGACGGAACGGCATGGCAGATCATCGGCACCATGGCGCCCGGTTCGAGTGCCGTGCGGGCGATCTACTCGTTCGACGACTCGGGAGACGGCGCGGATCTTTGGATCGGTGGAGTCGTCACTTCGATCGGCGCCGTACCCGTGCAGCGGCTCGCGAAGTACACCGGCTGCGGCGGACTCGGCGAGAACTATTGTTTCGGCGACGGCAGCCTTCCGACACCGTGTCCGTGCGCGCCACCGGACATCGTGCCGAATCCGAGCGGGGCATCGGACTCGGGCTGCGCGAACTCGCTGAATCCAGGCGGTGCGAAGTTGAGCGCGGTGGGCGCGACGACGCCGGACACGGCGCGTTTCGTGTGTCGCGTCGGCGGCAACTACGCGGGCTTCGGGTTCCTGCTGAAGGGCACCGCGGCCGATCTCGCGGGCGTTGCGAGTCACGACGGCATCCGCTGCGTCAGCGGCGCACTGCTGCGCGTCGGTGCGCACAACGCGGGAACGTACGGCGCGCCGCTGGGCACGTGGACGTATCCGAACAACGTGCAGACGCTGCCGGTGCACGCCGCGACCGCACAGCAGTACGGCCAGGACGCGCACTACCAGCTCTTCTACCGCAATGCGGTGCCGGGCTTCTGCACTGCTGCGACTGCGAACTTCTCGAACGCGGTGAGCATCGGCTGGCAGTGACTCCGCACAGGCGCAAACTCCCGCCAACGTTGAACAAGCAATTCATCCATTCGATCTGGCTCGGCGCGGTGCTGTGCGCCACGGCCTCCGCTCAGTGCCTCGACTTCTCGTCGCCGGCGAACGCGAACGGCCTTGTGAGCGCGTTCACGACGTATGACGACGGCACCGGAGCAGCGCTCTACGTCTGCGGTCGCTTCACGAACATCGGTGGCGTGCCGGCGAACGGCATCGCCAAGTGGGACGGCGCGCAGTGGTCGGCGCTAGGCACGGGGCTCGCTGGTCCGACCACTGGTCGCGCGCTGTGCGTGTACGACGATGGAACCGGAACCGGGCTGCGACTCGTCGTTGGCGGCACCTTCAATTTCGCGGGCGGAATCCTCGTGAACGGAATCGCCACGTGGGACGGAACGACCTGGGCGCCGCTCGGCAGTGGTTTCGTCAATGAAGACCCGGCAGGGTTGGAGGCCGCTCGGCGCGTCGAAGCGCTGGCCGTGTACGACGACGGCCTCGGGGGTGGTGCGAAGCTCTTCGCCGGCGGCTGGTTCACGGCGCCGGCGCACATCCTCGCGCGCTGGGACGGCAGCTCGTGGACAAACCTCGGAAGCGCGCTGGGGGCCTGCGAGCAGTACGACGAAGCGGTGCTCGCGTTCGAGGTATTCGACGATGGGAGCGGTCCGGCTCTCTATATCGGTGGGACGAATTTCATTTTCGGCGCTCAAGAGAGCCCCGTCGTGCGCTGGAACGGAGCGGGACTCGTCAGCGTCGGCAACTTGCTCGTCGGCTGCTTCGGCAACGTACTTGCGCTCGAATCGGACGGGCTCGATGGGCGACTGTACGCAGGTGGTTTGTTGTCCGGCGCGTCGAGTCACGTGGCGGCGTGGGACGGATCGAGCTGGCACGCGATCGGTAGCCTCGCGGGCCGCACGAGCGCCCTCGCGATGTTCGACAATGGAACCGGCTCGGGTGCGTCGCTCTACGCAGCGGCACAGCTCCAGGCCGGCAACAACCCGACGCACCTCGTGCGGTGGGACGGCGCGGCGTGGCAGAGCATCGGTTCGGCGGCTCCCATGTTGAATCCGATCCTGGCCCTGTATGCGTTCGACGATTCCGGCGACGGCGCGGACCTGTGGATGGGCGGCGACCTGACGTCAATCGACGGCGTTCCGGTGACGCGACTCGCGAAGTATTCGGGCTGCGGCGCCCTTGGCGAGACGTTCTGCTTCGGTGACGGCAGCCTTCCGACACCGTGCCCGTGCGCGCCACCGGACATCGTGCCGAATCCGAGCGGGGCATCGGACTCGGGCTGCGCGAACTCGCTGAATCCA
>JANOFY010000595.1:0-2192 GCA_031413895.1 Planctomycetota bacterium | reverse complement strand
TTCCCCGAACCGGTCGCCGGGCTCGCGGCCGCGGGACGCGACACGCACGTGAGCGGCCACCGGCCGAGCAACGAGTGTCCAAGGCGCGCGGAGAGATACCGCCACGCGCCCATGTTCTCGGGTTCTTCTTGGACCCAGACGACGCGCGTTCCATTCGGATACGGCTGCAGCGCGGCGCCGACGTCCTTGTCGGTCAACGGGTGGAGCTCTTCGATGCGCAGGATCGCGACGTTGTCCTTGCCGCGCTTCTCGCGCTCTTCTTCGAGCTCGTAGTAGAGCTTGCCGCTGCACAAGAGGACGCGCTCGACCTTGCGGCCGGGTGCGGTCGGCAGCACGTCAGCGAGGATGCGCTGGAAGCCGACCTTGGTGCAATCATCGAGCGTCGACGTCGCGCGCGGATGGCGCAAGAGGCTCTTCGGCGACATCACGATGAGCGGCTTGCGCCACGGGCGCACGACCTGCCGACGCAGGAGATGGAAGTACTGCGCCGGCGTCGTCACGTTCGCGACTTGGATGTTGTCGTCGGCGGACATCGCCAGGAAGCGTTCGAGGCGCGCGCTCGAGTGCTCGGGCCCTTGTCCTTCGAAACCGTGCGGCAACAGGAGCACGAGGCCCGAGAGACGGCGCCACTTCTCCTCGGCGCTGACGATGAACTGATCGATGATGACCTGCGCGACGTTGCAAAAGTCGCCGAACTGGGCTTCCCACAGCAGCAATCCGTCCGGGAAGTCGAGGCTGTAGCCGTACTCGAAGCCGAGCACGCCCGGTTCCGAGAGCGGGCTGTTGTAGATGTCGAGCGCGGCTTGGTCCTGCGCGAGGTTCTGCAGCGGCACGTACCGCTGACCGTTCTCGACGTCGTGCAGCACGACATGGCGGTGGCTGAACGTGCCGCGCTCGCAGTCTTGGCCCGTCATACGCACGCGCACGCCCTGCGCGAGCAAACTCGCGAACGCGAGCGCTTCGCCTGCGGCCCAATCGAGCGGCTTCTTGCCCTCCGACATCTCGCGCCGCAGATCGAGCCAGCGCTGGATCTTCGGGTGCGGATGGAAATTCGCCGGGAGCTCCGTCTGGCGCGCGAGGAGCTGCGCAAGTCGCTTGCGATCGACGCGCGTGTCGGTCTCAGGTGCGTCCTTCTCGCGTCCGCCGACGTAGCCGTGCCACAGCGTGCCGAGCGAGTCGGCGCGGTGGACGTACTCGCTGCTCTGCGCGGCGGCCAGCTCGTTCTCCAGATGCTCGCGCCGCTCGGTCGCGATCTCGTCGGCTTCCTCGCGCGTCACGCCGCCCAGGAGCAAGAGATGGTCGAGGTAGCCTTCGCGCACCGGCTTGCGGTCGCGGATCGCCTTGTAGAGCAGCGGCTGCGTGAACGCCGGCTCGTCGCCTTCGTTGTGTCCGCGGCGCCGGTACCCGTACATGTCGATCACGACGTCGGTCTTGAACTCGTGCCGGAAGTCGAGCGCCAGATGGACGACTTGTGCAACGGCTTCCGGATCTTCACCGTTCACGTGGAAGATCGGGATCTGCAGCATCTTCGCGACGTCGGTGCAGTACGGCGAAGAGCGCGCATCGCTCGGATCGGTGGTGAAGCCGATCTGATTGTTGACGATGACGTGCACGGTGCCGCCGGTGGCGAAGCCCGGGAGCTGCGACAAGTTCAGCGTCTCTTGCACGACGCCTTGTCCGGCGAACGCGGCGTCGCCGTGGATCAAGAGCGCCATGCCGCGCTCGTGACGGCGATCGCCCACGCGATCGAGCTTCGCGCGCACGCGTCCGAGCGCGACGGGGTTCACGAACTCGAGGTGGCTCGGGTTGAAGCAGAGCGATAGGTGAATGGTCGCGCCGCTCGAGGTCGTGTACTCACCCGAGTGGCCCAAGTGGTACTTGACGTCGCCGCGCCCTTTATGAAGCTCGGGGTCGAGGTCCGCGAACTCGCGGAAGATGTCGCGCGGGTTCTTGCCGACGATGTTCGCGAGCACGTTGAGCCGGCCGCGGTGCGCCATGCCGAGCACGATCTCGGCGACGCCTTGCTCACTCGCGCGCTCGATCGCGAGATCGAGCAGCGGGATCAGGCTCTCGGAGCCCTCGAGCGAGAAGCTCTTCGCGCCGAGGAATTTCTTCTGCAGGAACTCCTCGAAGATCACCGCGTCGGTGAGCCGCGTCAGGATGCGCAGCTGCTCCGTGCGCGAGAGCTCGAT
>JANOFY010000594.1:0-6885 GCA_031413895.1 Planctomycetota bacterium | reverse complement strand
CGAAGAACTCGCGACTACAGAGGTGAGGTGGAATCTCCGTCTGATTCGCGTACGCGTCCAAGATGAGTTCGTCGAACTCTCCGGCAATGTGCCGCAACGCGACACGGCCATCCCAGCCGGCGAGAACCGCGTGATCCGCGTCGCCCGCGGGCAAGTCGAACCAAGCGCGGCCCAGATCGACGACGTCGGGGTCGAGCTCCGCGCCGTGCAAACTCAAGCGCAGCCCATTGGGTGCCGCGCCTTCGAGCACACGCCACGCCGTGCCGCCACCGAGGCCAAGGACGAACACACGCCACTCGCCGCCGGACTTCGCCCACCAGGGCGGAAGCGCGAAAAGGTTGTAGTAGTAGCCTTCCGGGAGCCAGCCGGCGCTCGGTTGCCACACCGACTGAAACGAATCGAGGCCTTCGTTCACCTGCAAGCGCCGCATCTTCAGGCCATCCGACACCCCTTCCACGACGCGTAGCGACTGATAGCGCGACTCGCGCGCCGCCCTGAGTTCGAAGCCCGCGGGAGCTTCGGGCTCACTGGCGCGGCCCGCTCCCACAGCGCCGATCCAAGGAACGAGCACCAACCAAGCGCGCGCACCATGACCGCGGCGCGTGCGCCAAAGCAACGCAAGTCCGAGCAGCGCGAGCAGCGACCCCGCGATCGCGAACGTCCACGTGAGTCCCCAGCGAGGCAGCGCGAGATACGTCGTGACGAACGTTCCCGCGATGCTGCCTAGCGTGGAGACCGCCAGGATCACGCCGCCCACCTCCCCCACCGACTTTCCGTTCGATCGCTGCAGCGTCTCTGCGGCCAGCGGCGGGATGCAACCGAGCAGCAGCGTGCCCGGAAGAAACAGTACGAGCGCCGTCGCCAGGCTGCCAATCGTCAGGAGCTCCCACGCTTCGTCGAGAGCTGTGCCCGCGGGGAGGAACATGCGTGCGACAGGACGCGCAACGGCAGGCAACCAACCGGTGAATCCCGCGGCTACGACGAGTGTCATCGCGAGTCGTCGCGCCGGCTCGGCGCCCGACGACAGTCGACCTCCGATCAGATAGCCCGTGGAGAGTGCGAGCAGCACGACCCCGATGACATTGGTCCAAACCGCGGTGCTCGTGCCGAACCACGGCGCAAGCAACCGCACAGCGGCGAGCTCGATCGCCATGGTGCACGCGCCTGCGACGCCGACCGTCAACAGGATCTGTGCGGAGCCACGCACGTCAGGTAGCGAAGGGAGATGCGGTCACGTTTCGGGAGCACCGAGGTCCGATCGATCGCGAGCTGCTCGCACGGGCCGGGCTACGTGCACGGCTCATGCTGCGCTCGCTCACTGCGTGGCACGCGTTGACGGCGCTGCACGAGCTCGCCGAACTGCGCGCGCCCACCGAAGAGCTTGCGCTCACTTGGGCTTCGGCTTCACGGGCAAGTCGTATGGCTTCGTCGCGACGTAGATCTTGCCCGGATCGCTTCGGGAGTTGTACATCAGATCGAGCATCGTCTGCAGGTTGCGCGGGATCTGATCGATGTGCTCCGCACCGTTGCACGTGATCTTGATGGGCTTGTCCAAGTCGACGAGCACGTCGTTCAAGTACAAGATCACGGACTCCACACCTTCACCGTCGATCACGATCGAGTTGGTGGCGCGATCGATGGTCGCTTTCACAAACGCGGTGCCGCTGCTGTCGAAGGGAGGCACCTCGACCCAATAGGCCTTGTTGGGGAGCGGTGCACCGGGCACCAAGACGATGCTGGAGGGGTTGGAGGCTCGCGGGTGATCTTGGATCCACGCCCAGATCTCATCCTCCGTCCCCTCGGGCTTGATGACGCAGTTGTTGTAGCCCGCCTTCTCGATCTTGTCCGCAAACGCGGTCGCACCTGAGCCAGATCCCGCGAAGAACGTCGGAAGATTCTTGAAGTTGTCGCAGGGCGTATCGCCAGCATCGCCGGATCGACCGATCACACCGGCGAATCGATCCGGATATCGCGAAGCGATCGTCAGCGCTGCCGCAACGCCTTCGCCGCGACCCGCGAGATAGATGCGGTCGTAGTCGAGCGCGTACGCACGCGTGAGCTCCTTCAACACGGTCAACAAGTTTCCGACGCCGCCCGGCTTGTTCGCGCCACCGGTCTCCGTCCACATCGCCGGGTCGTCCGGCATCGGACAAGCCGCCAGGATCGCGCCATCCCGCACCACGTTGGCGATCCACTTTTCCGTGATGTGAGCCTCCGGCTTCACCCCCTTCTCGGGAATGCACAGGATCAGCGGATAGGGCTGCTTGTGGTTGTACTTCGTCGGCGTGTAGACGGCGTACTCGAGCTTCGAGCCCTCTCCATAGAACGGCACGGGGACCGTGAACGCAGCGACCTTCCCCTTCTTGATGCCCTTCGCGTCGTAGCCGAACGATTGCCAGAGCGCGCGGCCCAGGTCAGCGGTCAGCGACAGCGGATCGCGCCCCTTCAGCTTCTTCTTGATGCGGTCGAGCTCGTCCGCAACGCCCGCCGTCGCCTTGTCGATGCCCTTGTTGGCTTGCTTGGCTTCGGTGAATGCGGCGAGCTGCTTCCCCAGCGACTCGTGATCACCAGGTTTCAAGAGCTCCTCGGCGACGGGTAGCCCAAACGCCACGCACGGGACGAGAGCGAGAAACGCGAAGCTCAGGGCGCGCTGAATTCTGTTCGACATGACGCTGTTAGTTTCCGAGGGTCAATGGGTTGCCGAGTTCCCTGACGCGGTGATCGGCTCCGGTCGAATCGCAAGGTGTTGCGCGAGCCCCCATCCGCGCCAGGCTCGAACGGGTACGGGATCGCCGTCAAGCAGCGCGCCGAACACCGTGAGCGCGCCACCGTAGTCCCCGTTGTCGAGCGCATTCTGGCCCAGGTGAATCGCGGCGTCGACCGATCCTTCGCTGAGCGCCATCCCGAACCAGCGCGCGGCGGCCGTTTCGCGGCCCAGATTGCTCTCCACGCGTCCGCGCTCGATCGCCAACCGCGCGCGTTCGCTCGCGTCGATCGCGCGGCGATCGAACGCGGTGTCCAGCAGCGGCACAGCCTCCTGGTCGCGGCCGGATGCGCGCAGGACGCGCGAGAGAGCGAGGGTAAACTCCGAGCTGGACGACGAGTCGTACAGAAAGCGGGCGAGGGCTTCCGCTGTCGTCAGCCGCCCTGCGCGAACGTCCTCGTCGACCACCTCGACCGCGCGCGCCTGGCGCGTGGACCGGAGGTCGCCGTCCGCCGCGCCGATCGCTTCGCGAAACGCGCGGACGCGCAGCGGCCCCGAGACGAGATGGCGCGCGGCCATCCACGCCTCGCTAGGCGCGAACTCGATCGCGGCGCCAGGATCCGGCACCGTCAGCGCCTTGTTGCCCGCCAGCACGGCCAGCTCGGCGCGCAAGAGACGCGAGCGAAAGATCGCGGGGCGATCGCGAAGCGTTCGAGAGTCGCGTTCGCGCCCGCCCGCAAGCTCGTCGAGCTCCTTCCACTGCGCACGAAAACGCTCCGAGCGTGGAGTGAGTCCGCGCAACTCGTCGAGCGACCGCCACGTCGCGGTCCAATCGTAGCGCTCCGCGTACGGCGGACGCTGAGCCGCAGGCGGGAGGCGTGCCGGCGCCACCGGCTCGACCCGCGGTTCTGCAGCGGAAGCGACACTCGCCGTCGCAGTGCACTCCATGCTCGTCGGTGCAGCGACCGCGACACGTGCTGCCGTGGCGAACGCGTTGATTCTCGACGTGACGTACGCGAGAGACGCGGGCGACCCCGGCGGGATCCCTGCCGGCGCCATCGGCGACAGAACGAGCCAAGCGAGCAGCGGTGGCGCGATCGTCGCTACGCGATCCATCGCACCTCTCCCGCATCCGCGCGTGCCCGTTCCACCCGGCCGATGCGGAGCACGTCTTCGCCGCGCGACGCCAGCGATTCGGTCACGAACGCTTCGTCGCTCGCGTCGACGAAGAGCACCATCCCGATCCCCATGTTGAAGTCACGATAGGACTCGTCCTGCGACACGCCGCCATGCGTGCACAAGAACCGGAACAGCGCGGGAACCTTCCAACTCGATCGATCGATCCATGCGTCGTGGGTGCCGAGCACGCGCGGCACGTTGTCGACGAGACCTCCGCCCGTGATGTGGGCCATCGCCGCGAGCTTGTTCTGTTCCAAGAGCGGCCAGAGCAAGGACAGATACGAACGATGCGGCGCGAGGAGCGCGTCTTTGAGCCGCACGCCTTCGAGCTCGGGCGGACACGCTTCGAGTTCGAGTCCGAGCTCGTCGAACACGATCTTTCGCGCGAGCGAATAGCCGTTCGTGTGCAGTCCGGCCGAGCGCAGCCCAAGCAGCACCTGCCCCGCGCGCACTCGACTCCCGTCCAAGATCCTGTCGCGCGCGACCGAACCGACGATGAAACCCGCCAAGTCGAAGTCGCCGACGGCGTAGAGTCCCGGCATCTCGGCCGTCTCGCCTCCGAGGAGCGCCAGTCCATTGTCCGCGCACGCGTCGGCGCAACCACGGATCAGATCGGCGACGACCAGAGGCTCCATCTTTCCGACGGCCACGTAGTCCATGAAGAAGAGCGGCCGCGCGCCCTGAACGAGGATGTCGTTCACGCAGTGCTGGACGAGATCGCGTCCCACCGTGTGATAGACCTTCGCGCGCTTGGCGACCTCGAGCTTCGTGCCGACGCCATCGGCGCTCGCCACGAGCACCTGACCGCCGCAGCCGACGAGCGCGGGATCGAACAGCCCGCCGAAGAGGCCCACGTCGCCGATGACACCCGGCGTGAACGTCTTGCGAATCGCGCTGGTGGCGCGCTCCACCGCCTCGTACTTCTTCGAGATGTCGACACCCGCGTCGCGGTACCGGTCGTGAGTGGACAAGCTCAATTCATTCCTCGCTCTGGAGTCACGCAAAGCCGCGGCAGGAAACCGCGTAGGCCCCGCAGGATAGCGTCGCGCCGGCCGAGCGCCGAGCGGAGATTCGGCCGAGCCGAGAGGCTCATCGGGCCGCGAGCCATTCGAGAATACGCGGCCCGTTGTCGAAGCCGAGCTGCGCCGGCAACCGCTCGATCTCGAACCACGCGGCATCGTCCGCGTCGTGCCCCGGACGAAGAACACCACCGGTCGGTCGGCAGAGGAAGACGGCCAGGTTCGCCGGCTTGCGGGAGTCCTCAGGAATGAAGAGCAGATCGATCAGCTCCACCACCTCGACCTCGATGCCGGATTCTTCGCGAATCTCGCGCGCGGCGGTCTCCGACGGGTGTTCGTCGAGTTCCTGATACCCGGCCGGAAGTGCCCAGAACCCGCGGTAGGGCTCGATCGCGCGGTGAATGAGGAGCACGCGCCGGGCTTCGTCGAGCACCAATCCGGCTGCCGCCGACGCCGGGTTCTCGTACAGCACGAACGTGCAGGCCGGACAACGTCTCCGTTCACGCCCCTCGACGTGGGCCGCGGTAAGAAGCGCCCCGCACAACGGGCAGTGTTTGGCCTGGCGATGCCACACGGAGGAACGGCGGCTCTGGGCGGAGCATTCTCCCAAACCCCGCGTTGCCCTAAAGTAGGCCTTGATCACGCGTGCGGCAACCGGGGCGACTCGGATCCGCGCACGCGACGTCCTCCCGCGCTCCCGCGCAAGGGAGAGTCGCCCACCCGTATGCAATCACTGCTTCTGCTTGGTAGCACCGGTTCGATCGGCACCCAGACGCTCGATCTCCTGCGCACCCATCCGGGCCGACAGCGTGTCGTCGGTCTCGCCGCCGGGAGATCCGTCGATCTCCTCCGTACTCAGATCGAGGAGTGGCGTCCGCGGTTCGTCGCGGTCAGCGACGCCGCCGCCGCCGACCGATTGCGACCGTCGCTCCCGGACTCCGTGCATCTTTTCAGTGGTCCGAATGCACTCGAACGGATCGCGCTCGAGGCCGAATACGACATCGCGCTCAACGGCGTCGTGGGAGCCGCGGGATTGCGCCCTTCGTTGTGCATCCTGCGCCGCGGTCGCACGCTCGCTCTCGCGAACAAGGAGTCGCTCGTGATGGCCGGGGCGCACTTGATGGCGGTCGCATCCGAGCACGGCGCGACGATCCTGCCCGTCGACAGCGAGCACTCGGCCATCTTTCAGTGCCTACGCGGCGAGGACATCGGACGCGTCCGTCGCATCCTGCTCACGGCCAGCGGCGGGCCCTTCCGGCAGAGCTCCTCGGAGGAGATGTCGAAGGCCACCCCCGAGATGGCGCTCCGGCATCCCAACTGGAGTATGGGACCGCGCATCACGGTGGGCTCCGCGACTTTGATGAACAAGGCGCTGGAGGTGATCGAGCTCCACCACTTGTTCGGTTTGGAGCGTGAACGGATCAAGGTCGTGATCCATCCTCAATCGATCGTGCACTCGATGGTGGAGTTCGTCGACGGATCGGTGATGGCGCAGATGGGGCCGCCGGACATGCGTGGCCCGATCCACTACGCCCTGAACCATCCGGATCGCGCACCGAATACACTGCGCGGTTTCGACATCGACTTGTTCCGGAGCCTCACGTTCGAGGAACCCGACGTGCGACGCTTCCCGGCGCTCGAACTGGGATACCGTTGCGTCGACGAAGGATCGGACTCAGGCAGCGTGCTGAACGCGGCCGACGAAGTTTCCGTGGAGGCCTTTTTGAAACAAGAGATCCACTTCCCCGACATCTCGCGCATCAATCGCAGCGTGCTCGACCGCCGCCCGGGTCTCGACCGGAGCGTCGAGGACCTGCTCGAAGCCGATCGAGTCGCGCGCGGGCTCGCGCGGACCGAGGTGCAGGTGCTCGGCTCACGCGTCTAGCCCGCTGAATCACGACCCACACGATGGACCACGCGCTGCTCGAAATCTGGCGATACACCCAAGTCGTTCTCGGGATCAGCCTGGTGATCTTCGTCCAC
>JANOFY010000593.1:0-9348 GCA_031413895.1 Planctomycetota bacterium | reverse complement strand
GCATCACGCTCGCGCCGGGCGACAACGCGTGGTCACCCGAGCTCACCGAGGCGCAGTGGCAAGTCCGCGGGATCGATCTGAGCAAGAAGTAGAGCGACGCGCGCTCGAGTGAGCACGTTGCTCGCTCGCGCGTCAGCCCGCCGCGAGCGCCAGCGCGAGCTCGCGCAAGAACGGCTCGGCGTCGGTCACGAGGCCGACCGCCAGCCACGATACGCGGTCGGCGAGTTTCGTGACGACGGCCGGGTTGATGTCGACCGCGACGGTCTTCACGGCCGCCGGCAGCAAGTTGCCCGTCGCGATGCTGTGCAGCATCGACGAGATCATCACGGCCATCCGCACGCCGTCTTGCACCGCGGCGCGCATCGCATCCTGCGCCACCAAGACGTCGGTGATGACGTCGGGCAACGGCCCGTCGTCGCGGATGGAACCCGCGAGCACCATCGGGATCCCCTTCTTGATCGCCTCGTACATGATCCCGCGCGTCAGGATCCCTTGATCGACGGCGGCCTTGAGGGATCCCGCCGTGCGCACCGCGTTGAGCGCGCGCATGTGGTGACGGTGGCCGCCTTCGACGGCGAGACCGCTCGCGAGGCTGACGCCCAGGCTCGTGCCGAGCAGCGCGCTCTCGACGTCGTGCGTCGCGATCGCGTTGCCGCCGAAGAGGACGTCGACCCAGCCGTCGCGAATCAAGTCGGCGAGCAGCGGACCGGCGCCGCTGTGCACGATCGCGGGCCCGGCGACGAACAGGATCTTGCCGCCCTGCGCGCGAATCTCGCGCATCTCGCGCGCGATCTCTTGGATCACGAGCTTCTTCGGCTTCTCGGAGCTCACCGAGCTGTTCATGAACGAGAAGATCTCGGTTCCCCGTGCACGCTCGAGAGGCTGCACGCGAATCCCTTCGTAGCCGACGACGACGGAATCGTCCTTCTTCACGTGCACCATCGGCCGCGTGAACGCGCGCGTGCGCTTGCGGTCGAGCAAGATCGCGACGTCCATCTCGATGCCCTCGACGTTCACCCATTCGCCGCCGATGCGAACCTGCGTCGCCATGTTCGACGTGCTGTAGAAGTCGGGCGGCAGCGCACCATCGCGCGGAGCGGGTTTCGTCTCGACGTCGCGCTTGCTGACGAGCTCGGCGCCGAGCTCCTGCAGCCGCGTCATGATCGCCGTCAACGTCGCCGCGTCCGGAGCTTGCACGCGCAGATGCGCGCGGCTCGTCTCGCCCTTGTGCTTGCCGACTTGGATCGAGAGCACTTCGAAGTCGCCGCCGCAGTCCATGATCGTGTCGAACGCGCGCGGCAGGACCCACGAGTCGATGATGTGGCCCGTGAGCTGGACCTCTTCGGTGTGAACGCGCTTCTTGGGATCCATCACGACGAACTCTTTTTCGATCCGCGCGGCGTCGACACGTACAGGAACACCGCGATCGCGACAAACAGGACTGACGTGCCGATGTTGCCGGCGACATCCGCGAGCCTCGGATCGTGCTTGCCCGGAACGACTTCGAGCGCGACGAGCGCCGCGATCGCGACGCCCGCGAGGCCCTCGCCCGCCACGAGGCCCGACGCCGCGAGAACTCCCGGATCTCCGTGCGCCGCAGCGCTCGGACCGCGGCGCTTCGCGTATGCCGCGCGGATGACACCACCGAGGTAGATCGCGGCCATCGAAGAGAGCGGCAAGTACACGCCGATCGCGAACGCGAGCGCGGACACGCCGCACAGCGACGCGCCGATCGCCAGTCCCCCACCGGACAGCACGAGATCCCACGGTAGATCGCCGGCGAGGACGCCCTCGATGATCGTCTTCATCAAGGTCGCTTGCGGCGCGGGGATCTCGGCGCTTCCAAAGGTGTAGGTGTGGCCCAGTAGAAGCACGGTTCCCGCGACGGCCCAACACGCGAACGCGGCGCCGATCAGTTGGCCGAGCTGCTGTCTCGCCGGTGTCGCACCGACGAGAAAGCCGGTCTTCAAGTCCTGCGAGATGTCACCGGCTTTCGACGCGGCGACCGCGACGATCGTGCCGACGGTGAGCACCGCTGCGCGCGCTCCGAGATCCGTCCAATCCAACGCCGCGAACACCGATGCGACGCCGAGCAGCGTGACGAGCGTGATCCCCGACGTCGGTTGCGAGCTCACGCCGACGATGCCGACGATGCGCGCCGCGACGGTGACGAACAGCAAGCCGAAGATCCCTACGCCGAGCGCGCAGACGCCGCGCTGCAGCGGCGAGAGATCGCCGGCGAAGATCCCCGGCACGAACGCGGCCACGAGGATCACGGTGAAGATCGCGCCGACGACGAAGCTCCCCGGCAGATCGCGGTCGGCAGCGGACCCGGGGACGAACGCCGGCGTCGATCCCGATGCCGCGCTCGGCGGCGCCGATGGCGAGGTTCCACGCACGCCGCGCGCGACGGCCTTCACCGCGCCCACCATTCCAGGCAAGTTCTTCGCGACCGCGATGATCCCCGCGACGGCGACCGCGCCCGCTCCGATGTAGCGCACGTAGCGCGACCAGATCTGGTCGGCGCTCATGTCCCTCACGAGGTTCTTCGTCTCGGGAAAAAGCGGTGCGTCGAGACTCTGACCGAGCCACGCGATCAGCGGCGTCAGCACGAGCGCCGACACGACCGAGCCCGCGACGAGGATCCCCGATTGGCGGTAGCCCAAGATGAAACCGACCGCGATCAGCGCCGGCGCGAGCTCGATCGCGAGCTCCGCCTTCGGCAGGAACGCGAGCTCGGCGTGCAGCTTGTTCGGGACGAGGAACACGAGCGCGAGCAGCACCTTCACGAGCACGCCGACCGCGATCCCGCGGAAGATCCAACGGCCCTCGGTCGACTCCCCCGTCGTCGCGCGCAGCACTTCGGCGCACGCGGTGCCTTCGGGATACGGGAGCGTCGCGTGCTCTTGAACGATGAGCAGCCGGCGCAATGGGATCATCGCCGCGAGGCCGAGCACACCGCCGAGGAAGCACAGCGCGACGACCTGCAAGTACGGCGGCGCGACGCCCCACAGGAACAGCGCGGGAATGGTGAAGATCGTCCCGCTCGCGAGCGACGTCGACGCGGAACCGATCGTCTGCGAGAGATTCGCCTCGAGGATCGTCCCGCGCACCTTGAACAGTCGGAACGCTGCGACGGTCATCACCGCCGCCGGAATCGACGCCGACACCGTCAGTCCGACGCGCAGTCCTAGGTACGCGTTCGCGGCACCGAAGACGAGACCGAGCACGATGCCCGCGAGCACCGCTTTGAACGTGAACTCAGCGACGGTTTCGCGGGGGGCTGCGGTCACGGTGGATCGCTCGTGGATCGCGCGGACTTATACCCGATCGACAGTACGCGAGCGACACGCGAGCAAGTCGCGACGTGCGCTCACGAGTCGTTCGGCCGGCGTCGATCTCGCGCACGGCTCGGCATGCCGCACGGCTACTCCGGATCGCCGCGACCAGAGTTTGCGATCCACTCGTCGACGACCGCGCGGAACCGGCGCGCTTCCACAAGCAGCTCATCGGCTTCCGCGCGCGAAGTGCAGCCTGCCGTCTCGTAGTTGAGCTGGTTCCGGCGTCGTCGGCAGTGTTCGAAGTACCTGAAGTATGGAGCGCCCACGGACCCGAGAGCGAGTCGAGCAGCTTCGAGCGACGTGACGTGCCCGGCGTGACCGCGCACCCGATATCCCGCGTCCGTGATCACGAGACGGCACAGGATGATCACGGCCTCGTATGCGATCCCGAATCGTCTGTCGTGCGAGAGTTGGGTGATCGCCGCGTCGCCCAAGTTCCGGTCGACGAGACTGCGGAGGTCGTGGAGTTCCTCGGCGGTCGGTTCGTGAACCTCAATCCGTCCGCTCTCCACGAGCCTCTTCCAACGCCCGCTCATCTCCGACGACGAAGAGCTTTGGCTTGCGGAGCACGGCCGTGAGGAAGTGCTTCCTCGCGTGTGACGCCTGGCGCAGTTCGTCCACGGTGAGGACCGTCGGGTTCACGGCTCGTTGCAGCGTCTCTTCCGAATCTTCGAGCGCATCGGAGACCGCGCGCAGACCGACGTCGCCCACGATCATCAGGTCGACGTCACTCTCGGATCGTTCGTTGGACTCCGCGACCGACCCGTAGATGAACGCCACGATGACGCGGTCGGCCAGCGGTTCGAGCGACCGACGTAGCACGACGGCGATGCCCGCGGTCTTCGCAACGAGCCCGCGAAGCTCCGCCAGGAACGGACAGGCGTCGTTTGCGCGGAAGTAGGCGCGATTGCCGTCTCGGTGCGAGACTAGGATCTCCGCAGCGAGGAGCGAGCGCAGTTCGCGCTGGAGGCTCGACGGCGAAACGTGCAGTCGTCGGGCAAGGTCGGAGAGGTACACGTCCCGCTGAGGACCGAGCAGGGTCTCCACGAGGATGCCCTGACACGTTCGCGTCAGGAGAGCGTCGAGGGGCGACTTACGCATACTGCGTAAGTATCGACGCGTTCTGCGTAGGTGACAAGCCACTTGGCTGAACGTCTGTCCGCGTAGTATCATCCCATCGCGATCTTATGATTGGTCTCACCGGCACCTCCCGTCTCCTCAAGGCCCTCGCGGACGAGACGCGCCTGCGACTCCTGCATCTCCTCGCGCAAGAGGAGCTCTCGGGCACCGACCTGATGGAGATCCTCAACATGGGGCAGAGCCGCGTGTCGACGCACCTCGCCCTGTTGAAGGAAGTCGGCCTCGTCGTCGACCGCCGACACGGTCGCAAGAGCCTCTATCACATCGCGCCCGGACCCGCGGCGGGACTGTGGGAAGACGTGCTCGTCGAAAACCGCTCGAGCCCCGAGTTCCAAGCCGACCTCGCCGGTCTCGACGCGCTGCGCGACCGGCGCAAGCTCGAATCGCGCGCGTACTTCGATCGCGTCGCCGCGGCGTTCGGTGAACAGATCCTGCCGGGTCGCACGTGGGAAGGTCTGTCGCGCGCGCTGATCCGTCTGCTGCCGCGCGCGCGTTACGCGGACCTCGGCATCGGCGACGGGCTGCTCACGCTCATGCTCGCCGAAGTCGCGGAGCGCGTGACCGCAGTCGACATCAGCAAGGAAATGCTGAGCCAACTGCGCACGCGCGCGGCGGCGCAAGGTCTCTCGAACATCGAGCTCGTCGAAGGTGAGATCGAGGACCTACCGCTCCCCGACGCGTCGTTCGACGTGGTCGTGATGAGCCAGGCGCTGCACCACGCCGTGGCGCCGGAGAAGGCGCTGTCCGAAGCGCGCCGCATCCTGATCCCCGGCGGGCGGCTGCTCGTCCTCGACCTGCTCGCGCACACCGAGGAATGGGTGCGCGACCAATTGCAGCACGTCCATCTGGGCTTCTCCGAAGCGCAACTCGAGAGCTTGCTGACCGGCGCCGGCTTCGAGCGCTTGTACATCCAACGCGCCGCGCGCGATCCGCAGCCGCCGCACTTCATGACGCTCGTCGCGACGGGCGTTCGTCCCAGCCGGTAGCCGTCATGAACTCTTCCCTGCGAGCGGCGCTTGCGGAGCGCGTGCTCGTGCTCGACGGCGCGATGGGCACGCAGATCCACGTCGCGAACCTCGATCTCGAGCGCGATTACCACGGCCACGAGAACTGCTGCGAGTACGTCAACACGACGCGGCCCGACGTGATCCAAAAGATCCACGAGGCCTATCTCGAAGCCGGCTGCGACATCGTAGAGACCAACACGTTCGGCGGGATGCCGCACGTTCTTACGGAATTCGGGCTCGCGGATCGTGCGCGCGAGATCAATCGCGACGCAGCACGCGTCGCGCGCGCCGCGTGCGCGAAGTACTCGACGGCGAGCAAGCCGCGTTTCGTGCTGGGGTCGATGGGACCGGGGACGAAGCTGGCGACGCTCGGGCATGCGCCGTACGCGACGCTCAAGAGCTCGTACACCGAGCAAGCGCGCGGGCTCATCGAAGGCGGCGTCGACGGATTCCTGATCGAGACATGTCAGGACCCGCTGCAAGCGAAGGCCGCGGTCAACGCCGTGCTTGCAGCACGCCGCGAAGCCGGTGTCGACCTGCCGATCTTCGTCAGCGTCACGATGGAAGTGACCGGCACGATGCTCGTCGGCACCGAGATGGCGGCGGCGATCGCGCTCCTGGATCCCTACCCGATCGACGCGATCGGCATCAACTGCGCGACCGGTCCGCGCGAGATGGGCGAGCACGTGCGCCTCCTCGGTCAGACGTGTCGCAAGCGCGTGATGGTGTATCCGAACGCCGGCTTGCCGCAGCTCGTCGACGGCAAGCCGTTCTATCCGCTGACGCCCGAGGAGCTGGCCGACTGGCTGCTGCGCTTCGTCGACGAGGACGGCATGAACATCATCGGCGGCTGCTGCGGCACGACGCCGGCGCACATGGCCGCCGTCGTGCGGCGCCTCGGCGTGCGCGCACCGAAGCCGCGCAAGCCGGCGCACGTGGCGCAGGTGACGAGCATCTACTCCGCGGTGCCGCTGATTCAGGACAACTCGATCCTGTTCGTCGGCGAACGATCCAATAGCAACGGCAGCAAGGCGTTCAAGCAGCACCTGCTCGACGGAAACATCGAGGCGATGGTCGCGATGGGCCGCGAGCAAGTGCGCGACGGGTCACATGTCTTGGATGTGTGCACGGCCTACGTCGGCCGCGACGAGGTCGCCGATATGACGCGCGTCATCACGCGCTACCGCGCCGATGTGCCGTGCCCGCTGATGATCGACAGCACGGAAGCGCCGGTGCTCCAAGCGTCGCTCGAGCTCTGCGGCGGTCGCTCGATCATCAACTCGATCAACCTCGAGGACGGCCTCGAGCGCTGCGAGAAGGTGCTCCCGATGGCGAAGGAGCACGGCTCGGCCGTGATCGCGCTCACGATCGACGAGAAGGGCATGGCCAAGACGGCCGCGGACAAGCTCCGCATCGCGCGGCGCATCTACAGGATTTGCACGGAGGACTACGGCCTGCGGCCCGAGGATCTCTTGTTCGACGTCTTGACGTTCACGATCTGCACGGGGAACGAAGACGATCGCCGGCTCGGGCTCGAAACGCTCGAAGGCATTCGACAGGTGCGCGCGGAGTTGCCAGGCGTCGGCTTGTTGCTCGGCCTCTCGAACATCTCGTTCGGTCTGAATCCCGCGGCGCGTCACGTGCTGAACTCGGTGTACTTGCACCACGCGACCGAAGCGGGCCTGACCGCAGCGATCCTCCACTCGGCGCGCATCGAGCCGCTGCACCGCATCGATCCCAAGGCGCGCGAAGTCGCCGAGGACTTGATCTTCGATCGACGTCGCGAGGGTTACGACCCGCTGCAAGAGTTCCTGAGGCTCTTCGAAGGCGTCGACGTCAAGAAGCGCGCGGCGCGCGTGGTTCCGGCCGACGTGTTCGCGCGCTTGACGTGGCGCATCGTCGAAGGCGAAAAGCCTGGGCTCGAGGACGATCTCAATCTCGCGCGTCAGACGAAGAAGCCGCTCGAGATCATCAACACCGACTTGCTCGCCGGAATGAAGGTCGTCGGCGACCTGTTCGGCCGCGGCGAGATGCAGCTCCCGTTCGTGCTGCAATCCGCCGAGACGATGAAGGCCGCGGTCGCGTGTCTCGAGCCGCACATGGAGCGCGTCAGCGGCGATTCGCGCGGCAAGCTCGTGATCGCGACCGTGCGCGGCGACGTGCACGACATCGGCAAGAACCTCGTCGACATCATCCTCACGAACAACGGCTACACCGTTTACAACCTCGGCATCAAGCAGCCGATCCAGAAGATCCTCGAGGTCGCGCACGACGTGCAGCCGCACGCGATCGGCATGAGCGGGCTGCTCGTGAAGAGCACGGTGATCATGCGCGAGAACCTCGAGGAGATGAATCGGCGCGGGATCGACACGCCGGTGATCCTCGGCGGCGCCGCGTTGACGCGCGCGTACGTCGAGGACGACTGCCGCAGGATCTACGGCGGCGCGCTGTACTACGCGCAGGACGCGTTCGAAGGCCTGCACGTGATGGAGCGCATCATGTCCGGCGAGACGAAGCCCGCGGCGCGCGACACGAAGCGAAAGACGCCGGCCGCCCTGGAGGTCGCCGTCGTCGAGCCGCTGGGTGCAGAGCTCGGCACAGCGCGAGCAACCGGCGAAGTCGTGGAGCGCAGATCGTCCGCGGACCGCCGGAAGAAGGACGTCTCGAAGCCAGGTCGAACAGCCGCGTTGACCAGCACGAGCGCTAAGGCGGCGGACACGAGCGATGCAGACACGAGCGACGTCGTCGACGCGCGCAACCGATCGCTCGCCGCGGACGACGAATATTTCTCCGACGAAAGCGCCGACGAAGAGTCGGAAGCACTCGTCGCATCATCCAACGCCGCGATCAACGGCCGCGCAAAGAAGCACGAGCTTGCGCGTGACATCACGTATCCCGAGGCGCCGTTCCTAGGGGCCCGCATCGTCGAAGCGGTGAACTTGCAGAGCGTCATCCCCTACATCAACGAGACGACGCTTTTCCAATTCCAGTGGGGCTACCGCCGCAAAGGCAAAGCGGTCGCGCCCTACCAGAAGTTCATCCAAGAGCACGTGCGTCCGATCTACCACGCGCTCGCGAAGCAGTGCGCGCAGGAGAAGATCCTCGAGCCGAAAGCGGCGTACGGTTACTGGAAGTGCGTGCCGGAAGGCGAGACGCTCGTCTTGCTCGACCCGCAGAGCGAAGCGAAGGAAGCTGCGCGCTTCACGTTCCCGCGGCAGAACGGAAAGCTGCGGCGCTGCATCACCGATTACTTCCAGGTCCACGAAGGCAAGCCGGACGTCGTCGCGCTGATGGTCGTGACCGTCGGACAGCGCGCGTCCGATGTCGCGCGCGAATGGTTCGCCGCGGATCGCTACCAGGACTACTTGCACCTACACGGACTGTCGGTGGAAGCCGCGGAAGGCCTCGCCGAATACATCCACCGCCAGATCCGCGGCGAGCTCGGCATCGCGCAGAGCGACAAGCGCGAGATGAAGGAGCTCTTCAAGCAGGGCTACCGCGGCAGCCGCTTCTCGTTCGGCTATCCCGCGTGTCCGAACATGGCCGACCAAGAGATCCTGCTCGATCTACTCGGCGCGCAGAAGATCGGCATCCAGATGAGCGACGAGTTCCAGCTGTGGCCCGAGCAATCGACTTCAGCGCTCGTGTGTCACCACCCGGGCGCGAAGTACTTCACGATCTAGGCGCGGGGTCGGCAGTTCCTCCGAATCGGCACGCGCGGCCTGGTCCCGGGCACATCTGCCGCTCCCTGGACGGCGTGTGGCCATCGTTGGAGTGGGACGAGGTTAGTGGCAGTAACGGTGGTTTAACGGGGTGGACAACGTGCCCAACAAAGAAACAAAATTTTGCCAACCGCCACC
>JANOFY010000592.1:0-4911 GCA_031413895.1 Planctomycetota bacterium | reverse complement strand
GAACACTTGTTGTTCAGCCTGCTCGGCGGAGCGGGGCGCGTGATCCCGAACAACACGCACTTCGACACCACACGCGCGAACATCGAGCTCAGCGGCGCCCGCGCACTCGATCTGCCGTGTGCCGCGGCCGCCAATCTGTTCTCAGACGAGCCCTTCAAGGGCAACCTGGATCTCGCTGAGCTGGAGCGCACGCTGCGCGCGGAGGAGGGGCGCGTGCCGCTGGTGCTGCTGACGATCACCAACAACGCCGGCGGCGGACAGCCGGTGAGCCTGGCGAACCTGCGCGGCGTGCGCGAGCTGTGCGACCGCTTCCGCGTGCCGCTCTTCCTCGACGCCTGCCGCTACGCCGAGAACGCCTGGCTCGTGCGCGAGCGCGAGCTCGGACAGGCCGAGCGCAGCCCGCGCGAGATCGCGCGTTCGTTCTTCGACCTCGCCGATGGCTGCACGATGAGCGCCAAGAAGGACGGCCTGGCGAACATCGGCGGCTTCGTCGCACTGCGCGATGCGCACCTCGCCGACGAGCTGCGCACGCGCCTGGTCGTGACGGAAGGCTTCCCGACCTACGGCGGCCTCGCGGGCCGCGATCTCGACGCGATCGCCGTGGGCTTGCAGGAGGTGCTCGATCCCGACTATCTCGAGTACCGCCACGCCAGCATCCGTTACGTCGCCGAGCGTCTGCGCGCGTGCGAAGTCCCAGTGGTCTGGCCCGCGGGCGGTCACGCAGTGTTCCTCGATGCGCGGAGCTTCCTCCCCGGGCTCGAGGTGCACGAGTATCCGGGGCAAGCGCTGGCGCTCGAGCTGTACCTCGAAGGCGGGATCCGCAGCTGCGAGATCGGGAGCGTCATGCTCGGTCGCACCGATCCCGCGACCGGAGCGCTCACGCCCGCGCGGCACGAGCTGGTGCGCTTGGCGATCCCGCGACGCACCTACACACAGAGCCACATGGACTACGCACTGGAGGTGATCGAGGCGGTCTGGCAGCGGCGCGAATCCATCCGCGGCGTGCGCATCGCGAAGGGCCCGAGCGTGCTGCGGCATTTCCGCGCCGAGTTCGAGCGCGTCCCGGCGAGCCACGGAGCGCGGCGGTGAGCACCGATGTCCTGATGGCTGCGAAGCTCGACGCACGCGAAACCGAGCGGCGCTTCGCAGAGCAACGCACGCGCATCGGCGGAACACCGCTCTTGGGTATCGACTTCCGCGTGCACGGGCGGAAGCTGCGTGTGTGGGCCAAGGACGAGAGCCGCAATCTCACCGGCAGCATCAAAGACCGCATGGCGCACTTCGTGCTCGAGGAAGCCTGGCACGCGGGCCGCTGGAAGCCTGGCGACGAGATCGCGGAAGCCACCAGCGGCAACACGGGCATCGCGTTCGCCGTGCTCGGCCGACGCTTCGGCTCACCGGTGCGCATCTTCATGCCCGATTGGATGAGCCGCGAGCGCGCGCTCATGCTCTCGAGCCTGGGCGTGAGCTTGGTGCCCGTTTCACGCGCACAGGGCGGTTTTCGCGGTTCGATCGAGCTGGCCGACGCTTGGGCGCGCGATCACCCTGGAGTCTTCCGACCGCAGCAGTTCGAGAACCCGGCCAACGTGGAAGCGCACCGCTGCGGCACGGGCGCGGAACTCGCGCAGCAGCTGGCGAGCCGCGGCTTGCGACCGAGTGCTTTCGTCGCGGGCGTCGGCACCGGCGGAACGGTGATGGGCGTCGGCCGCGCGCTGTGCGAGCGCTTCGGAACGATCGCCGTGCATCCGCTCGAGCCGACCAACTCCCCCACGCTGCGCACCGGGCGGTGCGTGGGGACGCACCGGATCCAAGGCATCAGCGACGAGTTCATTCCGTCGATCCTCGATCTCGCGGCGCTCGATTCCGTGGTCGACGTGTGGGACGGCGACGCGAACTTGATGGCGCAGCGTTTGGCCCGCGAGCTGGGCCTGCCGTTCGGCATCAGCTCGGGCGCGAACGTACTCGGCGCCGTGCAAGTCGCGTTGGCGCAAGGTCAGGACGCGCTCGTGACCACGGTCCTGCCCGACTGCAGCCGCAAGTACTTGAGCGGAGCGCTGGGCGAAGCGGAGCCCGTGCGCGCGGACTATCTCACGCCGCAGGTCGAGCTGTTGGGCTTCGAGCTGGTCCTCGGCTGAATCGCCGGCCGGCGCGCAGGAACGCGCGCGCGTGTGCTCGCCCGGCCCGTGATCTATCTCTTCCCGACTGGGCCGCGGATCACCGCTTCCAGCACGCCTTCGGGCGACACGACCAGCGTGGTCGGTATCGGCAGTCGTTCCAAGTCGACGATCTCGCTCACATCGATGCCGGCGCCTGTGCCTGGATCTCCGCTGAGGAAGTAACTCGGGTAGTCGCCGCCGCGCTTTCGCAAGAGCGCCGCGGCTGCTTCGCGGCGACCGGCTTCTTCGACGCACATGCCGATCACGACCGCTTTGGAGGATGCGTGGATCGACTGCAAGTCGGGGATCTCGGCAACGCACGGCGCGCAATACGTGGCCCAGAAGTTCAGGTACGCCGACCGACCGTTCCCGAGCGTCGCGAGGTCGATGGTCGCAGCCTTGCCGGCCGAGTCGACCGCCCGCAGCACCGGGACGCGCGCTCCGACTCGAATCTTCAGGCCCGTGGGAAGCGGATCTCGAAACCGCGCGGTGCGAGCGGCGAACGACTCGGCTTTGCCACTGCCCTCCACGAGCAGCATGCGCGCTCCGGCGGCGAGGCCCGCGAACGACTCGACCGCGCCGCTTGGCCAGCGCACCTCGGCCGTGGCCGCCTCGGCTTGGCCGAGTCCGAAGACGAGCTCCGGAACCTGACAGGCGGAGAATCCCCCGCCACGCGACATGACCTGTGCGAGTGGTCCGCGCGGGCCGTGCAGCGTGACCGTGGCGCCGATCGCCTCGTACTGAGAGCGCGTGGCTCGCAGGCGAATCTTGACGAACGAACCGTGCGCCAGACCGATCTCATTGCGGTAGAGCGCGTGCCGTTCGCGTTGCAAGTTGTTCACGAACAGATCGACGTCGCCGTCGTCGTCGAAGTCGGCCGCGATCGCCGCGCGACCGTCGTTGGGTGAATCGCAGCCCGAGAGATTCGACAGGTCGGCGAAGGTCGCATCACCGCGGTTGAACCACAGCTTGTCACGCTCGTAGCCGCTGAACGAACGACCTTCGGCGAACATCTGCTGGTCGTGAAATCGCCGGTACCCCGTATTGCCCACGCTTTCGCGCGCGAACACCGGCGTGCCCGGCTCACCCTCGACTGAAGACGCCACCACGTGGCGCCAGTACGTGCTTCATGTGTCGTGCGCCAAGTCGCCGGTCACGAAGCCGTTCGCGCAGAAAATGTCCAGCGTGCCGTCGAGGTCGAAGTCGGCCAACGCGGGCGACCAGGCCCAAGCAGCAGAGATCCCGCCCGCCGCGGAGGGCAACGGGCGGAACTTGCCGTCGCCCGTTGCGAGAAGAATCGTGTTCCCGGCGGCGAGCTTGAGCAGCTCGGCATAGCGCGCGGGCTCGATCGCACCTTGCAGACGCTTGAGGATGCGGTTGCCGGCCGTGGACGACATGTTCGCGGCGTACACGTCCAAGCGCCCGTCCTGATCGAGATCACCCCACGCGATCCCCATCCCATTTCCGCGATCGATCGCTCCGACGCTCGCGGCAACGTCCGTGAAGGTGCCATCCCCGTTGTTGCGAAACAGCTCTTTCGAACCGTAGTCGTTGGCCACGAAGAGATCGAGGTCGCCATCCCGGTCGAAGTCCGCGGCAGCGGAGGCGTACGCCCAGCGATTGCTCCTCACGCCGGCCTCCGCAGCCACGTCGCGAAAGCTCTTGCCGCCGAGGTTTCGGAAGAGCGCGTTCGGCGCTCCGTTAGTGGCTTCGATCCAGCTGTTGTTGTGCTCGGCCTCAATCCTCCCGTAGCCGCACGCGAACAGATCGACGAAGCCGTCGCGGTCGTAGTCGAATGCGGTCAGCGTGTACGCAACGAAGGGCTCGGTGAAACCGAACTCGGCACCGGCTGCTCGAAATCGGCCTTCCCCCACGTTCACGTAGAGTTGAATCGTGTTTCCACCAAGCTTCTTGTCGGAGAGGCGCCAGCCGACGTGGCCGACGACGAGATCCTGGTCGCCGTCGTTGTCGAAGTCGAAGAACACCGCGCCGGTGCCACCCCCGGGTGCGGCGACTCCGCGCAGCTCGGCCTCTTCCGCATACGTCCCGTCTCCAACTGCGCGATAGAGGTAGTTGCGGTTCGGCGCGCAGACCAAGAGATCGAATCGTCCATCGCCATCGAAATCGCCTGAAGCCGCCCCGTTCCAGGCGAAACTCGTATTGCCTGGCTTCCCGAAGCGCGTCCCAACGAGCGCCACGCCGGTCGAGGCTGCAACGTCCGTGAACATGGGCCCTGCGGCGCGCACGTCCTGGTCGAGGGACTCGAGCGCGAAGCGGTCGACGCACCAGCGCCCTTCGAACATCACGACGCGCGCGCTGGCCCAGCCCGTGATCGAGATCGGCGAGCCGTCGGCGCGCACTCCAAGCGTCTCCAGATACAAGCGCGCCTTGCCCCAACGCTCGTCTCCTCCGGCCTGGAACTCGGCGCCCTTGACCTTCCAAAGCACCGACTCGACGCGGCTCCAGGGTCCCATCACGCGCTCGAGAGCGGCCAGGAACTCCGCGCGGTCCACGCTGCGCGCATCGTCGGCGCGATAGCTCGTGCGCGTGATCGAAAGCGGCAACGCCTTCTCTTCCTTCACCGTGAGATCCGCCAGCGCGTGCCCGCGGAAGCTCGGCGAGAACCACGGCAGCGCGGACTCGAACTCGCGGCGGCGCAGCTTGTCGGCCAAATCCAGCAGACGATCCGCGACTTCCTCGGACAGGTCTTCCACGACCTCCAGGCGCGCGATCCGCGCATCGGGATCGGGGATCA
>JANOFY010000591.1:0-27872 GCA_031413895.1 Planctomycetota bacterium | reverse complement strand
CGCCCCCTCCGCGCCCCTCGTTCCAACCCACGCACCGGCCAGCCACTCCATGTCGCTGATCGCGGCCTTGGCCGGCGCGTGGGTCGGAACGAGGGGTGAGGGGGGGGCGACTTCGATCGAGGAGCGCTGGAGCCCGCCGCTGGGTGGCGCGATGCTCGCCGTGTCGCGCACCGTCTCGCGCGCCAAGGACAAGATGGTCGCGTTTGAGTACCTCCGAGTCGTCGAGCGCGACGGCGGGCTGGTCTACGTCGCGCAGCCCGGCGGCCGTTCGCCGACCGAGTTCGTGCTCACCGAGCTGGGCAAAACGCGTGCCGTGTTCGAGAACCCGCGCCACGACTCCCCGCAGCGCATCGTGTACGAGGTCTCGGCCGAGGGTGGGCTGAGCGCCTCGATCGGCTTCATGAAGGGCGGCCGCCCTCAGCGCTTCGAGTTCACGCGCGAGGACAGTTAGAGGTGCCCCCGCTACCAGCTCTGAAGGGACTTGCGACGTATCGCGAGTTCCTGCTTTCGTCGGCTACCGAAGGCCGCGCTCCTCGATTCGGAAGCCAGCCACGGGAGAGAGCGCGGCCCCACAAGATCTGACAGGTCGGGGCTCCTCGACGGTGTCATAGTAGCCGCCGACGCACCCGCCTCGGGGCGCGTGGACCCGAAGGAAAACCACCCATGAACACCCTCCTCCCGATCCTCCTCGCCTGCGGTCTGGTCGCTGCGACCCAAACGACCTCACGTCCCCAGAGCGAGCAAGCCAAGAAGGAAGACTCCCTGCAGCTCGGCAATTTCTCCGTCAGCCTCGCCGTGAAGGACATCAAGGTCTCGAAGGCCTTCTACGAGACGCTCGACTTCAAGCAGGTGGCCGGCAAGCTCGAGCAGAACTGGGTCGTCCTCCAGAACGGAACCACCAAGATCGGTCTGTTCCAAGGCATGTTCGAGAAGAACAGCTTGACCTTCAATCCGGGCTGGGACGCCGAGCGGAACACCCCGAAGGACTTCCAGGACGTCCGCGAACTCCAGCGCATCCTGAAGCAGCGCGGCATCAAGCTAGAGACCGAGGCCGACGAGTCGTCCGACGGTCCGGCGTACATCACGCTCGTCGACCCCGACGGCAACCCGATCCTCCTCGATCAGCACGTGCCCAAGCCGAGCCGCTAGCGCGAATGGGGATCTGGATCGGCTCGTGCGCGGTCCTGAAGGCATGCGCCGCGCCGGCACCCCGCCGCGACCCCCGTCCGCTCCTCCGGGGTGGGTGACGGCGATCAGTCAGTCATTCAGCTCGAAGCGCGAGACGGAGAAACCCGCGGGCGTGAGAGCCGCCCTCACGTTGGCCTCGAGCGCGTCGCACGGCTCCTTGAGCCAGAGCATCGCCGTGCCGGTGTCCTGATAAACGTGGACCGCGACGACTTTGGCGACGCCGGCGAGCACGTTGGCGGCCGTCCGCGTCTCGATCAGGCCGTTCATCCCGGAAACCGCGACCATGTACGTCGCGTCCAGCTTCGGCCAGCTCTTCGTCTCGAACTCTTCGGCCACGACTCCGCGCTTCTGCAGGCTCGCGGCGACCGCGTTCCGTGCAGCGGCTGCCTTTCTGCTCACGACGACGGTGGCGCGACCGAGGCTGTCGACCGCGACTTTGTCCGCGTCCTTCAGATCCTCGCGGAGGCCGTTCTCTAGCATCGCGCGTACGTCGGGCTCGAGCTTGTTCACGTAGCAGCGGATCGCCGTCACTCTAGGCGGCGGGCCGGCGTTGAAGCTGACGACCTCGTAGCCGGCGATCCGAATCACCTCGCTGGCTTCCAGCTCGGTGAGGACCGCGTCGATCTTCGTGGTGACCGTCGCCACCTTGCAGTCGTACTCGACATCCGCGACACCGTTGATCGTTTCGAAGGCCGCACGGACCTTCGGATTTGCGCTTCACCCGCCGCCGGCGACACCGACGAGATAGGTATTGCCGTTGCGTGCGGGCGGGCGGGCAACCGTGGTGCAGCTCGTCGCGACTGCGGCGAGCGCCAGAGCCGCGGCGCCGAACGTGATGGTGATCTTCATGCTCCTCCTGGATTTTCGCGTGAACGGAAGTTGGACCCCTGACGAGAGAACTCTTTCCCAATTCTCCGAGGCTCCGGCCATGTCGCCAGCGCATTGATCCGTCGGCTCCCCGCGCGACGATCATTGCACATCCACAACTCGCGCCCGTAGCCGTCCAATTAATTCCGTCCAAATCAGGCCGCTCCATCAATCTTCGGATCGAGGAGCACCCTCTTGGATCCGGGCCCCAGTGTCAGGTGCCGAACGGGCTCGTCCCGCACCCATGTGACACGCGCCGCTCGCCTGCGCCTGACCCCTTTGTTGGTCCAGCAGTCATGAGAGTTCTGAGCGGGTCTGGTTCTCTTCGAACAGGTTCAGCTGGCGTGGTGGATTCAGCCTGGCCGGGCGCATGCGCTTGGCCAGGCTGAGGATGAAGTCGTCCCGCGAGCTGCCGTTCAACGAGGCTGTGCTCTCCTGCCAAGCCCAGCCGGCCCTCGCTCCCATTCACGGAGAGGACTTGAGTCGTCGGACGCGGGTCCTCTCCGCTTGTGTATTGCGGCCATCCTGCGGTTGCGCGAGGCCGGCGTGGTTGTCCGAGGCGTCGTCGTGACAGAACGCGACCAGTCCTGACACGACTCGCTCGCGATCGTCGATGCGCGTCTCGAGAACATCGAGCGTCGAGTCGACTCCGTGCAGCCCCGGACCCGCGATTGGGCACCTCGTGCGTGAGCGTGCGCGCTGACGCGCCACGCGCCGTTCATGCGCGCCTCCGATGCGCCTCGGATAGTGTGCCGTCTACGCACTTGGCACACTGGTCGCCCGGAAACTCGATCGGAGAATCTAGGCCGCCACGAACAATCGGAGGACACATGGCCAGCAAGACCGTCGAAGGACTCAAAGCCGACCTGGAACAATGGCGCGCGCGCCTCGATCGCCTGCGCGTGCAAGCCGACCTCGGGAAGAAGGACGCGCGTGACAAGTTGCGCGCGTTCGAGGATCGACTGGAGCCGGCGTTCGACAAAGCCAAACAACAGATCGACGACGTCGCCTCCAGCGGCGCGGCCGAGGCGCGCGTGATCGCGCGCAGCCTGCGTGCCGGGTGGAAGGAAGTGCAGAAGACGCACAGCGAGCTCACGCGCGCGGCGAAGCGCCCAGCGCCCACGACGAAGACCAAGAAGCGTCCGTAGTCGACTCGCGCGGCCACGCGCCGACGTCGGATCGGCGCCGCGCGACTCTTACCTCTTCGACACCGCGCACGCCGTCGTTGCGCGGTTGTCCGCCACGCGACGGTAGATCCGTCGTCCGACCTGTCTCACCGGCGGCAGCGCCATGAGCGGGGCGAACCAAAAGAGGAGCGGTATGCGCGCGCTGATGGCCCGGTAGGCGTCGTATCCGACGACCACCGTTCCCCCGGCGGTCACCGCGTGCAGGTCGCGAACGCACTCTGCTTGGTCGAGTCGTGTGTGTTTCGCCCGCACGTCCTCCCATCGATTCAGATCGACGATCACCAGCCGGCGCGACCAATCGAGCGACTTGAAGAGCGCGATCGTCGTTCGGCAGATCCCACAGCCGCCGTCGTAGACGACGTCCAACGTCGATCGTGGCCACAGCCCGGTCACGATCGCCGCAACGAGCGGCACGATCAGCCACTCGAACGGGTGATGAAGCAGGTGCATGTAGAGCAGCACGACGAAAGCGGCAGCGCCGACGAAGAGGCTCGCCCAAGCGGCGCGCAGCAGCACGGCTCCGCGCGCGACATGCCGCTCCACGAAAGCCGGCACCTTATCGAGCTCGACGAAGCTCGCGAGCGTCAGCCAGAGCGTCATGAACGGTCCCGTCTCCATCGTCTGCCAACTGAAGACGTGGAACAGAACGGCCATCGGGACATAGAACCAGCGCAGCTTCTTCGACGCGAACACGAGCGGGAACGTGGCCTGCACGAACAAGAGGCCGATCGACATCCACTGGCACAGGAAGACGCTCCTCGTGAACGTCGCGGTCCACGGTGAGTTGAACTCGAGCATCGTGCCCTGCAGCGTGTAGCCGTTGGCCCATTGCACTCCGCCGATCGCGAGCTTGCTCGCGCCGGAGAAGAAGTAGCCGATCACGACCGTCACCTGCGTGACACGCCACGGAAGTGCTGCCCACGGCGCGCGATCCGGCGCGTCCGCGGGATTTTCGCCGCGCTTCGTTCTTCGCAGGCGCGCCCAGGCCGCATCGATCGACAAACGCGCACCCACCGGCGCGAGCGGGAGCGCCAGCAAGCCGAACATCAACGGCACGCAATCGTGATGCGGTTTCCCGAACGAGTAGCTCGTCCCGATCCAAAGGAACATCGTCGCCGCTGCGACGGCACACGACGCGCGCGTGAAGATGCCGAGGATCCCCGTCCAACACGACACCCACAGCGCCGCCCACACGATCCGCGCCGCGTGACCGTTCATCGGTTCGACGCCGAGCAGCTGGAACGCGTAGATCGGATCCCACACGCGTGCGAGCAGGCCCTGTTCGATTTCGTCCGCGTGCTGGAACACGGACATCCGCTGCTGCTCCGCCGCGAGAAGTGCGGCGAGGAGCATCACGATTCGAAACGCGCCCAGGCGCACGAGCGCTGCCTCGCCGAACCAATAGCGCTCCCACGCTTTCGCGGGGCGTCGCGTCGAGAGGGTGTCAGCGCGGTTCATCGCGAGACTCACCATCGCGGTCAGGGTAGAAGCGTGCTCCCGGGATGTACGAGCTCAAGATCAGCGGAGCGACGCGGACCGCGCCTTCGCGCGTGAGCCTGTGGCGCAGCGCCCACGTTTGAAGTCCGACGATCGGTTCTCCCGGATTGAGTTCGTTGTAGCGATCTATCCACCCGCGCGAGAACGTCGGTCCGCCATCGATCAGCGGCCAGATCACCTGCCACTCGCTGTCGATCGCCGGTGCGACGGCGTAGTGGCTGAGGCTGCGCCGCACTCCGTTCGCGTCGATCCCGACGACGCGCTCTTCGTAGATGATCGAGCCTTCCTCGTAGGTGTTCGTGTACATGCTGAAGCCGATGAACGGCCAGCCCTTCGCGTGCGGCACGAGCCCAGCCAAGCACTGCACGCCGATCACGATCGCGATCGCCGCGGAAATCCCTGCACGCGCCCACGCGATGCGACCACCACCGATGCGTCGCTCACGCCAGACGAAGAACCCAGTGACGAGCGCGGCTACGAGCAGCGCCAGGCGTGCGACGAAGCCTTTCGAGTACTGGGGCGGGAGCGCGCAGTCGATCGCCAGGCGCGTGGGCGCCGATCGGCGCAGATCGCGATCGATGGCGATCACTTCGATCACGTGCGCGCCGGGGTACAGGCCTGCGATGGCCTCGTCGCCGAGCTCGTTCCAGACGTGGTGGCGGTCGATGCGGTAGCGGAACGTCGCGCCCCCGTTCGCTCGTCCTTCCGCGACGATGTGCACCGGCTCGCCGTGAGTCTCTCGGATCGTCTCGCCTGCGCGCCACGGCTTGCCGTTGACGGTCAGTCCGGTCACTGCGGGTTCGGGTGCACGATCAGGTCGATACCTCGTAGTGGTGCTCGCGGTCTCGACCAGGAGTGAACCCTCGCGCTCGCCCGCGAGTCGGAACGGCGGGCCGCCCGGAAGCCCGGCCGCGCGAGTCAGAGTCCGGCCCCAGCCGGACGTCGGATCGATCGCACCGATTTCTTGATCGGTGGCGAACCACAGGCGCCGCTGCGCGTCGACGAACACGGAACGCGGTGAACCGCGCGGTGCGCCGTCCCACAACCACACTCGATCGAGCGCGTCGACATCGGGGCTCACGACGAAGAGCCCGTTCTCGGCCGCGACGAACACGAGGCCAGCCGGATCGAGAGCGAGATCACGAATGCTGCCCGTGCCGCGAACATCCGTGCAGGCGAGTTCGAGCTCTCGTCCATCGCGAAGTCGCGTGAGTCGGTTGCCTCGCGCGACCAGTTCGGAACCGTCACGTTCGAGGACCCGTGGAGCCTCCTGCGCGGCGAGCGCGCCACTGAACGTCTCCCACGCGCCGGTCTGGGCGTGACTCGATCGAGCCGCGAGCACGAACACGATCGCGAGGGGCAGAGAGCCTGGATTCGCTGTCATGGGGTCCATCGAATCGATGCCGGGAGGCCAGCATCGGCACTCGGTCTTGCCGCTCGCGAGCCCATGCTCGCGCGGCCGCGTCAGGCCGATCGCCCGATTGTCATTCGCGCTCGCGAGCGCACGGCGAACCGAGTCGCGCGTAAGGCACGACGGCCAAGCGTTCACCCGAGATCGTCTATCGGCACGACTCGCGCCGGCCCAACGAGCCGTCCGCGATGCGCTCCCAGGCTTCCTCGACAGCGTAACCCAACGCGCTCTTTGTCGCGAGCGCGTCAGCTCCTTCGTCGAGCGCAGTCTCCTCGATGGGTGCGTGCTCGCGCGCCAATCGGGAGACGGCGTCGAAGTGGCGCTCGAGCTCACGCGCACTGGGAAGGGGCCGATCGAGTCGTCGCTCTCCGACATCGTGTTGCCGGACGCCAGCAGATCGGAGCTCGCCACGCTGATGTCCGCGCAATGCCCAGCGCTGCACGTGCTCTTCATGTCGGCTGATCCCGCTGATATTCTCGTGCAGCAAGGCCGCGTGCCGGCGGGAACGCCAACCATCGGGAAACCGTTCGACGAGCACGTCCTGCCGTCGCCATGCGCGAGTCGCTGGCGGCGATCGAATCGGTTTCGTCAGCCTCTCATGCCTAGCGGCGCTCGTCCTGCGTCGACGCGCCGCCGATCCCAAGTGCCACGAACGTGATCGAACGGACGGATGCGATCCCTGTGACGCACGCGCCTCTCGTCGGGAGTCTGCCTTCGGCTGCGCCGCGCGGCCTCGACTCGGCGGAAGCTGCACGTCGTCTGACGTCCGAAGGCCCCAACGAGGTCGCGTCGCAGCGACCGCGCACGAGTCTTCACATCGTGCGCGATGTGCTGCGCGAGCCGATGCTCGCACTTCTGCTCGCGGCCGGCACGCTCTATCTGCTGCTCGGCGAGCCGCGCGATGCGTGGGTCCTGCTGGGGTTCGTCGGCGTCGTCGTCGGGATCACGGTGATCCAGGAGCGACGAACCGAGCATGCCGTGGCGGCATTGCGCGAACTCTCGAGCCCTCGTGCGCGCGTCGTTCGCGACGGAAAGGCGACCCGCGTGGCCGGTCGCGAAGTCGTGCGCGGAGACATCGTTCTCATCGGCGAGGGAGAGCGCGTGCCGGCGGACGGCATCGTGCGCGAGACCCAGCACATCGAGCTGGACGAGTCGCTGCTCACCGGAGAGTCCGCGCCTGTGAGCAAGTCGCCTTCCGCGACCGCGACGGCGCTCGAGTCTCCCGGCCGAGCCGGCGGTGCTGCCGTGTTCGCAGGGACGCTCGTGACCTCCGGCGTCGGCGTGGTCGAGATCCTCGCCACGGGGCCTCGCAGCGAGCTCGGACGGATCGGTCAGACGCTCGCGCAGAAGATCGAACCGACGCGGCTTCAGCGCGACACGCGTCGCATCGTGCGACTTTTCGCGATCGCAGGAGTCGCCGTCTCGTGCGGCGCGTGTGTCGTCTACGCGCTCTCGAGAGGTGGTTCCGCCGCCGTCTGGAACGAGGGACTGCTGGTCGGCATCGCGGCAGCGATGTCCCTCTTGCCCGAGGAGTTCGCGGTCGTGCTCAGCGTCTACCTCGCGATCGGCGCCTGGCGCCTGGCGCGGCAGGGAGTCCTGGCACGGCGCATGCCGGCGGTCGAAGCGCTGGGCGAGACGACGGTGCTGTGCACGGACAAGACCGGCACGCTCACGGAGAACCGCATGACGCTCGCCGTGATCGCGGCCGGCAGTGCGCAAGCGAACGTGCGCGAGCGGGCCGAGCTGACGGCAACGCTAGCCGTACTGTTGCGCAGCGCGGCTCGCGCCAGCCGCGCGGGCGGATTCGATCCGATGGATCGAGCCATTCACGCCGCGGCCGAGCGCGATCTCGGACCTGAACCGCTCGCGGACCGCGGCCTCGAGCTCGCGCGCGAATTCCCGCTCACGCCGCAGCTCACCGCCGTCAGTCGCGCCTGGCGGCGTGCGGGCACCGATGTGCTGGAGATCGCGAGCAAGGGCGCACCCGAGGCGATCGCGCGGCTCGCGCGCCTGACCCCGAGCGCGCGCGAAGAACTGCTGGCGCAATCGGAACGCTACGCGATGGAGGGCCTGCGCGTGCTGGCGGTCGCTCGCGGCAGCCTGCTCGAGAACGCGCTCCCCGGCGACCATTCCGATCTCGCGCTCGAGCTCGTCGGCGTACTCGGATTCGAAGACCCGCTGCGCGCCTCCGTTCCATCGGCCGTCGCCGAGTGCCAGCGAGCGGGTATCCGCGTCGTGATGATCACCGGGGATCACCCCGCGACCGCGCGCGCGATCGCGATCCAGGCGGGCCTGCGCAACACGGCGACCGTCGTCAGCGGAACCGACACCGCGCGGCTCACCGACGCCGAGCTCGCGAACCGTGTGGGTGAGATCGACGTGTTCGCCCGCACGACTCCGGATCAGAAGCTGCGCATCGTCCGTGCTCTCGTCGCGCGCGGCGAAATCGTCGCGATGACCGGCGATGGCGTGAACGACGCGCCTGCGCTGCGCGCGGCGCATGTCGGCGTCGCGATGGGGGAGCGGGGGACCGATGTCGCGCGCGAGGCGGCCGGCCTCGTGCTCCTCGACGATCAGTTCACATCGCTCGTCGGCGCGATCCGCATGGGCCGCCGGATCTACGACAACATCCAGAGCGCGGTCACGTTCATCGTCGCCGTGCACGTCCCCATCGCGGGGCTGACGATCGCGCAAGCGCTCATTCCTTCGCTGCCGCTCGTGCTCCTGCCCGTGCACCTGGCGTTCCTCGAGATCGTGATCGACCCGGCCTGCTCGCTCGTGTTCGAAGCGGAGGATGCCGATCCCGCGATCATGAGTCGCCCGCCGCGCTCCGCCGAGCGATCCTTGTTTTCACGCGCCACGCTCGCGCGCGGGTTGATTCAGGGCGTTTCCGCCCTCGTTGCGTGTGCAGCTGTGCTGTTCGTCGTTCAGGGCGCCCGTCCGTCCGAGGTCGTTCGTACGTTGGCTTTCACGAGCCTCGTCGCCTCAGTTGTCGCGATGGTGTTCGCGAATCGCTCGCACGCACGTCCCAGTGCAGCGATCTGGATCCTGCTCGGCGGCGCGACGCTGCTCCTGTCCATCGTGCTGCTGCTACCTCAGGCGCAGAGCCTGTTCCGATTTGGACCCGTCACTTGGAGCGAGCTCGCGCTGGCCGTCGGCGCCGGGGCAGCGAGCGTCGCCTGGTTGCCGCTGCTGCAGCGCGCATGGCGAGTTCCGTCGACCACGGGCTTCACCCGCGCGCAGATCCCGACATGACGTCGGAACTCAGCCGACGCGCTGCGCGTCAGCTGAGCAGGCCTTCGCGGATCGCGAGCAGCGCCAGCTCCGCCGCCGAATGACAGCCCAGCTTGCGCTGGAGGTTCTCGCGATGCTTCTTCGCGGTTCCCACGCTCATGTCGAGCGCATGGGCGACCTCCTTGTTGCTCTTGCCGACTGCAAGGAGCTGGAACACCTCGCGCTCACGCGCGGTCAACGACTCGATGCGGCCTCGTCCAAGTTCGCCGACCGCGACCGGTTGCCGCGCCCGATGAACCAATGCTCCGGCGACGCGCGGGGAAAGATACATCTGTCCTGCATATACGGACTGCAATGCAAGGAGTAGCTCCGCGGGTTCGGAATCCTTGGAGAGGTAGCCGTCGGCGCCCGCGCGCAGCGCCTGCTCGACGAACGACTCGCCTTCGTGGTGAGTCAGCATGACGATCTTCACCTGGGCGTGCACCTTGCGAAGCAGAGGAATGGCGTCGATGCCCGACAGCCCCGGCATCGTGATGTCGAGCACGACGATGTCTGGACGCAGCGACTCGACGGCCTCGATTCCCTTCCGAGGATCGCCCGAGTCGCCGACGACCGAGAAGCGCACATCGCGACCGATCAGGCTGCGAAACCCCGCACGAATCATCGTCTGATCGTCGACCAGGTAGACGCGAATTGCAGATTGAATCTCCATGGTCATGTCGATGCTCCGGTGCTTCTTGGCCGGCGTGTCGTCGCGGCTCGGCTGGCTCCTGGTCGGTGACGTCGCGCCGCGCGTGTACCGAGCGCGACCTCGGCCCCACCGACCGCTCCGGGGTGCGAACGGAAGTGAGATCGACACCGCAGCGATCGGAAACCGATGGACTACCCGATTCCTCGGCCGACTCTAGTGCGCTTCGGATGAGCTCGCCGTGCGACGGAGTACGTACGAGCAGGTGCGGTCTGTTCGTACTCCCCAGCGGTCGAGGCGCGCGCGGCTGTTCGGGCGATGCGGAGCTGCCGTGGATGCATGGGAACCGCGCGAGCGAACGCGCCCACGGGCACATGCCGTCCCGATTCAGGCGCACGCGTCGCCGCATGCGTTGATGCGCGGTTACGGAGCGGCGCTGACGGAGATCCCGACGCAGCTCGTGACGGAGTTCGGCGACGAGAGCGCGGGATCTGCGCGTCACATCGTCGGCGCGCCGCTGTGCGGGCTGACGAGGAACTCCGCCAGCGTGCGCGAAGAGCGGCCGCGATTGCGAGCGGCCGACGTCGTGCGATAGATGCTCTTGTAGAAGTCGCACCCCTGGCACACGGGACGGAACTGGCCGGCTTCCTGCTCTTGGACGAGCTGCACATAGGCCGGGTTGTCCAGCGAGAGAATATTGGCGAGCGGAGCGTCGTGCAGGTCGCCTATCCGCAGTGTTGCGTCTACGTCGCGGCACGCGCAACCGTTGACGATGCCCGTCGCCATCACCTGGACGCCGGTGAAGAGCAACGTGCACGCGCCCTTCTTGTACGTCGAGCGCGTGTCCGTCACCTCGATGTCGAGGCCTTCCACGTCCGCGCTGCTGATCGAGCCACCCCAATTGTTGAAGACGCGCTTCATGCCGACGCGGATGCCCTGATCCTCGAAGCGCTCGAGCAGTCTCTGCACCTCGCTCGGTCCGTGGATGCCGCCGTCGCCGGTGGTTCGCAAACCGAAGCTGAAGGCGAAGCGCACGCGCTCCTTGCGCGCGAGGAACGCCTCGAGGTTCGCGACGAAGCGCCGGTAGACCTTCTTCGTGGACTTCGTGATGGCGATGAAGCTCGGAAGATCGTGACCGTAGACGCTGATCTTCAAGGTCTTCAGCTTCGAGAGCCCAAGGAGGCTTTCGATGTCGTCCTCGGATGGGATCGTGAAATTCGTGAAGAACGAGTAGGACTCGACGCGCGGGTTCGCATCCAGGAACGCGAGCTTCCGAAACAAGCTCTTGTCCATGAACACGTCGCCGGTACACGGAGTGAGGTTGTAGCGCACGAAGCCCATGTCGAGGGCCTGCTCGACGCAGTCGAAGAAAAACTCGTCCTCCATCGTCAGGCGCGCGCTCGACTTCTTCTCGTAGGCGCAGAACCTGCACTTCAGATTGCAGATGCTGCTCGTCTCGATGAACAGCTGCCCGGCGTGGTGCGGGATGTAGGCGCGACCAAGGCTGCGGTTCACGTCGATCTGGACGCGATTGCGCAGGTTGCGCAGGCGCTTGGCGAACGTGTGGATGTTCATGGTTTTTGACGTGCCTCCCGAAGTAGGACCGCGCGGTAGCTCACACTTCGGTAGGGTTCAAGGGTAGGAAATAGGGACAGGGTGCGTCGAGACAGCCACCTCGACAGCAGCAGCTCGCGCGGTGGTAGTGTGGGCTGAGAGGGGGGGGTGTTCATTCGATGAGTCCCGATCGCCGTGTGGCGCATGCTTACGAAGGCGCTCGCAGGAAGAGCGTATCAGGCACGAACGGAGCGACGTGGCTGGCGCCGGCCCGGGTGGCGCCGCGGCGATCGTTCACAAGTACTCGCGAAGGAACAGATTGAAGTTTTCAGCGTTGGTCGCGGCCGTGTCCGGCGCCGTCTTCGCGAAGCCCGAACAGGTCTGTTCGTCGTAGTTGTGATCCCGCGTGCTTCCCACTTTGTGGGACAGCTCGTGGTACATCGTCTGTGCCAGATACGAATACGTGTTTCCTGCGTGCGTCTTCCACACAACCATGATGCGCATGCCGCTTCCGAAGTGTGCGTAGGACTGACCGGCCCGCACGAGGAACACGTACGCGCACAGATTCTTGGTGTTCGCGTTCACCCCCGGTCGATCGAGCTTTGCAAACGTGATCGGACGCGTAGTGATCGCTTGATCGATCTCGTTGACGATCGACGCAACTTTCATCAAGTGGGCGGTGCCGTTCGCGTCGAACCACTTCCGGTACGCCGTGAGATCGCCGCGGAGCAGGTCCTGCTTCGCTTTGCGCGATGCGATGTTCATGAAGTTGAAAGCGCGTTGCATCGCCGCCTGCTCCGATGCGCTGAATCCGTCATATCTTGCGGGCATCTGACACCTCGAGTGATCGTTGGACTGGATCGCTCGCGACTATAGCGCGCAGCTCTGCTCGGATAGGCGCAATTCACACACGCCATCACTTCCATGGCGTCGATGGCACCCAACGCTGCGGGATCCCTGCCGCTACGAGGCCGGGGCGTGACTGCTCGCGCGCTCACCGAACGATTCACGCGAACCCAAAGCGGCTGTGCGCGCGGATCGATTCGCGAGAAGCCGGCCACCACGTTTAGGGAAGGTGCGGACTCGCTGCAAGCGCCGACAGCGACTCGATCCGAGCCATTCTCGGAGGGTGCATCAGTCTGCGCGCAGGAACACGGCCACCAGGTTGGTCGCGTCCGCCTTCCCAAGATTCTCCGCCGACGTCGAAAAAACTGCGAAGTGCCCACCCGCGAGATCCCCGGATGCCAACGTGAACACACCGATTCGACCCAGCGATGAATTCCCGCGACCGCCGCGGCCGAAGACGTCGCGGCTGAGCCGGCGGTTTCCGAAATCTCGGATGCCCGTCGTGAGCAGATCATCGAGTTCCGCGAGGATCACGTCTTCACTGTTGGAGTACTCGCCGGGGCCCACACGTTCCGTGACCTCGCTCTCGTCGTCCTCTTCGAGGTTCCCTGCCAGCGTCTGATACACGACCTTCGATCCGTCGGGCGAGAGTTGAGGCAGACGCGAGATCCCGTCAGCGATCACGGTCGATCCACCGCCGCGCAGCTTCTTGCTCAACAGAGTCGTCGTGTCGTTGGCGACATCGTGGATGTACACGTTGGTCGCGGGCAGTGCTCCCGGTGCGACCACCAGGTTGGTCTTGTCGGACTCGAACGCGACGACGACGTCCGTCCGGACCGCGATCGAGGCGTTGCGCGACGCACCGCCCGTCGCCTGCGCACCGCCGGACTGCACGCTGGCCCGGATCGGCCCGCCGGAGAGCGAGCCGGTCGCGGGATTGAGGCGCGCATAGAAGACGTCGCGCTGCCCATTGGTGTCTCCGGCGACGAGGTCCGTAGCCAGCGATTCGAAGGCGAGCGCAGTGCCATCGGCGCTCAAGCTCGGATTGAAGGAGCCATTGTTGCCCCCGTCAATTGCGCCCCCGATGGTGCTGGCGAGCGCCGTCACTTGGCCCGGTAGGTGACGCACGAACACATCCGGCTGCCCCGCACCGTTGTGATCGGAGAAGGTCCGCAGATTCGTCGCGTGCGATACGAAAGCGACCCACGTCGAGGTCGCGTCGATGGAAGGATCGCCCGAATCCCCGTTGCCGCCCTGGACTCCGACGGCGGTCGAGCGGCTGATGAGCTCGTTCGGTGCGTTCCGGCGGCGCAGGTCGACCGATCCCGGGACCGCGTCGCCGGCGCCGTCCGCGCTGCTGTCGATCCACACCTCGAACTCGACGCGGTAGATGTCGGTGTTCGCGACCGTCGCGCCTGCCACCAAGTCCGGGGCGTCCGAGGCGAACACGACGTGGACGCTGCCCGCCGGCCGCTCGCCCGGAACATTCGGGTCGAACGCGGGGTTCGGGACGTAGGCGATGCTGGGCGAGAAGGAGGCACCATTGCCGGAGGTCGGGATCGCTCCGCTGTCGCGCTGGCTCACGAGCGCGATGTCCTTCGTCGCCGAACTCGTGTCCGCTTGGAAGCCGCCGTCTTCCCACGCATCCACCAATGCTAAGAAGCGTGCGCGTGTGATCGGAACGGGACCTCGGTCGAGTCCGAGCGTGTTCGCGGTGCTGCCGGGCTCGACGCCAGGTACGTTCGCATCGTTCGGCGCGGCAGCCGGCGGCACGATCGCGTTCGGATTCATCGCCCATGCGATGTTCGGGCTGGACTTCAGGTGCACCGGACCGCCGCCGTGGTTGTTGCCCGTCGGATCGATCTGCGCGGCTAGATTGAGTTCTGCCACGCTCCGGCCGCGGAGGTCGAACTTGATCGTGTAGTCATCCGGGTTGTCGTTCGGAGCGATGCCATCGAGGAATGGCTGAGGCTGTGGCGCGAACCAGTTGATTCCCGTTCCCGTGTGCGTCGGTGAGAAGTGGCACTCGTGGCAATCGGTCACACCATCGCCATTCGCATCCGTCAACAACGGACGCCGACCTCCTGGATGGGCGAAGAGCTCGAACACCTCGGTCTCGCCAGCGGGCGTCACGTGCCCGACCCCGTGGCAATGCACGCAACGATCGTGGCGGAACACGTTCAGCAGCCCCTGTCGAAACGTGATCGGCATCGGGCCCTGGCTCGTGGGCAGATCCGTGTTTTCAATCGCGGCCAGGAACACGTCCGTCGCGAGGTTCCCATCGAGTGGAACGGATGCGTCGCGAACCAACGGAGCACCAGCGCCGTCCGCGTCGTTCGCCGCGGATGCGGTGACGAAGGCCAGGAAGACGATCTGTCGATCCGCCTTGCCCTGTCCGCCGGGTACGAAGGCTCCCGCGACGGCGGACTCGTTCGTCAGCGCGTTCGTGAGTGAGACACCGGGATCGAAACCCAGCGGCACGTTCGAGTTGGTGATCGGTTTGGGGCCTTGCAGTCCGCTGCTGCAGCCAGCGGCAGCGAAGGCAAGTAGCGAGAGCAGCCGTGTGTGCATCTCAGAAACTCCAGCTCGCTCCGAGCGCCACCCAGAATTGGTTGCTGTCGATCCCGATCACGTCGAACCAATCCTTGATTCCGTCGTCGATCATCGTCGAAGCGGCGAGCAGCAGTTGGAACGTCGTGTGTTCGTCGTACTCGTAGAAGAGTCGGCCAGTGCCCTGCAAGTCGGCGAAGCCGGCGCCGCTGAATCCGTTCGGGACGCCGTAATTCCAGAACGATTGGTCCTCGTCGGACCAACCCAGCGATACCGCCACATCCGCGCTGAACTTCTCGTTGATGGGGAATGCACGCAAGACACCCCCATTGACGTACCACCCGTCCACCTCGTCGTAGTCGTAGTGCATGACGATCTCCGGACGGAAGCCGGAGAGGTCGGTCGAGATGCTCGCGAAGAGCTCGTTCGTAGAACCTCGCTCGCCGTTGGGGAACAGATTGCCGCGTGGAAGGTTGTAGCTCGTGAGTCCTGCGGTCACGTCAAAGCGGTCGATCGCTCGCGAATACGAGCCCGTCAGGTCGATCTCGCTGAAACGGCCAGCGCTGCCGTCGGGGAACCAGGCGTCGCCCGTGTCGTCGTGCAGGTCCATGTTGCCGAAGAAGTTGGCGGAGACCACTCCCTCACCGCGCACCGGTATCGAGGTGTCGACGATCGTCTGCAGCACGTCGTTGTCGACTTGAACCATGCCGCGGCGCACGAACTTCGTCGCAATGTCGGCGCTCCATGTCGTCGAAGGGACTGCGTCTTCGGCGGCGATGCAGGCTCCGAACGCCGGGCACACGAGCAGTAGGTTCCACCAAATCTTCATCAAGTCGCCTCACTTCTCTCCCGAGGGGAGACGGGGAAGGGTATGCGAACGGAACTCGAGCAACGCCGCGGAGGTCATCCGATCTGTGACGACGGGACTGGAAGCCGTGATTCGCGCGATGCGGTGCACGTGCGGACAGGTCTCAGTTGTTCTTTGCTCCGGCCGCGATCCAATCGCGGATCAATTCGATGTGTTTCGAGCACATGCACGGGTTCGAGGCTGACACGCCGCAATTCTCGTACGCTTGCAGTTGAGTGTTGTAGCTGGGGGGCATGCTGACACACCCGGATCCTAGACCCGGGGACCCCGTACACGCGGGTCCTCCGAGCACCTTGACCAGCAAGTAACTCCTGCACGGATCGGATGCGGTCACGCGATTCATGTTGGGCGGGTCGCAGGACCCTGGCCCTTCCGCGGGCGCTCCAACCAACTCGTTCCATGCATGGTTGGGATCGTTCGCCGGACTGTCGAGATCCAAACCGCCGTCGCCTCCAGACGAGGTGTGACAGCCCGTGCACGAAGCGTGGATTCCGGGAGTGCTCTTGAAGACCGATCGCACCATTGCGAACGTCGTTCGGAGCGCGAGCGCATGGTCCAAGAAGTACTCCCTCACTCCTCCAGGGCCCGTAGCCGTCAGTTTGACCACTTTCACTCCGTGGTTGGGAAGACAAGTTGTTGAGTAGTAGGTGTGCGACGCGCTCTGAGTGAATACTTGGTTGGGGCTGGTGCCGAGCGCGGCACTGCACTGCTCATTGAGACCTTCGCATCCGAAGGGACCCGAGTGACTGGAGATCGGCGGGGGAGTCGGGTCGCCGAACTCCCACTTCCATGAGGAGACCGCCCCGCTCATGACAGGGTTGGTGATCAAGATGGCGTTGAAGTTGATCGGAGCGTTCACCGCCGCTTCGTAGCTGTTGTTCACGAGTGAGGCCGAGGTCGTCGTCCGCACGTTAGGAGGGGCATGGACCGTGATCGAGAACGGAGGCGATTCGTCCACTTGGCCGCCCGCGCCAAAGACCGTCAGCTTCACAGTGAACGACTTGGACGCGAGATTGTTCGGTACCTCGTACAGGTGGCTCGGGTTCGGCGCCGTGAAGTTCTGAGTCGTCGTCGCTCCGTCACCCCAATCCCACCGATAGCACTGGGGATTGGTCGGATCCGCTCCAGACGATTCGTTGTCGAACACAACTGGCTGGTTCTCCGCCGCGTTCGTCGGCGCGTCGAAATCAGCGAGCGGCCCCTGCTGGATGTGCACGTGCGAAGGGATCGCCGTGATGTCGTAGTTCGAGCCGTTGGTGGCGCGGAGTGCGACGGTGTAGTTCCCAACGGTGGTGTATGGATGGGTTTCCTGCTGGCCCGTCGGGCACGATGACGTGCAGAACCCGTCGAAGAAGTTCCAGGTTCGGCTGGTGGCGTTCGAGGATTGATTTGTGAACGTGACCTCGAACGGATGTTCACTCGTCCCGAATCCATTCGGCGTTGTGTTGGTGAACTTCGCGAGCACGGCCGTGAGAGCCGGCTCGAAGCGGAAGTTGTCGACGTAGCCATTCGCGGGCCCCGCGCCGGTCCCGCGATTGCCGATCACTACCGAGATCATCAAAAGGGTGGAGGTCGTGGAGTCCTCGAAGAGTTGACTCAGGTCAGCGCGAACTGTCTCGACCGGTGTCATGTCGACGTCGTAGATGCTCGAGTCGACGTTGGAGAATGGCGTGCTCGTGTCTCGGTAGTACAGGTTGTACGCAGCGACGCCGTCGGTGATGTCGACACTCATCCAGTCCTGTGAACCCACGGCGACAGAATCCTTCGAGATGAACGCAGCCTCGAACTTGAGGAGTGTGCGTTCCGCCGGATAGCGGATCATTTGCGAGATTCCCAGTCCGCCGACGGGAAGGAGGGTGAAGTTTCCGTTCTCGGGTGTCTGGCCGGGCGCCGTCGGATTCGAGGGGGGCGTCGTGTCCGCTGAGCCTAGTGTCGAAATCTCGCACCATTTCGTCCCTTGTGTCGGCATCCAACGATCCGTGTTGCTGGCCGGGGCGAAGGGGCGAATGCGGTGTCCGGTGCCGACGACACTCCACGGGGCCTGCGGGAGCACCCCCGTCCCTTGGCTCTCGAAGCTCGGATCTCCCACCGGAACGAGGGCTTGCACGAACGCGGGCATCAGGCGAGTGTCCTGATCTTCACCAGGACCCGTCACGGTGAGTCTCACCGTGTAGTTGCCGGGAGCAGAATAAGTGTGCCTCGGATTCTGCTCCGAAGACGAATTCTGGTTCCCGCTCGCTGGATCGCCGAAGTTCCACGACCAAGTCGCGACTTGATTTTGCGATTGATCCGTGAATTGAACCGGCATCGGGACGGCGCCAACGGTCGGCGCTGCCGTGAACGCGGCTTCCGGAGCAGCGTAGTGCGTCGTTATGTATCCCGGCTTCTCAATGCTGTGAGGGCCTGCGGCACCGACGACGATCAGTTTCACGTTGTACACGCCGCTGTGCTCGCCGAATTCCGTGTACTCGTGCGTTGGGTGCTGCTCCGTCGACGTCTGGCCGTCACCGAATTCCCAGTACCACTGATCGATGGCTCCAGTCGATTTGTCCTCGAACGTGACGGTCAGTGGCAGGAATCCGTCGATGTTCGTGCCACTGAAATCAGCGCTGGGAACCTGCGCTCCGGGCGTCACGCTGCTGGACCCGTCCTTCGAACAGGTCCATGCGACGACGCACACGACGCAAAACGCAAGTGCGATGACTCGTTGGTTCATGGCGAAGCTGTGTATCCGTGACAAGGACTACGAACGCACCCGGCGCGAATGTCCCGAACGGAGACGCGAGCAGCGCTCGCGTCGTGAAGACTCAGGGAATCGATACCGACGGTCCATGCGGGGGGGCGGAATCGGCCGACTGAACTTGCCGCGATGTGGCTGAGTGGATTCGCGTGCGGCGGAGCGATCCTATCCGGAACTCCAAGGGGCAGATAGCGGTGGCAGGCAGGCATCCGGCACAGGAAGCTTGAGTCGGCGCGATTTCTCTCGTGCGTGAATCCCTGACGCGTCCGTGTCGGCCGGCCGATCCGTGACGATCGAGCCGATCGCTTGCCGTCGACCGCGCGCCCGGAGGACAGACGCGACGATTGTCGAGACCTGATCCGAGTAGCCGATCTTCGCCCGAACAGAACGCTTTCGACGTTCGCGTGCCGCGTCCGACGGTGGAACGTGCGCACTTCCGGGGGCGCACACCCGCGCGATGATCACGAGCTCGAGCCGCCTGCTCCGCGTCGAGTCCTGCTGCCTCGATTCGTTTGCGTCGTCGTCGTGCTCGCGCGATTGGTTGCTAACCTGAGCACGCGGGCGCACGCCGTGCGGAACACCGGCGCACTCGCGCGACGCACCGTCGTAGGGAGATCCGTCTCGGCGACACTTCGTCGATCAGGGGCCACGCCGCGGGGACTTGTTGCACACCGTCGACGAGGTGAGCGCCACTCCATCATCCGGCCCGTGTCAAGCGTTCATCCGCGTCTTCGTCATCGCTCATGGGCGCGTCCTTGCGATCGCCGCGCCGGGCTCCGTGCGACTCACGGGAGCGGGCGCTACAGTGGCCCGCTCGAAAGGTAGAGCGGCCATGATCAAACTCCGCCTCAGGCAACCTGGGCAGCCTGACGTCACGCACGAGATCCCCGGCGATTGCGCGACGATCGGGCGCGACAGCACCTGCAACGTCCCGATCAACCAGCCCTTCGTCAGCAAGCAGCACTGCCGGATCTACAAGGGTCTCGTGGTGGTCGACCTCAACTCGCGCAACGGAACGTTCGTCGATGGCGTGCGCATTCAGCAGCCCACGTCGCTCCGGGGCGGCAAGTTCGAGCTCAGCAAAGACAAGCTCGAGGTGACCATCGAGACCGACGACGACGGGCTCGACGACTTGCAGATGACGGTCGCTGCCTCCGCGCCGCGTCTCGCGGCCTCCGATCGAGACCAGATCGAGCCGCGCGCGGCATCCGAGAAGCCCCAGCCCGTGGCCGACGCGAGTGCAGCCTCGATCGCGAGCGTCCGCGCCGAGCTCGAACGCGAGCGCCAGCGGGTTCGGGAGCTCGAGAGCGAGGCCGCTGCGCTCCGTGCGCGCGGCGCGCAATCCGAGTCTGGCGTGCAAGCGCGCCAACTTGAGCTCGAGCAGGACAATCTCGATTTGCGGCGGCGCTTGGAGACGCTGCGCACCGGGATGGAGAAGGAGGCTGAGGGGAAGGGGGATGAACCGCTGGCCAAGCTCCTCCAGGAGCAGGTCCAAACGCTGCGGGCGCAGAACGAGGATTTGCGGCGGCGCGCGACCGAACGCGAAGGCGGATCGGCGGGGGCCTCGAATGCGGTGGCGCCGCCGCCCAACGCACCGCCCGCCATGTTCGCGAGCCTTCAAAGCCAGCTGCGAGAGTGCCGGGCCAAGCTGATCAGCTTCGAAACCGGCGCCGCATCGTCCGGCAACGCGCCCGTCGAGCTCTTCGGGCGGCTGCAGTCCGAGAATCAACGACTGCGGCGGCGAGTGGCCGAGCTGGAGGCCGGCTCGGTTGGCGTCGACGATGCGGACCGGCCGCGCACGTCGCCGGAAATCGAGGAGCTCCGTGCGCGAATCGCCGTGGCGGACGCCGAGAATCGGCGCTTGCGCGGCGAGCAGGGGCCACGTGCTGTGCGCGCTCCGTCCTCGGCGCCGGGAACGTACGCGATCCTGCGCCGCCTCGTCGACGACACCCTCGACGACGAGAATCCTTCGCTCGATCTCGCCAGCGAGGACTTCGTCGTCCTCGAGTCACTGCGCTGTCTGCGGCGCGTCGAGAGGCTATCGACGGGGCTGGCCAGCGAAGCGATCGATCTCTACGAACGGCACACGCTGCTTCCGAACGTACAAGGCAACTTGCGGACGATCGCGAGCGCGGTCCTCGCGGACGCCGACCGCAAGAACGCGCGCGGCGAGTTGCGGCGCTATCTCGACCGCGTCGAGCGCTGGCTTCAATCGTCGGAGATCTGCTGGCGGCGCGCGGCACGCGACCTGGTCCTTGCGCTGAAGCAGGAGGTTTCGGCGGAGGGTTTGACCGCCGGTCGACCGATCCCCGCGCTGGACAGGATCTCGTTCCGGCGGGAGACCGAACTCTGGAAGCGGTCCAACGAGCACTGGAACGCGCTCTCGGAGAAGTCGGTCGTGGAGCGCCTCGAATCACTGTGGCGGGAGTCGGTCGAACGCGTCGTCGAGTCCGGTGGCCCACGTACGTAAGCACTCTTCGAGGGCGTGGAGTCCGCGCGGAGCGGTGGAAGCTTCCCGCGAGCTTCTGCTAGCATGCGCGCGCCGTGTGCCGCCCGTAGAGCGCACGGTCAAGAGCAAGAGGAGGATCGAATGTCTCGCGTGTTCGGATGGGCATTGATCGCGTTCGCATTGGCGACGACGTCCAGTTGCAGGGCCTTCGGCGGCATGTTTGGCGCCGGCGACTACGATGTCGAGATCGGCACGATGAACTACGAGCCGATCGAGTCGGTCTACGTCATCGTGGCCAAGGACGATGCGCTGAAGGCGGAGAACGCCGATGAGATCGACGGCTTGCTCCAGCCGGGCAAGCTAGCCGGCTTCGATTTTTTCGCACAGTTCATCGCCGTGCCGAAGGACAAGTGCTGGCGGCAGGGCTCGAACGTGCGTGGCAAGGAATACGTCGATCAGAAGTTGATCGAGATCGAGGTGCCCGAGCCTGGTAAAGCCGGCGAAATCGAGATCACGTTCGACCGGGACTTCTTGGAGATCGTTCCACAGGACGGGCTCGTCGTGCTCGTGCAGTACAAGGAGTCAGAGCCGCGGAAGTCGCCGGTCCCCTCGAGCCTGCTGCACAAGGGCGGCAAGCTGACAATCACCATTGGCCCGTCCGATTTGAAGGTGGAGTAGCCGCATCTCATCCATGGAGCTTCGCACGCAGCCGGCGGTCCTGTGGCGCGAGGGCATGTTCCTCTGCCCCCAGCACCTGCAGGCGTTCGGGCGCGAACTAGGCGCACGTGTGCGCGTCGCGGAGTCGGTCGGAATGCCCGGCGCCTTTGGCCTGCTTTGCGTAGAAATCGACGAGGAAGCGCTGGGTCGCGACGTGTTCGTGCTCAAGCGGGCGACGGTCGTGTTTCGCGACGGCAGCGTGGCGGACCTGCCGGGAACCGCCAGCGTCGAGCCACGCGAGTTTTCCACGCTGTTCACCGCAGCCGAGCTCGCTGTGGAACTCGGAGTGCGCGCGGTGCAGAGCAACGTCCCGCAGATCGATTCGGCTGCCGATGGGTTCGCGCGCTACAAGGTTCGGACGGAAGTCGTGTTCGACGAGAACATGCGCGATTCGTCCAAGGAGCTCGAGTTTCGGGAGCTTCAGTCGCGGCTCTTTTTCGGTGACGAAGACCAGACGGGCTACGAAAGCGTTCCGCTGGCGAAGATCGTCCGACGTGGCAAGCCGGTCGCGAAGTCTGTGCTCTCCCCAAGCTACGTGCCACCGGTCTTGGCCGTCGGAGCGTCGACTGTTCTCACACGCGAGCTGCGCGAGCTTGCGCAACTCATGCGCGGCAAGGCTCTCGATCTCGCACCCCGCATCCCGGCGATGTCGGGGCTGGCGAGCGCGCAGCGCGGCGCCGACATATCCGCCTTCGTCAAGTTGCAGGCGATGAATCAGTGCATCGCGATGCTCGATCAGATCGCGGCGGCTACCGAGTTGCACCCGTTCGACGCGTATCTGTGCCTGTGTCAGTGCACCGCGAATCTCGCAATCTTTGGTCCCAAGCGCATCGTGCCCGAACTGCCCGCCTACGATCACCTCGGTCTCGAGCTCGCGTTCGGGACGGCGATCCGCGCGATCCGCGCTCTGGTCGGCGAAGAGGTCATGCAGCCGTACGCGACCGAGACCTTCCGCGAGGTTAGGCCGGGAATCTTCGGGTGCGCGCTTCAGGATGCGTGGATCGATCAGCACGCGATCGTGTATCTCGGAATCGAGGTTGGACAGAAGGCCGAAGCCGTCATCACGGCAGCGGGCGACGGGTTGATCAAGGTCGGTGCGCCGACGGACGAGGAGCGCATGCTGACCACGACGACGTCGATCATCCAGCTCACGCATGAGCGCGTGCCGCCGGTCGCATTCCCGCGCCGCGACAACCTGCACTATTTCCGGATCCAGTCGGAGGGTGGCTCGCGCGAGGGCTGGTTGCGAGTCTCGAAGGCGCGATCGATCGCGCTCACGGACTTCACCGCCTGGGAAGACGTCAAGTACCACCTCTACGTCGAGACTTCCGCTAGCTGACCATGGCGAGCGCACGCGAATCGTTGAATGAGGCCTGCGCCCCCGTCTTCCTGTACCTGACGACTTTCCGCCGCAACTCGACGACTTCGAAACAGACGCTCGAAGCTCTTCACGCGGACCTGAAGCGCGAGATCGAGGAGGTCGAGCGCCGCTGCGACGAGGATCGCGACTTGCGCCAGCGTTTCCAAAAGGCCAAGTACGCGCTGATCGTCGCCGCGGACCAGATCGTGCTCACGTCGGCTTGGCCGCAGCGCACGTCCTGGCCCAAGCGCAGTCTCGAGCTCGACTACTTCAAGACCTCCGTGGGCGGCAAGAAGTTCTTCCGCGCGGTGGAGGAAGTGCTCAACGATCCCGGTGAAGACGCGCCCGAGATCGCGGAGCTCTTCTTCACTTGCATGGCGCTCGGATTCCAAGGTGAGCTGGCCGGCGAGCCGCGCGAGCTCGAGCGGCGGCGGCGACAGCTCTACGAGAAAGCGCGCTTGCCTGGAAGGGTCGGAGAGAATCTGGCGCCCGAAGCCTACGGCCGCGATTTCGTGCGGAAGGTGATGCGGTTGCCTACGGTCGGCATCTTGCGACTCGCGCTCATCGCGGCTGCGGCGCTCGTCTTCTGGCTCGTCTTCGGCACGGTCGCGACGAGCATGTTCAACACCGAGATCGTCCAAAAGATCGACGCAGCGATCAGCAAGCTCTAGGGCTGAGTCACCGCGCGCCCACGCTCACAAGGAACGGAACACGATGGCGGACTTCCTGGCGACAAAGACGGGCAAGATCCTGCTGATCGTCGTCCTGCTCCTACTGGTCGGTCTGACGGTCTGGTGGTGGAGAGGCCTGCCGGGATCCGAGATCGCCGGTGCGATCCTGCTGACGCTCATCGTCACGACGGTCCTGTGGATCGCGATCGGTCTCGCGTTCCGTGCGGCCCAGCGCAAACGCCAGGCGGAGTTCGACGCCAACGTCGCCGCGAAGGAAGGGATCGACGATCGCCGGCGCGAGTGGATCAAGTGGACCGGCGAGCTGAAGAAGCACGACATCGATCGCTATGCGCTGCCGATGTATCTGCTCGTCGGCGAGCCGCAGGGCGGCAAGAGCGTCCTGCTCCACAACTCCGATCTGCACTTCCCGTTCGGTCAGGAGAAGCTCTCGGGTGTCGGCGGAACGCGCGGGTGCGATTGGTGGTTCACAGACGAGGCCGTGGTCCTCGACCTCGCCGGCCGCCTGTTCACGCACGAGGGCGGTGCGAGCGACGAAGCCGAGTGGAACGCGTTCCTCGCGCTGCTCTCCGACTTCCGGCCGTACTGTCCGGCCAACGGGATCATCCTGGTCTTGCCGTGCGATGGACTGCTCACCGATGGCGAGGCGCGTGTCAGCCAAAAGGTGAACCGGATGCAGGGCGCGTTGCGCACGCTGGCCGAGAAGATCCAGGCGCGCCTGCCGGTCTACGTCGTCCTGACGAAAGCGGACCGGATCTTCGGTTTCGTCGAGTGCTTCCACGGACTCGACGCGGATCAGCGCAACGAGATGTTCGGTTGGTCGCGGCCGGCGGAGAAGGTCGACGTGCCTTTCGATCCGCAGGAGACACGCGCAGCGTTCGACGCGTTCGTGGAGCGCGCGCGCTGCCTGCGCGCTCACCGGCTCGCCAACGCACGCATTCCCGAAGCGCTCTCCGAGGTCGATCGCCTGTACGGTTTCCCGAACGAGCTCGCCGCCCTCTGGCCGTCTCTTTCGACGTACTTGCAGCGGATCTTTGGAGACGAGCGCCTCGGCGACAAGCTGTTCTTCCGTGGGTTCTATCTGACGTGCGGCCTGCAAAAAGGCGCACCGATCGCCAAGGTTTGCTCCGAGCTCCTGGGCGGGGTCGGCGAATCCGACCGTCGCGAGCTCGAGTCGCTGTTCACGAAGTCGCGCGCGTTCTTCATTCGCGACTTGATCCGCAAGCGCATCTTCAACGAGAAGGGGCTCGTTCGCCCGACGCGCGCGCGAGTCGTCAAAGTCCATCGCGCCGCGGTGATCGGATACGGCTTGGCAGGGTTGATCGCGCTGCTCGCGTTGGTCAGCGTTACGAACTACTTCCTCGACCGGCGTAGCGAAGCGAACCCGCGCGAGTTCGATCTCGCGCTCGACGCCGCCGAAGCCGCGGGGAGGCGCTCTCTCTCGCCGGCAGAAGTGTTGGACGTGCTGGGCGAGATCGACGCCGCTGCCAAGATCAAGCACGGCGCGGTGGGTGGCGCGATGGAGTCGGTGTTCGCGTCGACGGCGAACAAGTTCAAGGACCTGTACGTCGCGGTCTTCCAGTCGAAGCTCGTGCCGTTGATGCAGGAGGGTGCGATCCAGGCGCTGCGCCATCCCCGGCATGCGAGCTACGAGGACTTCAAGGAGCGCTACATCGGCGACGTACGCTTGATCACGGATGGCGGGGAGCTGCGTGACGGCGAGAGCGGGAAGAGCGATCGCGAGCGCCTCTTGCGTCTCGCCTCCGCCAATCCGGCGTTCACGACGGCCGCCGGTCCCGAGGAGCTGGCGGATCGCCTTCGGGCCGCGCTCGACACGTGCTTGGAGCACGCCGGCGGAACGTTGCGTCTGCCCCCCGTCGATCGGGACGCGCGCGGAGGACTGATCGATGCAGCGATCGCGAGCTGGGATCGCGTGCTCGAACCAGGCGCTGACAACCAGGTCGGAGGGCAGCTCGGGTATCTGCTCGCATGGCAGGGGTTGAGGGACGCGAAAGCCAAGCTCGCCGCGCTCAGCTCGAACACTCCTCCCACCGACGTCTACGCGTTGTGCGGCAGGTTCACGAATTCGCTTGCGATCTTGGACCAGAGCGAAGCGGACCTCGTGCCCGAGAAGGAGGGCAGGTCGATCTATCAGGTAAAGGTCAACCTGGAATTCGATGGTCCGACCGACGAGCGCTCCGAGTTCATCCGCGACATCGGCGCCGACGATGGTCTCGCCAAGCGATGGAAGGTGCGTGACGAACGGGAGACGTTCGTCATCGAACGCTTCCGTGACTTCGGCAAGAGGTGCCAAACGCCGGATCTCATCAAGAGAGTCCTCAAAGGGATCGTTCCGAGCGAGACAACGTGCATCCCCGTGCCGCCAGGGGAGATCAAGGCGATCCGGGAGGACTCCCGGCTGAGCCGCGCATGCAACGCGGAGTTTCTCACGACCCCTCGCAAGTCGGGGACTTCGTTGTGGGATCTCGCGCGCCTGCAAAGGGACTTGGATCTTGCGGTCACCGACGCGAAGTCGATCGGTGGCGAGCACCGCGGAGTTCTTTTCGCAAAGTGTTTGGCTCTCCAGAGCGAGTACGTCGCGCGCTACCAAGGCAACGATTGGCAGAAACTCAAGGCCGACGTGCTCGGCGGCGAAGGATCCGCCCGGGCCTTCTCCCAACCGCTCTCGGATCATTTCGCGGCGGCGCGTGCGTCGCTGGCGGCCTTGCAGGCGGGCGAACCGCAGCTCGCCGAATGGTTGGGACAAGTGGATTCTCTGCGATCCACGTACGAGAGCGCGCTCCTCGCCGAATGGCGCGATGCCGGCGTGCTGGACGACTCCTTGGTCGCCGAGGTCCGCGGGCATCTCGGCGCGCGGAGCAAGATCCAGATCGCGGAGGCGGCGGATCCGTGGGTGCAGGACGTCGACGACTGGCTGGCCGGAGCGATCCGAACGGAGTTGAATCGTCAGAAGCAATTCTGGACGAACATCGAATCGGAACCGCAGCGCGGGATTCGCGAGGCCGCCGATTGGTTCTTGAGTCAGTCGTCGCGCGCCGCACTCGCGGCGAAGCTGGAAGCGGCGCGGGGATCGTTTCCGAACCTTACGACGCTGCCGCAGGTGAAGAAGGACGGCCAGACGGACAAGCTGAAAAACGATCTCCTGGCATTCGCTCCGCCGGGCGGCGTGGACTCGCTCACGAACGATCCGTTCGTCACACGGCTCTGCGATGTCGCGCGACGTTTCAGCGCGGGGATCGACGAGCAACAGATGGCTGCCGAGCTCGTGAACTCGGTGCAGACCACGCAACAGTCCAACGGGGGTCGCCAGTACGTCCAGGCGCTGTTCAACCGCTTCCGCGAGCCGGTGCTCTCGATCTTGCGCGACCGATTCATCGGCGATCTGAAGTCGACCGTCGGGAGCCACAAGCGCCTGATCGATGCGCTGTGGGCTGAACTGGATCGCGACGCCAATATCAGCGTCTCCGAACTCAAGGACTTCTTCGACGAGGGCCGCGCGCTCGACGCGCTTTTGAACCGGTATCACATCGAACACGCAGCGCCGGCGGTCGCGAACGGGACCGATGGCGCGGCCGCGCCGCCGAAGGCCTTTCCGCTCGAGGAGTTTTGCGCGTGCGGCGCCTCCGGTGCTCCGCTGCCCGCTCCGTGGTCGACCGTGCGGTTCCTGATCGACTTGCAGCGCGGGCTGCTGACGCCCGACAAGGAAGGTCGGCGATCCTCCGAAATCGCGACGTTCAAGGTTTCATTCGAGCCCGTTGTGAAGAGCGGCGAGCTATTCCCCGAGAAGAATCCAGACCGGCCGTATTTCTACGTCGTATCGCCGCTGATCACGGAGGGCGGTGCTTGCCGCATCGACATCAAGAAGCTCGGAGTCGCTCCGGCTCCTTGCACGATCGAAGGTCCGCTGAACAAAGCGTTGTCGCTCGCGTGGTCCAAGCAGTCGAGCCGCGGACCGACGCCGGATCGGGATGATCTTGAGGTCGTTTGCTTCCCGCCGCTCGCGCCG
>JANOFY010000590.1:0-16715 GCA_031413895.1 Planctomycetota bacterium | reverse complement strand
GTGTTGGAGGCCTTGACGTACGCCTCTTGCTGCGTCGTGCCCCCCGCGAAGAGCCAGGGAGTGAGCGAGAGCATCGACAAAGAGAAGAGCGCGGCGTGCTTCAGCGGCGAAGTCATCTTTGGACTCCTCTGTCAACATCCGTGGCGCGAACTCGAGGACGCTCTCATTGTACGCGGCCGCCGGAGCGCGCGGGGAACGGAGTGCACGCGCGGCGGACTTCGTGGCGGCATTCGCGGTTTTGCCCGGGAATCACACACCCGCGGCCGCGCGCCGGTCGGCGGTGATTATCCTGTCTCGCCCACGACGCGCGTCGATCGACCCGTCTCGCTGGAGGAGCCCCCCACACATGTTCGATAACCGCCTCGTCCTCGCCGTCATCGCCGCGTCGCTCGCCACCGCTTGTATGGTCGCCACAGAAAAAACCAAGACAACGTCCACGACGAATCCGCTCCTTCCGAAATGGTCCGGTCCTCACGGCGGTGTGCCGCCGCTCGACGCGGTGCGCATCGAGCACTTCAAGCCCGCGCTCGAAGTGTCGATGGCGGAGTTCTTGGCGGAGATCGAAGCGATCGCCAACAACTCCGCCCAGCCCGACTTCGAAAACACGATCGCGGCGATGGAGCGCTCGGGACGGACCTTCGATCGCGTCCAAACGGTGTACGACATCTTCCAGTCGACGATGAACACGCCTGAGTTCCAGGTCGTCGAGAACGAGATGGCGCCCAAGCTCGCCGCGCTGTCGGACAAGATCATCCAGAACGAGAAGCTCTTCGCGCGCATCAAGGCCGTGTACGACGCGCGCGAGAAGTCGAACCTCACGCCCGAACAGAAGCGCCTCGTGTGGCTCGACTACACGAACTTCGTGCACGCCGGCGCGCAGCTCGACAAGAAGGGCAAGGAGCGGCTCTCGGAGATCAATCAGAAGCTCGCGAGCCTTTTCACGACCTTCAGCCAGCACCTCCTCGCCGACGAGGCCGGGCACATGCTCGTGCTCGACAGCGAAGCGGACCTTGCCGGCCTGCCCGACTCGCTCAAGACAGCGGCTGCGAACGCCGCGGAGTCGCGCGACCTTAAAGGGAAGTGGGCGATCCTGAACACGCGCTCGAGCATGGAGCCGTTCCTGACGTACTCGTCGCGCCGCGATCTGCGCGAGAAGGTGTGGCGCACGTACTACAGCCGCGGCAACAACGGCGACGCGAACGACACGAAGCAGATCATTCCCGAAGTGCTCATGTTGCGCGCCGAACGCGCGCAGCTCCTAGGCTTCGCGACGCACGCGCACTGGCGCCTCGACGACACGATGGCGAAGACGCCCGAGCGCACGCTCGCTCTGATGGAATCCGTGTGGACGCCGGCCGTAGCGCGCGTTCATGAGGAAGTCGCCGACATGCAGGCCATCGCCGACAAGGAAGGCGCGGGCATCACGATCGAAGCGTGGGACTACCGCTACTACGCCGAGAAAGTGCGCAAGAGCAAGTTCGACCTCGATCAGAACCTCGTCTCGCAGTACTTGCAGCTCGACAAGATGCGCGAGGCGATGTTCTTCTCCGCCGGCGAGCTCTTCGGCCTGAAGTTCAAGCGCGTGTCGGGTATCCCGATCGTCGAGCCGGACGAGCAGGTGTACGAAGTCACCGACGCGAAGGGCAAGCACATCGGCCTGTGGTACTTCGACCGCTATGCGCGTCCGGGCAAGCGCTCGGGCGCGTGGATGAACGCGTACCGCAAGCAGGAGCGTTTCGCCGGCGACATCTCGACCATCGTGTCGAACAACACGAACTTCGTGAAGGGCAAGGACGGCGAGCCGGTGCTGATCAGTTGGGACGACGCGACGACGCTGTTCCACGAGTTCGGTCACGCGCTACACGGCCTCTTGTCGAACGTGAACTATCCGTCGCTGTCGGGTACGTCGGTGTTCCGCGACTACGTCGAGTTCCCGTCGCAAGTGCTCGAGCGCTGGCTCGAGACGCCGGAAGTGCTCAACCGGTTCGCGCTCCACTACAAGACCGGCGAGCCGATTCCGAAGGAGCTCGTCGCGAAGATCGAGCGCGCGTCGACGTTCAACCAAGGCTTCGCGACGATCGAGTACCTGTCGGCAGCGCTGATCGACATGAAGCTGCACTTGGCGGCGACGCCGGGCACGCGCATCGATCCGGCCGCGTTCGAGCGCGACACGCTGACGGCGCTCGGCATGCCGAAGGAAGTGGTGATGCGTCACCGCACGACGCAGTTCAGCCACATCTTCTCGTCCGACAGCTACTCCGCGGGCTACTACAGCTATCTGTGGTCGGACACGCTCGCGGCCGACGCGTGGGAAGCGTTCGAAGAAGCGAAGAACCCGTGGGACAAGGCGACGGCGAAGCGTCTGCACGACTACGTGTTCTCGGTCGGCAACACGATCGATCCGATGGACGGTTATCGTGCCTTCCGCGGACGAGATCCGGGAACGGACGCGTTGATGCGCACGCGCGGGTTCGCGACGAAGTAGGCGAGCTGGGACGCTGACTCACTCGCTCAAGCGAATCGACCCGCTCGAATGAACTCTCCGCGATGAAAGGCGAACTGGCATACATCGTCGAGGCCCGCTACCTGGGTGGGCATCGTGTATGGCTGCGCTTCAGCGACGGCCTCGAAGGCGAGGTGGATCTCTCGAGCGCGCTGAGCGGCGAGATCTTCGAGCCCCTGCGGGACGTCGCCTACTTCGCGAACTTCGGGTTGGACCGCACGCTGACGTGGCCGAACGGTGCGGACTTCGCGCCTGAGTCGCTCTACCGGCGCACGTTGCTCGGGCGGCGTTCGGCTTGAGCATCGCTCACACACCGGATCGAGTGATCCCGGATCGAGTGGTCATGAGCATCCCTCTCCATCACGTCGATGCGTTCGCCGACGAACCGTTCACCGGCAATCCAGCTGCGGTGTGCCTGCTTCCCGAGCGCACCAGCGATGAGCGCTGGATGCAGCTCGTTGCGCGCGACATGAACTTGTCCGAGACCGCGTTCGTGTCGCCGCGCTCCGATGGGTTCGATCTGCGTTGGTTCACTCCAGCCGTCGAAGTACGGCTCTGCGGGCATGCGACGCTTGCGAGCGCGCACGTGCTCTGGGAGTCGAAGCGTCTCGCGGCCGACGCGACGGCGCGCTTTCACACGCTGAGCGGTTGGCTCACGGCACGGCGGGTCGCGGACGAGATCGAGCTCGACTTTCCTGCGCGCGTCGCCGTTGAGGCGCCGGTGCCGGAGGGTCTCGAGAAGGCGCTGGGCGCGGCGCCGCTGTTCGTCGGTCGCAGCGCGGACGACTATCTCGTCGTAGTCGCCGACGAGAAGACCGTGCGCGGATTGAAGCCGGACTTCGTGTCGCTCCGCGAGCTCCCCGTGCGCGGCGTGATCGTCACGAGCCGCTCGAGCGACGCGCGTTTCGATTTCGTGTCGCGCTTCTTCGCGCCGGCCGCGGGCGTGGACGAGGATCCCGTGACCGGCTCGGCGCACTGCGCGCTGGCGCCTCACTGGCGTGCGCGCTTGCACAAGGACGCGCTGGTGGGCTGGCAGGCTTCGGCACGCGGCGGGCGCGTATCCGTCGTCGTGACGGGCGACCGAGTCCTGCTGCGCGGTCGTGCGATCACGGTCGCGCGCGGCGAGCTCGTGTCTATCACGAGCTGACTTACTTCTGCGCGCTGGTCAGGGCGCAGTTGGGTTCCCATGCTCTGACGCTCGTCGTGTTCGGCCTCGAGCCGGACTGCATTCCTCGCGCCGACCCTGATTCGTACCTCCCCCCATGAGCATCGCCCCCTCTCCGGTTGCACGCGCTTCTCGTCTGCAGCGATTCTTGAACGGCGTCGAGCGTGCCGGCAATGCGCTGCCGCATCCCGCGACGCTCTTCGCGTTGCTCGCGGCGCTCGTCGTCGTCGTTTCGTGGTTGTGTCACACGCTGGACGTGTCGGTCACGAATCCCGCCAGCGGCGAGGTCGTCAAGGCGGTGAACCTGCTCTCCGTCGCGGGTCTGCAGCGGATGATCACGGAGGTCGCGCGCAACTTCCTCGCGTATCCGCCGCTCGGCATCTCGCTCACCTGTCTCCTCGGCATCGGGATCGCCGAGCATTCGGGTTTACTCGGTGCGGGCCTGCGGCTCATCGTGCTCGCGTCGCCGCGCAAGCTGATCACGCCGATGGTCGTGTTCGCGGGCGTGATGTCCAACGCGGGGAGCGAGGTCGGCTACGTGCTCCTCATCCCGCTGGCGGCCGCGCTGTACCACGCGCTCGGCCGACATCCGCTGCTCGGGCTCGCGGCGGCGTTCGCGGGCGTTTCGGGCGGGTACAGCGCGAACTTGCTCGTCGGCTCCGTCGACGTGCTGCTCGCCGGACTGTCGGAAGCCGCCGCGCGCATCGTGGATCCCGACTACACGGTCGCGGCGTACGCGAACTACTACTTCATGGCCGTGTCGACGTTCGTGCTCACCATCGCCGGCACGTGGGTGACGGAGCGGATCGTCGCGCCGCGGCTCGGCGAGTACGGCGGCGACGCCAAGCGCGACGAGCTGAAGCCGCTCGGAGCGAAGGAGAAGCGTGGACTCTGGGCGGCCGCCGCAACCGTCGCGCTGCTCACCGCCTTCGTGCTCTGGGGCGTTCTGCCGGAGGGCGGTTTCCTGATGAGCGCGAAGAGCGCGGACCTCAAGGACTCCGCGCTCATGGTCGGGCTCGTGACGTTCATCTTCCTGTACGGTCTCTTGCCCGGCATTGCGTACGGCGTCGCGGCCGGCACGATCAAGAGCGATCACGACGTGACGTCGGGAATGACGCAGACGATGAAGTCGATGGCGTCGTTCATCGTGCTGGCGTTCTTCGCGGCGCAGTTCATCTCGTATTTCAACTGGACGAACCTCGGCGTCATCACCGCCGTCAGCGGAGCGGAGTTCATCCAGCACCTTGGGCTGCAGGATCAGCCGATGGCATTGATGATCGCGCTCGTACTCTTCGCGGCAGTGGTCAACCTGCTCATCGCGAGCGCCTCGGCCAAGTGGGCGCTGCTCGCGCCGGTCTTCGTGCCGATGTTCATGCTGCTCGGCTACTCACCCGAGATGGTGCAGGGCGCGTTCCGAGTCGGAGACAGCGTGACGAACATCATCACGCCGCTGATGAGCTACTTCCCGCTGATCCTGACCTTCGTCCACAAGTACGAGCCCAAGGCTGGCATCGGAACGCTCATCGCCACGATGCTGCCTTACTCGGTCGCGTTCCTCGTGGTCTGGGTCGTGCTCTTGATGGCGTGGATCGGGCTTGGCTGGCCGATGGGCCCGGATTCCCCGCTCTTCCTCGAACAGTGACGCCGATCAGATCCCCCAAAACCACGGAATCACGACCACCGTCGTGATCACGGTCGTGATCGTGAGCGGCAGACCGACGCGCACGTAGTCGGTGAAGCGATAGCCGCCCGGGCCGTAGACCATCGTGTTGGTCTGATAGCCGATCGGGGTGAGGAACGAGTTCGACGCCGCGATCGCGACGGCGATCACGAACGGCCGGGGGTCGACGCCGAGTTGCTGCGCGCTCGCGAACGCGATCGGGAAGACCAGCGCCGCGGCCGCATTGTTGGTGATGAGCTCGGTGATGAAAACGGTCGCGAGCACGATCCCGAGCAGCGCGCCGTGAACGCTGCCGCCGCCGCCCGCGCCGATCACGAGCTCGGCTGCGTGCGCCGCGAGGCCCGACTTCTCCATCGCTGCTCCCAGCGCGAAGGACGCTGCGATGACGATGATCGTGTCGAGATCGATCGACTCGCGCGCCTCGGTCGCAGTGAGCACCCCGCACGCGATCAGCGCGATGGCGCCGACGAGCGACGCTTGCAAGATCGGAACGACGCCCAGGCCCGCGACGACGACGATCGCGATGCCGACGACGCCCACGATCCAGGCCTTCTTCGTCACCGCCGGCGGAGTGCCCGCCATGTCCGTGACCATCAGGAAGTCGCCGCGATCACGCCAACGCAGATGGAAGCCGCTGTCGGCGAGCAAGATCAGCGTGTCGCCGTGCTTGAGCCGCACCTGTCCGAGCTTCTCTTGCACGGGGTGGCCCGAGCGATGGATCGCCACGACGGCCGCTTGGTAGCGCGAGCGGAAGTCGAGCTCCTTGAGCGTCTGGCCGACCAGGCGTGAGCTCGCGCTGACGACCGCTTGGTAGAAGCGGTGTTTCGCCGTCTGGAGCTCGGACATGTGCGGCGCCTCGGCCGATTCCAGTCCACGACGGCTTTGCAAGTCGACGACGCGGTTCGCTTGTCCGACGAACGAGAGTCGATCGCCGCCGCGCAGCTTGAGATCGGGCGCGATGGGGGCGATCAGTTCCCCGCCGCGTTCGATGCCGGCCAGGAACACGCCCTGCAAGTTGCGCAGCTCGGCTTCCCCGACCGAACGTCCGTCGAGCGGACCGCCCGCGACGATCTTCATGCTGACCGAGAACTCGCGCGAACCCTCGTCGAGTTGTTGACCCGCAGGACGCCGATCCGGCTGCAGCCACGGCACGGTGAGGATCAACGTCGCGAGGCCGACGATCGCGACGGGAAGTCCGACGGGTGTGATCTCGAACAGACCGAGCGGCGCGTGTCCGAAGTTCTCGAGCATCCCCGACACGACGAGGTTCGTCGACGTGCCGATCGTCGTGACGACACCGCCGAGCACGACGGCGAAGGAGAGCGGCATCAAGTAGCGCGACGCCGATGTGCGCGCTCTCTCGCACCAGCTCAATACCTGCGGGATGAGCATCGCCACGATCGGCGTATTGTTGAGGAACGCCGAGGCCGCGGCGGACGGCACGAGCAACTTGGTCATGGCCCAGCGTCCGCCGGTCTTCGTGCCGAGGAGGCGCTCGAGCACCGGCTGCAAGAGACCGGTCTTCTCGGTCGCGCGCGCGAGCACGTAGAGCGCGGCCACCGTCACGGGCGCAGGATTGCCGAAGCCCGCGAAGGTTTCGATCGGAGTGATGATGCCCGCGAGCAAGAGCAGGATCGCCGCGCCCACCATGACGTTGGACGGCGCGAGCCAATCCTTGATGAGGCAGACGAGCGCAGCGAGCGCGACGCCGAGGGTGAACCAGGCTTGCCAGGTCATGCGGTGGGGGAACCGGTGAGAATCGACGGAAGCACGAAGCGAGTCATCCCTACGGCCGTCGCCCGCTACGAGCGCCGGCGGGTCTCCCGCAGCAGGCGCGCGCGGCGCGCACACCACGCATCGCGCTCTCCGTTCGCTTCGTCGAGCGTGCGGAATCGGCGCAAGCCGCGCGGCGCGGACCCCGGTGCGATGCGGCGGGAGAACGCCCACAGTGCTCGGATCCGCGCGGCCAGACGTGGATCACCGCGCGGGATCCACAACGCGCGGCGCGCGGCCTCGAAGTCTCCGAATCTCTCGATCGGCATTACAGCTCCCCGGTTCCGAACAGTTGCTCGAGCGCCGCTGCATCGGCCTTGTCGATCGGTCGCAGCGTGTTCCGCTTCATCCGCACGAGAGTTCGTGGCGTCGCGACCTTGATGCCCACGCCTTCGATCTCGACGGTCTCGGATTCCATGTCCGCAAAGGAGAAAGCCGTACCGAGCCGCGTGAGGATGTCGATGACGAGATCGTCGCCGGGTGGCCCGTAGCGCAGCGTCGGGTACTCCTCGAAGTCTTCGATGCGTATCTCCTCGATCTCCGGATCGCTCCAGAGCGAACGCAGCGCGCGCTTGAGTCGTTCGATGTTCGCGGCGTCGGGTCGCACGAAGAAGCCGATTTCCTCGGTCGCGCGCGCGATACCGTGCAAGTTCACGGCGACGCCGCCGACGAGTACGTAGTCGACCCCTTCGCGCTCGAACGCGCGGATCACGTCGAGAAATCGTTCGAACTCCATTGGGCTCACAGTAGCCCGCCGGCCAGGTCGTTGTCTCGCTGTCGTGGTCCGCGGGGATCGACGGCTCGGCTACAGGCTCGCGATTGGGAGTTTGCTGCCGCGTCGTCCGAACCTACCGCAAGAGCGCATCAAGCGAGGACCCGCGGCCAGAGCCACGCGAACGTGCCCGCCGTCAACGCTGCGTAGATCAATCCGTCGAACATGCCACGAAACGTGATGATCCAGGGTTTGCCCTTCCAGATCGAATCGGAGGGTCCTTGCCACGCGTACGCGAGCCACGCGGACGCGCCGACGACTTGGAACACACGTAGGTACGCGTCGCCGACATGAAGCGTCGCGCGCGCGAGATATCCCGCGAGCGCACTGACGACGATCGTGTACACGACCCACTTGAGCAAGAACGGTCCGATGCTCGGCGCGCCGTTCGGCCGGATGTAGAGCACACCGACCGGACCATCGGCGAACTTCTGCTGCATCGCCGGGTCGGCCATCTGCTTGCCTTCGAGGCAGTGCGGGAAGATGTACTGACCGGGAGTCGTTGATCCCTTGCGGATCGCGGCGCGCACTTCGTCCTCGTTCGACAGCCGCCGGTAATCGGGGTTGTGCCACTGGAACACCATGTGCACGAGCGAGCTCGCGACGAACACGAAGACGGTCGAGAGCAGAATGGGCAGCAAGAGATCGGTCCAGGCGACCATGGATACCTCCGGGGGGGACTTGGGAAGCCAAAAGCTTGCCGTCCGAGTCCGCGTGATGCGCGGTCCGTGGGGCGAAACTGGCTTGTGAAGGGCGGGCGTTCCTCCTTCCTTATTGGAAGGTGCCCGACCGAGCGACGAAGGAGCTGATGCCCGACCTCTACCGGCGTCCGTGGTGGGAGAATAACCCCAAGGGGCAGGCGCTGTGCAAAGCGAAGATGATGATCCGCAACGCCAAGAACGACCGGGGCCAGCCGAAGTACACGACGCGCGATTGGGCTGCCTGGGTGCTCACCGGCGCGCCCAAGTGATGCGACCGATCACGTACGTTCGATGCTGTGCTGCACTCTTCGGCGCGATCTCGTGCTGCACCACGACTGCTGCGCAGTCGTCGACGCTGCACGCCACTGATCTCGACCGGGAGCGAGCGCTCTTGGATCGGTCCGACGCCGCGCGCGGGGGCCACGACATGGAGACGGCGCGGGCGACCGCGCTCGAGGCCATCGCGGCCTTGATCGCTCGATCGTCGGGCGAGCAAGACGCGGCGTGGCTGGAGCTCCTGTCGCACGCTGGGTCGTCGGCCGCGAGCGCCGACGCGCTCGACGGGGCGCGGACCGCGCAGGAAGGCGTGCTCGAGAACCTGCTCCGCACGCGCGAGCCAGATGACGCCGATGTCCAGACCGCCCGGGGACGCTTGGGAGTCACCCGGCGCGCACTCGGGGACTTGAGAGGCGCGCGTGAACTCTTCGAGCAAGTCGTCGAAGCCTACGAGCGCACGTTGCCCGACGACGGCGCTGCGCTGCAGCTTGCGCGCGTGCACCTGGGTTCGGCGCTGTACAAGCTCGGCGACGCGCGCGCCGCCCGCCCGCATTTCGAGCGCGTACTCGCGGCGCGCACGCGCACGCTGCCCGAGAATCACTCCGAGCTGCGGACGGCGCGGATCTACGTCGCGCTGGTACTCAAGATGCTGGGCGAGTTCACAGCTGCCCGCGCGCTCGAGGAGCAAGTTCTCGAGGTGTGCTCGAAGACGCTGCCCGACGATCACCCCGATCTGCAAGCCGCACGCCAGAATCTGTCGGTGACCCTGGCGACGCTTGGCGATCTCGCGGGCGCACGCGTCCTCGACGAGAAAGTCCTGGAGGTGCGGACGCGGACCCTGCCCGAGGACCACCCGGACCTACAGTCCGCGCGGATAAACCTTGCGCTCACGCTCAAGGAGCTGGGCCATCTCCAGGAGGCGCGTGCCCTGGAAGAGCAGGCGCTCTCGGTGCTCGTGCGCTTGTTGCCCGACGAGCACCCGGATCTGCAGGTCGCGCGTTTCAACCTGGGAGGGACGCTCTACGCGCTGGGTGACGCACGCGCGGCGCGGTCGCTGTTCGAGCGCGTCGTCGAGGTCTACTCGCGCACCCTCCCCGCTGAGCACACCGAATTGCAGAAGGCGCGCATGGCGATGGGAGCCGCGGGACTCGCGCTCGGCGACCTGCGTACCGCTCGCCCCCTCTTCGAGCAGTCGCTGGAGGTTCTCGCCCGCTCGCTTCCCGAAGAACATCCTGAAGTGCAGCGCGCCCAGCTCGGCCTGGCTGTCGCGACGGTTGGGCTTGGTGATCTTCACACCTCTAGGGCGCTGTTCGAGCGCTGTTTGGCGGTGCGCGAGCGCACCTTGCCGGACGATCACCCCGAACTCCAAGTGACACGCCAAGGTCTGGCCCTGACGATGCACATGCTGGGAGACCTGCAGGGGGCACGCCGGCTGTTCGAGCGCGCGCTCGAGGTGAGTACGCGCCTCCTTCCAGACGATCACCCCGACCTGCAGAAGGCACGCGGGAACCTCGGTGCGTCACTCGCGGCGCAGGGAGACCTGGACGGGGCGCGTGAGCTGTTCCGCACGGTGTTCGAAGTCCGCTCCCGTGCTCTCCCCGACGAGCATGTGGACGTACAGCGCGCACGGCAGAACCTGGCCTCCACTGCGCGCGCGCTCGGTGATTTGGATGGCGCGCGCGAGTTGGAGGAGCGCGTGCTGGCCGCGTTCTCGCGCGGCCTGCCGGACGACCATCCATTCTCGCAGCAGGCGCGTTCGAATCTGGCGCACACACTGCACGCGCAGCGCAACTTCGATGATGCAGCGGCGCTGCTCGAGAAAGTGCTCGAGGTCGGATCGCGTGCGCTGCCCGACGACCATCCCGAGTTGCAGCAGGCTCGCCAGCGAATGGCCGTTGCCATCCTGGCTCGCGCTGCGGAGCGAGCGGCCGCAGGCCAGCTCCCGCGTTCGATCCCCGACACAGACGTCGACCGCGCCGTGGCCCTCGTGCGCGACTCGTGCCGGGCACAGGTTCACGCTGCCCAGCGCACCGCGCTCTCCTCGGCGGGCCGAGAGGCGGAGGAGATTTTTGCGAGCATGGCCGAATCGCTCGCGCTGGGGCTGTCGATGTGCGTCGGGATCGGGATCTTCGCGCCGTCCGAGGAACTGTTGCCGGACGTGTTCGCGTGCAGCGAGGCGACACGCGGGGCGGCTGTCGAGGTCGCCCGACTCGCGCGGCGTTCAGCGCATTCCCCCGAGCACGCGCGACTGAGCGCCGAGTTGCAGCTCATGACCGAAGATCTGGCCAAGATGGCGCGCGAGGGCGCGACGCGCGAGGAGTTCGATCGCGCGCGCTCCCGCCGTGAGGCCGTCGAGCGCGATCTCGTCCGGCGGGCTAGCGAGCTCACGGGTGGCTCGCGCAGTGGTCAGCTCGTAGACGCGGCATCGATGGCGCAGTCGCTGCGCGCGGAAGAGGCCGTGGTTTGCTTCCGACGCTTCGCCGCGCGACGCCTGGCCGTGGAGCCCTCTGCTGGTGCCGACCCGCGGCCGCTCGTGCGCGAGACCACGGAGGACAGTCTGTGCGCCTTCGTCGTGCGGTCAGCGCTCGCTCGAGACCGCGCGGAGAAACCGCTGACGTTGGTGCACCTCGGTTCGATCGCGCCGATCGAGCAAGCGATCGAGGCTTGGCGCGCGGCGCTCGGCTCCGCGAGCGGCCGCGGGCAGGCAGTCGACCCGCGAACCGCGTCGACGGCGCTCGACGCGAGCGGCGTTGCGCTGCGCCGGTTGATCTTCGATCCCTTGCTGCCGGCGCTTGGAGCGTCGAAGCACGCGATCCTTGTGCTGGACGACGTCCTGCACCTGGTCGCGTTCGACTGCCTGCCGATCGACCCCGACGGCCGCGAGCTGATCGGCGATCGATTCCGGATCGATCTGCGGACGAACCTGGTCGAGCTTCTGGCCCCGCGCGAGCCGCTGCCCGGCGCAGCCAGCTTGCTCGCACTCGGTGACGTGGCCTACGAAGTGGAGAGTTCGGACAACCGCATTCACGACGCGCTTGCGCAAGCCTCGGGCATGTTGCGAGGCAGTGTGTGGTCGACAGGCTTCCCGCCCTTGCCGGGGACGCGCGGCGAGATCGAGGAGCTCGGGTGGCTCTTCAGCGCGAGCTTCGGCGTCGAAGGCAGCGCGACGCTGCTCACGCGTGCTCAAGCGAGCAAGCGCCGCTTGATCGAGCAAGCTCCGCTCGCGCGATTCCTGCACATCGCGACTCACGGCTGGTTCGCGCCCGACGCGGTGCGCTCGTGGAACGAATCGGCGGAGATCGAGCGCGATCTGCAATTGCCGGGTCGCACGAGTAGCGAGAGTGAGTTGAGGTGCATGAGCCCGATGCTCCTGTGCGGATTGGCGCTGGCGGATGCCAACCTGCCGGAAGATGCGATCGGACGTGCTCCAGGTCTGATCACGGCCGAAGAGCTGTCGACGCTGGACCTCTCGCGCTGCGAGCTCGCCGTTTTGTCTGCCTGCGACACGAACGTCGGTGAGCGCCGTGCAGGTCAGGGCGTGGCGAGCTTGCAGAGGGCGATGCAGATGGCCGGCGCGCGCTCGGTGATCACGTCCTTGTGGAAGGTGCCCGACGAGGCGACGCGCGAGTTGATGATCGACTTCTACCGGCGTTTGTGGGTCGAGAAGAAGCCCAAGCACCAAGCGCTCTGGGAAGCGAAGACGAAGCTGCGCGAAGCCAAGGACGAGCGTGGCATGCCGAAGTACACCACGCGCGATTGGGCGGCGTGGGTGCTCACGGGTTCGCCAGACTGAGGGTACGGACCGGGCCCATCGGTAACAGGTCTGACCGGGCACATGCGTGACACTCGGAAGAGCGGGTGAGATCGGTCACCGCGCACCCGGCTGAGTGCGGGCCGTGGATGAGCGCATGTGCGCCCCTCCTGTCCGGAAACTCGGCCGGCACCGTTCGAGACGGGAGTTGCGCGCGTTCATGTTCACACCGCGGCTCGGTGATCGCGCTTGATCAGCCCGCCGGTGCGCTCGCGGCCGTGACCGTCCTCGACGTCGCTCGAGCTCGTTGCGCAACCGCTCGCGCACTGTCGAGTCCGAACCACGCCCACCACTTCTCTCCATTCGACATCCTCAGACGAGATCGGCGTCGAAAGCCTCTCGTTGCCCGAAGGCTGCGCGTCGGCCTCGTTCTATTTCTTGTCTTCGCTGATCCCGATCAGCAGGAGACGGTCGCCAGCGGGTGCGAACTCGTAGTAGTTCGAGTACTTCTCGCCCTTCGAGTTGACTCCGCGCGCCCTGACGCCGCCGTACCCTTCATACACCGTCGGATCCTCCGGCTCGCCGGGATCGAGGAAGCGATCGGCGAACAGCGCGAAGTCGGCGTCGATTCCGGGGAGACCGCGGATCGCGGCGATCGCCTCCTCGGAGAATCCCTGCGCCGCGAGCAGCGCCCCGAGATCCTGCGCTTGCGCCGCTTTGTGCAAGGCGCGGTAGAGGTCGAGTACAGCCGTGCCCTCGGGCGTCGATGCATCCTTCGGCGAGCGCTGTCCCTTCACTCGGTCGCCTTCGCTGACTTCAGCGACCTTGGGCTTCGCGATCGGAAGATCGAACTCGAAACCTCCACGATCCTTGTGGACGACGCTCGCGGCCGTGCGGCCTGCCGCGGGTTTCTTGCTCTCGATCTTCCAGTACTTCCCGCCGGCGTCTTCCTCCCGGCCGCGGCTGCCGAGCTGCGATCCGTGCGCGAAGTAGCTCGACTTGCCCGCGGCGTCGAGCGTCACCTCGACATAGCCCGCGTCGCGCAGCAAGGCGATGGCGCGCGCTTCGGTCATCGGAGCGGCCGCTTGCGAGAGGATCGGCGAAGCGATCGACTTGCTCGTCACATAGACGACCGTGCCGTCGCCGGAGCTCGCCGTGTACGCCAATCCGTCGACGAGATCGAAGTCGCCGGTGTCCGTCTCCGCGTAGTGACCCGAGACGGGTGCTGGATACGTGAACGGTCCGGTCTTCGCCGCGCGCTTCTCGACGGTGTGAGCCGCGACCTCTGCACCCGGCGCCGAGGTGGCCGCGTCGTGATCCCCACAACCGAGGGGAATGAGGACCGCCAGGCTCGTCGAAAGGGTCCGCAGTCCGAAGAAAGGTTGCGCATTCATCGCTCGACTCCTTGTGCGGCGAAAGGGTTCGCGTCGCTTGCAATCGTCTCGGTCGTCCAGCGCGCGGTCGCAAGCATCGGGTAGCGCACGTCGCTGCATCCGTCGCCGATCCAATTGTGCGTCGCGGGAGTCGGGGGCGCCCGCGTTGACCAAAGAATCTTCAGGCCGACGGGAGAGTCACTTGGCTGAAGAGAGAAGTGTCCGGCCCGTCGTGTCCGAACACTCGGCCGGTACGGTTCGAGACGTGAGTTGCTCGTGTTCATGTTCACGCCGCGGCTCGCGATGGGTGATCGATCCGCCCGCCGAGACGCGCGTGTTCGTGGACCGGACTGACTCCGCGAGAGTCTTCCGATGACTTGATGGAGATGCTCGCCGTCGTAGTGCTCGACGTCAGCAGACGGCCCAGCGGAAGTCCGGCGATCCGACTACGGAGCCCGCCGCAGGGCCAGGATGTGAGCGTTCCCGACATCGGCGTTCGCGCTGGCTACCGCAGACTGGACTCCCGTCGCTCCCGCGATGGCTTGGAGCGAGTAGTTCCCCTCGAGACTGATCCCGGCGCCGTTCGGAACCGCGAGGCTCGCCTGATCGAAGGCCTCGGTCATGCCCACGGGCGGCGTCCATGTCGCCGAGGACGCGAACGCATGCGCGCTGAAGACCATCGCGTTCGACACGCTGGTCGTCACGCTCGGCGCGTCGTGCGTGAGCCCGCTGGACGTGGTCTGCCCCGCTTCCACATCGATCGGATTCGACGGATCGACATCCACGAACGCGGCGATGCCACCGGCGGATCCGGTGGAAGCCGACAACGTCCAAGTGTGGGTCGCGGGCTCACTCACCGTGACGACGCGCGAGTAGACCGCGAGCGAGTTCGTGATGCTGGCCGCATTGTCGATCCGACGCACGAGCGTCCAGCCCACCGCGGGCGGAGTGATGGCGGCCGTGCTCGGGCGCACGGCGACCGCGGCGATCAGCACATCACCCGTCAGCGCGCCCGTCGGCGTCGCGATCGTGAGGCTGAGCACTCCCGAGCCCGCGCTCCCCGATGCCGCAGCGCGGAAGGTGATGTGCGGCAGTAGGGTGAGCGTCGTCGAACCGCTGAGGCCGCTGACGGAATCGAGCGCGTCGATCGTCGTCACGCCGACCGCGACGCTGGTCGCGAGGCCGCTCGTGCCCGGCGCGTTGCTCACGGTGGCGATGGCCGTGTCGGAGGAACTCCAGGTGACCGACGTGGTCAGGTCCTGCGTCGTCGCGTCGCTGTAGGTTCCCGTTGCCGCGAATTGCTGGTTCGTCCCCAACTCGACCGACGGATTCGTCGGCGTGACTGCGATCGAGACGAGGACTGCCGACGTGACCGTCAACGTCGTCGAACCGTTGAGGCCGCTGGCGGAATCGAGCGCGTCGATCGTCGTTGAACCGACCGCGACGCTGGTCGCGAGGCCGTTCGTGCCGGGCGCGTTGCTCACGGTGGCGACGGCCGTAGCGGAGGAACTCCAGGTGACCGACGTGGTCAGGTCCTGCGTCGTCGCGTCGCTGTAGGTTCCCATCGCAGCGAACGGCTGTGTCGTTCCCAGCGCGATCGAAGGATTCGTCGGCGTGACCGCGATCGAGACCAGGACCGCCGACGTGACCGTCAACGTCGTCGAACCGCTGATGCCACTCGCGAAATCGAGCGCGTCGATCGTCGACACACCGACCGCGACGCTGGTCGCGAGGCCGTTGCTGCCCGGCGCGTTGCTCACGGTGGCAACAAGCGTGTCGAAAGAACTCCACGTGACCGATGCGGTCAGGTCCTGCGTCGTCGCGTCGCTGTACGTTCCCATCGCAGTGAACGGTTGCGTCGTCCCGAGCGCGATCGATGGATTGGTCGGCGTGACCGCGATCGAGACGAGGACTGCGGATGTGACCGTCAACGTTGTCGAACCGCTGAGGCCACTGGTGGAATCGAGCGCGTCGATCGTCGTTGAACCGACCGCGACGCTCGTGGCGAGGCCGTTGCTGCCGGGCGCGTTGCTCACGGTGGCGACGGCCGTAGCGGAGGAACTCCAGGTGACCGACGTGGTCAGGTCCTGCGTCGTCGCGTCGCTGTAGGTTCCCATCGCAGTGAACGGCTGCGTCGTCCCGAGCGCGATCGATGGATTGGTCGGAGTGACCGCGATCGAGACGAGGACTGCCGACGTGACCGTCAACGTCGTCGAACCGCTGAGGCCGCTGGCGAAATCGAGCGCGTCGATCGTCGTCACACCGACCGCGACGCTGGTGGCGAGGGCGTTGCTGCCGGGCGCATTGCTCACGGTGGCAACAAACGTGTCGGAAGAACTCCACGTGACCGACGTGGTCAGGTCCTGCGTCGTGGAGTCGCTGTAGGTTCCCATCGCAGTGAACGGCTGCGACGTTCCCAGCGCGATCGACGGATTCGTCGGCGTGACTGCGATCGAGACGAGGACTGCCGACGTGACGGTCAACGTCGTCGATCCGTTGATGCCGCTGGTGGACTCGAGTGCGTCGATCGTCGTCACGCCGACTGCGACGCTGGTGGCGAGGCCGTTGCTGCCCGGCGCGTTGCTCACGGTGGCAACAAACGTGTCGGAAGAACTCCACGTGACCGACGTGGTCAGGTCCTGCGTCGTGGAGTCGCTGTAGGTTCCCATCGCAGTGAACGGCTGCGACGTTCCCAGCGCGATCGACGGATTCGTCGGGGT
>JANOFY010000589.1:0-21689 GCA_031413895.1 Planctomycetota bacterium | reverse complement strand
GCCCACGCTTTTTTAGGAATGCGCGAACTGCTCTTCAGGCGCGCGCGCACGTCCCTCGATCGAGAACTTCCCGTCCTTGAAGTCGATCTGCGCGGCGCCTCCGCGCTCGATCCTGCCCGAGAGGATCGCGTCCGCGAGCGGATTCTGGACGTGCTTCTGGATCGCACGCTTCAGCGGTCGCGCGCCGTACTCGGCGTCGTAGCCTTCCTTCGCGAGTTGATCCTTCGCCGCGTCGGAGAGCTCCAAGCTGATCTCCTGCTCGGCGAGGTGCTTCGCAAGACGCACGAGCTGCACGTCGACGATCGAACGGATCTGCTCCGGCTTCAGCGCCTCGAAGACGAGGATGTCGTCGAGTCGGTTGATGAACTCCGGTCGGAAGTGTCCGCGCACTTGGCCTTCGCTGCGCAGGTTGCTCGTCATCAAGACGAGCGTCTGCGTGAAGTCCACCGTGCGACCCTTGCCGTCGGTCAATCGTCCGTCGTCGAGGAGCTGCAGGAGCACGTTGAACACGTCCGGGTGCGCTTTCTCGACTTCGTCGAAGAGCACGACCGAGTGCGGCTTGCGTCGCACCGCTTCCGTCAGGCTTCCGCCTTCGTCGTAGCCTACGTAGCCCGGCGGCGCGCCGATCATGCGGCTCACCGCGTGCTTCTCCATGTACTCGCTCATGTCGATGCGGATCATGTTCTTCTCGTCTTCGAACAAGAACTCCGCGAGAGCGCGCGCGAGCTCCGTCTTGCCGACACCCGTCGGACCGAGCAGTAGGAACGATCCGAGCGGTCGCGTGGTCTCTTGCAGACCGGCTCGCGCGCGCCGAACGGCCTGACTGATCGCCTCGATGGCGTGACGTTGTCCGATCACTCGCTCCGCGATGCGATCCTCCATGTGGGTGAGCTTTTCGCGCTCGGTCTCGAGCAGCCGCGTCGCGGGAATGCCCGTCCAGCGGCTGACCACCTGGGCGATGAGCTCGGCGTCCACGGCTTCGGGGAGCAGCGCACCGTTCTGTTGCACGACGTTCAGCTTTGCGACGGAGGCTTCCAAGTTCTTCTGGGCTTCCGGCAGTTCGCCGTAGCGGATCTTCGCGACGCGATCGAAGTTGCCTTCGCGTTCCTTGCGCACGGACTCTTCGCGCAGGTTTTCGATCAAGAGCTTCCCGGCGCGGATCGCCGTGATCAGCTCCTTCTCGGCCGTCCAACGCGATCGCAGCGCGCTGGCCTCTTCGTTCAGCTCGGCCAGTTCGGACGCGATGCGCTCGACGCGCTTCTTGGTCTCGCGGCCGTCTTCCTTGGCCAGCGCCGTCTTCTCGATCTCGAGCTGGCGAATCTTGCGTTCGATGGTGTCGAGCTCCGGCGGCAGCGAATCGATCGCCGAGCGCAGCTGAGCCGCGGCCTCGTCGACGCAGTCGATCGCCTTGTCGGGCATGAAACGGTCGGTGATGTGCCGGTCGGCGAGGCGCGCGGCCGCGATCAGCGCCTCGTCGAGGATGCGCACACCGTGGTGCACTTCGTAACGCTCCTTGAGCCCGCGCAAGATCGCGACGGTGTCCTCGACCGACGGCTCGTCGATCAAGACCGGAAGAAAGCGCCGTTCGAGCGCCGCGTCCTTCTCGATGTACTTGCGGTACTCGTCGAGCGTCGTCGCGCCGATGCAGTGCAGCTCGCCGCGCGCCAGCGCCGGCTTGAGCATGTTCGCAGCGTCCACTGCGCCCTCGGCACCGCCCGCGCCGACGAGCGTGTGCAGCTCGTCGATGAAGAGGATGATCTTGCCCTCGGCCTGCGCGATCTCCGTCAATACGGCCTTCAAGCGCTCTTCGAACTCGCCGCGATACTTGGCTCCGGCGAGCATCGCGCCCAGGTCGAGCGCCATCACGCGCTTGCCCTTGATGCCCTCGGGGACATCGCCCGCGACGATTCGATTCGCGAGACCCTCCGCGATCGCGGTCTTGCCGACACCCGGATCACCGATCAGCACCGGGTTGTTCTTGCGGCGGCGCGAGAGCACCTGCATGACGCGCCGAATCTCGGTGTCGCGACCGATCACCGGATCGAGCTTGCCGGCCCGCGCAGCTTCGGTGAGGTCGCGCGCGTACTTTTTCAGAGCCTCGAACGTGGTCTCGGGATCGGGCGTCGTCACCTTGCGATCGCCGCGCACTTCGTTCAGCGCCGCCTCGATACGCTCGGGCCGAATGTTCCGCGCGGAGAACAAACCGACAACCTCTGGTCCGCCCTTCTTCGCGAGACCCAAGAGCAAGTGCTCCGTCGACACGTACGTGTCGCCCATGCGCTGCGCGGCAGCGGCGGCTTCACTCAATACTTCCGAGAGCGCGCGCGACACGCCGGTCTGCCCGCCGGTTGATCGCGGAAGTCGTTCGAGATGTCGTGCCAGTTCGGCGGCGAGAACTTTCGGATCCGCCTCGAGACGCTGGAGCGTCGACGACATCACACCCTCGGGTTCGGCGAGCAGCGTGATTGCGAGGTGGAGCGGCGTCAGCTCGGGATGCCCGGCGGCCTGCGCGGCGGACTGAGCGTTCGAGAGCGCTGCCTGCGACTTGCGCGTGAATTGGTCTTGCATGGTGCCTCGCCAAGGCAATCGACATGCCGTTTTGGAATGTGCCCTGAAGGGGCCTAGCGGGATCCTTGACGCGGCTTATCTGCCTCTTTGGCGGGTTGGGGTTGCCAAGATCGCCGGTCGCCTGACAGCGCGGCTGCGGCCGCTCCAGCGCTAGGATGTCGCGCCCCCTCCGGACCTTCATGGAAGCCAAGCTCCTCTGCGTCGGCGACATGCACCTCGGCCGGCGTCCGAGTCGCATTCCAACGGATCTCGAGCTGGATCCCGCGGGCCTGACGCCCGCGGCTGCGTGGCGGCGTGTCGTCGCGCTCGCGATTTCGGAGCGCGTCGACGCGGTCATCTTGGCGGGCGACGTCGTTGAATCCGACAACCGCTACTTCGAGGCCTACACGGTGCTCGAGCGCGGCGTGCGCGAGCTGTCCGACGCGGGTATCCAAGTGGTCGCGGTCGCCGGCAATCACGACGTCGAAGTGCTGCCGCGTCTGGCCGACGAGATCGCTGCGTTCCACCTGCTCGGTCGCGGCGGTCGCTGGGAGACGCACGAGATCGTGCGCGACGGTCGAACTGTGCTGCGCATCGTCGGCTGGTCGTTCCCGCAGCGCGTCGTCGAGCGCAGCCCACTCGAGCTCTTCGACCCACCGCGAGACCGTGATGCACCGCTGATCGGAGTATTGCACTGCGATCTCGACGCGACCGTGAGCCGTTATGCGCCCGTCGCGCGACGCGAGCTCGAACGACATGCGCTCGACGCATGGCTCCTCGGTCACGTGCACAAGCCGAGTTTGACCGCAGGCGACCGGCCGATCGGCTACCTCGGTTCGTTGCAGGGTCTCGATCCGTCGGAAACTGGAGTGCGCGGCCCGTGGATGCTGCGCGTCGGCGGTACCGCCAAGCATTCGCTGGAACATCTGTCCCTCGCGCCGCTGCGCTGGGAGGAACTGGAGGTCAGCGTCGACGATGTGGGCTCGACGAACGATGCCGAATCGCGCGTCGTGCGCGCCATCGCCGAGCTGAACGAGCGCATTCGACGTGAAGCGCGGCAGCCCGCGGCCGTCGGTTGCCGTGTGCGTCTCGTGGGGCGAACCCGACTCGGCGTCGACTTACGCGGGCTGTGCGCGCCGGATGCACTCGTCGAGCTCCGCCCCAGCTTCGATGGAACGCTCTACTTCGTCGATCGCGTCATGAACTCCGCTCGGCCCGCGCTCGACCTGGAATCGATCGCACGTCAGAGCGACCCGCCCGGACTTCTCGCGCAGCGCATCCTGGAGCTGGAGCGCGACGGGCCACCGAGCGGCGCGAGCGAGCGCGTGCGCACGGCGACCAAAGCGCTGCGCGACGTGGCCGACCAAGGCACATGGCAAGCCTTGGGCGATCCGGATCTTGGCGATGCCGCCGTGCGTGCCCGACTGATTCGTGTTGGAACTCGCGCGCTCGAAGACCTCCTGTCGCAGAGCGCACTCTGACGATGCGGCTCGTCGAACTCAGCATCCGCCGGCTGCCCGGAATCACGGCGCCGTTCTCGCTCGGCACGGACGAGATCGGAACGCACGTCACGTTGATCCACGGACCGAACGCCACCGGGAAGTCGAGCATCGTTCGAGCGCTGACGGCGCTCCTGTGGCCGGAGCTCGAAACATCGCGCGAGATCGAACTCAGTGCGCGCCTCGAACTCGACGGACGCAGCTACACCGTCGAGCGGCACGCGGACAACGTGGTTTGGCGCGTCGACGGGGAGCGCGCCGCGGCGCCGACGCTTCCGCCAACCCACATGGTTTCGTGTTACGCGATCACCGGCGACGAGCTCCTCGGTGGGGGAGATGCTGCGACGCTCGCGACGAAGGATGGCGCGCTCGCCGCCGAGATCGCGCGCCAGATGTCGGGCGGGTTCGACCTACAACGGCTGCGCGACGCGGTCGAATCGATCGCGCGGCCCGGACAGATCGAAGCACGACGGCTGCGCGACGCCGAGGTGTCGAAAAGCCGCACGAAGGAAGTTCACGCGACGCTCGATGTCGAACGGGCCCAGCTCGCGACGCTTCAAGAGCGCAAACGACAAGCTCAACTGGCGGCGCAGACGGCTCTGAGGCTCGAAACGGCGCTCCAGCTCGACCGCGCGCGCACGACGCTCGGCCGGCTCGAGAGCGGGCTCGGCGTGTTCTCGCCCGGCATGGACCAGCTGCGCGGCGATGAGCTCGATCGACTGCGCGAGATCGAGAAGAAGCTCGCCGTCGAGCGCCGCGAGATCGACGACGCGAACGGGGAGTCCACGCGCTGCCGGCAAGCGATCGAGCGGGCGGCTCTGCCCGCGGACGGCATTCCATCCGGCGCTCTCGCGGAGTTTCGCCAGCGCGTCGATCGGATCGGACGGAACGAGATCGAGCTCGCGCGACTGGAGCGCGAGGAGACGATCGCGCGCACCGCGCTCGAAGCCCGTCGCCGCACGGTTCCGCCGGGCTCGACGTTGCGCGCGGACGCGGCGGCACTGACGCGCGCGGAAGATCGCGTACGACAGGCCGACGCACTCCTCCGACGCGCGGAGGTCGTCGCTCGCGAGCACGCGGTCGCCGTCGGAGAGTCCGAGTCGCTCACCGATGCGCGCAGCTCCGGCGACCTGCGGGACAACGCGGAGGCGACGCGACTTCTAACCGAGTGGTTGTCGACTCCGGAAGCACAGCGGCGTGGATTCGGCGTCGAGACGTGGCTCCTGGTCGCCGCGGCCGTCGCGGCCTCGATCGCGCTCGGCGCGTCGGTCCATGCCGCTTGGTACGCACTCCTCGGCGTGCCGGTGCTCGCGCTCGTACTGCGCGCGCGCGCTCGCAGCCCGGGGCGCGATCGTCGCGAGTTCGAAGCGAGTTTCGCGCGGCTCAAGTCCGCGGCACCGGCGCGCTGGACGCGCGACGCGGTTCTCGCGCGTCTTTCGGAGTTGAACAACGAGTGCGCCGCGATCGAGGCTGCGCGATTGAACGAAGCGCGTGTGGAGATCCTTGCGCGCAGGCAGAAGGACCTCGACGCGCAAACCGTCGACGTCGACGGCGAGCGGCGGCGCATCGCGGCCGAACTGGGCCTGGACGTCGCGAGCTCGGATCTCGCGCTGACCGTGCTCGCGCGCAGCGTGCTCGAGTACTTGAAGGCCGACGTCGATCACGAGAAGAGCCGGTCGAGCGTGGCGGCGTACCGCACCGGGCACGCAGCCGAAGTCCAGCGGCTCGTCGCGGCGATCGCAGGGTTCGGCGTCACGAGCGCTACCGATGCGGCCGCGCTCTCCGGCGCGCTCACGACGCTCTCGAAGCGTGCGGAAGCTCATCTGACCGCGCACGCGTCGCTGCAGAACGCGACCGTGCAACGCGATCGCGCGTTGCAGCGATCGGACGTGCTCGAGATCGAGCGGAAGGCGTTGCTCGCATCCACCGGCGACGAGCACGAGCTTGCGCGAAAGATCGGAGCCCTGGCCGCCTGGAAGACCGCGCTCCGAGCCGTCGACGACGCGCAACGCGAACAGCGGGCGCTCGAGCAGAAGCTGTCGGACGTTCCAGAGCTCATGGAGCTTTCGCGCGCGGACATCGTGCGCGAGCTCGAGGAAGCCACGCGCACCGCGAGTCAGCGCGACGAGTGGATTCAGCAAGTCCAGGACATCGAGACGCGCATCCGCCAGACCGAGCAGCAGCACGGCCTCGAGGAGGCGTTGGCGAGCGTGCAAGCCGCGAAGGACGCGCTGCACGAGCGACGCGAAGACGCGCTGGACGATGCGGCGACCGCGTGGCTCCTGGCGGACGTCGAGAGCGCAGCGCAGCAGACGGCGCAGTCCCCGGTCTTCCAGCGAGCCGCCGCAGCGTTCGCACGCTTCACGAACCACGCGTTCGAGCTGCAGATCGCCGCGGGCCGTCCGGGTCGAGCGCCGGCGTTCCGAGCACTCGATACCGCGCGTGGCGAACGACTCGCGTTGCACGAGCTTTCGAGCGGAACACGCGCGCAGCTCCTCCTCGCCGCGCGGATCGGCTTCGTGTCCGAGTCGGAGCGCGGCGTGGCGCTGCCGCTTTTCCTCGACGAAGCGCTCGCGAACAGCGACCCGCGGCGCTTCGAGCAGATCGCGAAGAGCTTGTCCGTGCTGGCCGAGGAAGAAGGGCGGCAGATCTTCTATCTGACGAGTGATCCGCTCGACGTGGAGCGCTGGCAGGCCGCGGCACCGGACACGGAGTTCGCCGTCGTCGATCTCGAGCTCGTGCGCGGGACCGGCAGCGATCTCGGCGTGCTGACACCGCTCAGGCCGGCAGCTCGCACCGTTCCGTCGCCGTCGGGGATGAGCGCCGAGCAGTACGCGCGCACGCTGCTCGTCCCGGCGATCGATCCGTTCGCTGCGGTCGAGAGCTGGCACCTCTACTACGCGCTCTGCGACGACCTCGCGCTGCTCCACCGTTTGGTCAGCTTGCGCATCGAAACGGTGGGCGGGTTGCGCTCGTTCGCGCGCAGCGCGGACTCGCGTGCCTACGCGTCGGCGGAGGAAGTGGCGCGCGTCGAGGCGTGGGCGACCGTGTACGACTCGATCGTCTCGGCGTGGCGGATCGGCCGAGGCCCTCCCATCGGACGCGACGTGCTCGAGGCGGCGGGCGTCAGCGAAAAGTTCCTCGACGACGTGTGTGCGATCGCGAACGAAGTCGGTGGAGACGCGAAACGACTCGTTCAAAAGCTCGAGTTGCGCGACGACGGGCGCCTCAAGGGCTGGCACGAAAAGAAAACGGTCGGCGTCGTCGAGTACCTCACTGGACACGGCGTGCTCGACACACGCGAGCCGCTCGACGAGCGTGAGTTGCTCGCGCGCGCTCTCTTGGTCGCGTCGCCTGCGGTTGCGGCGCGCACGATCACGGGCGAACAAACGGTAGCGCGGACGACGTGGCTCCTCGGCTTGCTGGATGCTCGCCTGCCCGCGAACGTCGACGGGATGGCCGGGGTGGACGATCCCGCCGGGGATCGTCGCGAAGGGCGAGTGCGCGTCTAGATCAGTCGGCACGCGCGCATCGTCGCCTCGAGCGTCGTGCGGTTCTCGTCTACGAGAGGCGCGAGCGGCAAACGACTCCGCGGCTCCTCAAGCCACTCGACCCCGGCGCGCGTGAATGGTTCGGGCCAGATCAGTCGGCGCTCAGGCGTCACCGCCTCGGGCGTGCCTGACACGTGAGAGTACGACGAGCCTGCTTCCGGAGCGGGCTTGCATCGATCCGGTCTCTCGGCACGTGGGCTCGTTCCGCGGGCGCGTGACGACAGAAAGGTGGCTCTACGGCTCCAATGGTGCGGACCAGTCCGAGCCGTAGAGCAGTTTTGGTTGACAGCTACGGACAGCCCGTACCCGTGCCGGCGGTTACTTGATCACAGTTACCACCTTCGCAGCCAGAGGGCTCTGCCGCGACGCACGTCTTGAATTGCCCCTGTGCGTCCACAGCGCAGTAGTGAGACATTTCGCTCGGACAATCCAGGCATGGCGCGTGGCGGACCGTATAACACTTGAGAGTCGGGGGAACTTGCAGTGGAGCCGCAGGACGAGCGTACGTCGTGAGGCACAAGCCTCCAAGCGTAATGAGTGTGACAACACCCGTTGTGAGACCTGACAAGTAAGACTTCATAGTTTCCTCTCTCTCCATTTCAGTGTGTGAGTTTGTGATACATTCCAAACATACTAGTGCCGAACTGCGAGATGCCATCTTCTCGTGGCCATGGTCCCCCCACCAACGTTAGCGGGACCTCCCGACTCTCGTGGTTCCCGTTGTTTACTCCGAAGGCGCGCGCTGTGGACGAGAGCGGATTCCTCATATCGAGGTTGTAGAGAAGTCCGAATGGGATTCGTGCTTGATCAATCGGGATGCCAAGGTTGCGATTGTCCGACGAGAGCTCAAAATCGGTGAGGATGTTGAAGTGCCGGACTTGCCCTGTCGACGAGTCCATGAATGCGGTAATCGTGACGTTGGAGCCGCGTCGTGCTGCTCCCGCTACAACGTATGGTTCGGTGGGTGGGGCGCACTCCAAACGTAGGGACAATACGGGGTTTCCGAATTCTTGATTGTTGGTTCGTTGGACCCAAAGTTCTGCCTTGAAGCCATCCGGCGTTCCTAGCAGGGGGTAACGAATTGCACCTGTCGGGTCTGCCTCAGGTATTGGTTGCTTGCTGATTTCGGAGCTGCTCAACACGAGCAGCGCCGCGTCGAGTACGGCGCCCGGATCGATGCTGCCCATCAGAGTGCCTTCCATCGTGTTGCGTAGCCCCTGACGCGCGACTTCCATCTCGTCTGTCGTCACAACGGGTGTTTCCAACCGACGGAGTTCAGCGGAGGATTCGAGGGACTCGACGGATTCGCGCTTTTGAGGCGGCCCAGCGTGGACCGAGTCCTCGATACCGAGCGACGTGCTTTCCGTGTGGGCGACCCCGTCGAGCAGATTTCGCGTCTCGGAAGCTGAATCACCTTGACGAAAGTGATAGACGAGGATGCCAAACGCGATGGCCACTACAGTTGCAACCACAGCCAGGATCGTTCGAGTTCGTGCAGGTGCGCTTTCTGTTCGCCGGGATGTCGTCATATGCGTGGTCTCGAGAAAGATGGAGCTCAGATCTGGATGCTCGAACGCGGTCGGCGTGAAAGGCCCGCAGCCGTGCGGGGGAGCAACCGCATCGCCTGGGGAATCATGACTGAATGGAATCACCGCCTCCCCAAGGATGAACGACGCTCTCGCTCTGATCCGCCGGACTTTCTGACTACTGTTTTGCAGCTGCGTAGCCGCCCCTCAGAAGGTGAGCGGCAATAGCAGGTTACGCCGATGGGAACGCGATGCGTGCGCGCGTCGAGTTAGCTCGTAAGCCAAGCGTCGACGGTTCTGGAGGGGCAGCACTCGCTTCGAGAGGCGCTTCTGACGACTCGTGCCTAGGCGAGCTGACACGCGATCATGGTCGCCTCGAGCGTCGTGCGATTTTCGTCCTCCAGCGGCGCGAGCGGCAAACGCACCTCCGCGCTGCACAGTTTCATCATCGCGAGCGCCGCTTTGACGGGCACCGGGTTCGTCTCGATGAACAAGTCGCGCACGAGCGGCGCGATCGATTCGACGAGCGCTGCGGCGCGCACCGAGTCACCGCCGGGTGCCGCCGCGCGCACGAGCTCCGCGACCGCCTCGGGCATGACGTTGTTCACGACGCCGATCACGCCAACGGCGCCCAGGCCCATGAAGCCCGCGATCGAGCCGTCGTCGCCGCAGATCACGGCGACGTTCGTTTCCGCGAGGAGTCGCCGCACGCGCTCGATGGACGGCATCGCTTCCTTGATCGCGACGATGTTCTCGAACTTTTGTCCGAGCTCGCCGACGACTTCGGGCACGAGGTCGACGCCCGTGCGCGACGTCACGTTGTACAAGACGATCGGGACGTCGACGGCCTCCGCGACCGCCGCGTAGTGCAGGAAGAGTCCGCGCCGGCTGGGCTTGTTGTAGTACGGCGTCACGACGAGCAGCGCGTCCGCACCGGCCGTCGCCGCGAACTTCGCCATCTCGACCGTCGAGCGCGTCGCGTTCGTTCCCACGCCGGCGAACACCGGCAGGCGGCCGCGCGCGAGCGCCACCGCGTACTCGATCAGCGACCGGCGCTCGGTCTCGAGGAGCGTCGCCGATTCGCCGGTCGTCCCGGCGACGACGAGCCCGTCGGTCTTGTGCGCGAGATGGAACGCGACGAGGTCGTGGAAGGCCGCGTAGTCGATCTGTCCGCCGCGGAACGGTGTCGGCAACGCGACGAAGCTGCCCTGGAACTTGCAACGAGCTTGCGGAGCGATCATCGGACTAGCCCTTCGAACTCTTGCGAATGAGGACCGACATGCGACGCACGGACTCGTCCACGCCTTCGAACACGGCGCGGGCCACGATTGCGAAGCCGATGTTGAGCTCCTCGACGTGCGGCAGGCGCGCGATCGGCGCGACGTTCTCGTAATCGAGCCCGTGGCCGGCGTTGACGCGCAGTCCGAGCTCGTGTGCCAGTTGCGCCGCGTCGCGAAGTCGCGTGAGCTCGCGTCGCTGGCGCACTCCACGGGCGTTCGCGTACGAGCCCGTGTGCAGCTCGATGAACTCGGCGCCGCTCTCCGCGGCGGCGCGGATCTGGTCGGCGTCCGGATCGACGAAGAGGCTGACCTCCGCGCCGCCCTTCGCGAGCAGCGGAATGACTTGCGCGAGCCGCTTGCGTTCGCGTCGCACGTCGAGGCCACCCTCCGTCGAGATCTCCTGGCGATTCTCGGGCACGATGCACAGCGCGTCGGCGCCCGAACGGACGGCGATCGACACGATCTCGCGGTCGAGGCTCGTCTCGAGGTTGAGCCGTGTCCGGATCTTGCGCCGCAAGCGCTTCACGTCGTCGTCTTGGATGTGACGGCGGTCCTTGCGCAAGTGGCAGGTGATGCCTTGCGCACCGGCGCGCTCCGCGAGCAGCGCCCACTCGACCGGATCGGGGAAGGTCTCGCGCCGCGCTTGGCGAACGGTGGCGACGTGATCGATGTTGACGTGGAGCTTGGGCATGGTGCGTCGGTGCGGGGAGTTTAGCGCTGCGCGCGGGGCCGGCCCAGTGCGTGCGTCGGCACGGGGCGCGAGCCGGCCCAGCGCGCGCCGGACAGTGGGCCGCTCGTCGTGTACTCTTGGACTCGATGCGCATCATCGCCGGAGAACACCGAGGCCGCAGGCTTCTCGCGCCGCCGGGACTCTCGACGCGGCCGATGCTCGACCGGGTGCGCGAGGCGCTGTTTTCGACGCTTGGTGCGCGCGTGGAGCATGCGCGCGTTCTCGACCTGTTCTCGGGAAGCGGCAGCCTCGGCCTCGAATCGCTGAGTCGCGGCGCGACGTCGGCTCGCATGGTGGAGCGCGACCCACGCGCGCTCGCCGTGCTGAAGCAGAACGCGGAGGCGCTGAACGTCGGCGGGCGCGCACGGATCATCCGCGGCGACGCGCTGAAGCCGCGCAGCTGGGAGGACGAGGGCGGCGAGGCGGCGCCCGCTCCGTACCACATCGTGTACCTCGATCCGCCGTACGCCATGCTCGACGATCCGAACTCGCGTGCGATCTTGGTGGCTGCGCTCGACCAGTTGCTCGCCGAACGGATGACGGTCGGCGGCGTGCTGATGCTGCACGCGCCCGCGCGCGCGCTCGAGCTCCTGCGCTTCCGATTCAAGGAGCCGAGTGATCTGCGCGTGTACGGCGGTTCGGCGCTCCTGTACCTCGAGCACCGTTCGACTTCGGTCGCGGAGCCGCCGTGAACGAGCTGCGCGGCCGGCTCGTCGTCGACGGCAAGCTCGTCACCGGCACGATCGCTTGGGACAAGGGGCGCATCGCGCGCGTCGATCTCGAAGGCGAGATCGGCGGCGGCGACCTGCCGATCGTCGCGCCGGGGCTCGTCGATCTCCACGTGCACGGGTTCGGCGGTTTCGATCCGCTCGAAGCACGCGACGGCCTTTCCGGCATGGCCTCCGCGCTCGCCGCGGCGGGCACGACGACGTTTCAGCCGACGCTCTTTCCGGCCCAGCCCGAGCTGCTCGGGGGTCATGCGCAAGACGCGTGGACTGCGGCGTCGCGACTGGCTCTGGGACAAGGCGCGCGTGTCGCCGGCATTCACCTCGAAGGCCCGTTCGTCAACCGTGAGTCCGCGGGAGCGCTCGACGTCGATGACATCGCGCTTCCCTCGGTGGATGCGTTGCGCGCGATCCTCGGCCCAGCGACGGGCGGCGGCCGCGGGATTCGCACGATGACGCTCGCGCCCGAGCTCGACGGCGCGAACGATCTCGTGTCCGAACTCACGCGCTCCGGCGTGCGTGTGTCGCTCGGACACAGTCGCGCGAGCGCGGCGCAAGCACGGCGCGCGGCGCGCAGTGGCGCGTGCGGCGTGACGCACTTGTTCAATGCGATGGGGCCGCTCCACCACCGCGAGGTCGGCTTGGCGGGCTTCGCGCTCACCGATGCGGCGCTGTTCGCCGAGCTGATCGGCGACCTCGTGCACGTGAGTCGCGAAGGGATCGAGCTCGCGCTCCGCGCGCGTGGCGCACACGGCCTGTGCCTCGTGAGCGACGCACTCCGTGGCGCCGGCACCGGCTGCGACGCGTTCCACTCGCATGGCCGCGATCACATCGTGCGCGGCGGCGCGGCGTACTACCCCGCGCTTCGACCCGATGCCGAGCCGCGGCTGGCGGGCTCCGCGATGTCCCAGCTCGAGATGGTCCGCCTGCTCTCGTCGCAAGGCGTGCTGGGGCTCGCCGACGCGCTGACGATGGCGAGCGCGACTCCCGCGCGCGCGCTGGGACTGGAACGCGAGATCGGCGCGCTCCGCCCAGGACTCTCCGCCGATTTCATCGTGCTGGCGGGCCGCGACCTCGAGCTGCGCGAGGTGTGGGTCGCGGGAATGCGACAAGAGCTTGCGATCCGTATGCACCGCGAGCGCTGAGCTCTAGGGCCGGTGGGATCGTGCCGATAGATCTCCTCCCGCTCCACGCGGGTACGCCGCATGTCGCGCTCCTGTCTCTCGGTGCTGTTGATGAGCTCGGTTGCGTGGTTCGTGCCGGCCGGACACGCGCTCGAAGACGCGCCGGCTCCGCTGGTGAGCTGGTCGGAGCTCGAGAAGAGCTCGACTCAGCACATGGATCAGCGCGTGCGCGTCCAGGTGCAGTTCCATTCGCCGATCGCTTCGTGGAACCCGTTCATGACGCGCTTCGGGTCGCGCGAGTTCTCCGCGGTGCGCGCGTGGGCGGATGAACAGTTCCCGTGGGTTGCGACGGAGTTCGATGCGCCTGCCGCGCGGCTCTTCATGCGTCGCGGCTCCGCTGCCGAGCGCGTGCTCGCGACCGCTCGACCGTCGCAACGATTCGAACTCGACGCGGTCGTCCGCGAAGTGTTCTTCGACAGGCCGTGGGTCGAAGTGCTCACGGCGCGTCCGTTGACCGAGTTCATCGGCGAAGGAACGGCGATCCACGCACGGCGCGGGATCGAGCTCGCCGAGGCGCATGCCTGGGAGCTCGCCGAAGCCGAGTACGAGCGCGCGCTCACGACGTCGCTCCCTGCGCACGCGCGCGCGGAGCTCGAGCGGCTGCGAGCCCTGGTCCGCGAGTCGTCAGCGATCCGCTGAGCGGCTCACGGCTTTCGGCCCGCTCGAAACGCCGCCACCCGCGTGTCGAGCTCCTCCGCGAGCCGGACGTTGCCCAGCGCGCGCGCCAGCGTCGCGGCGCGTGACGCGCTCTGCGTCGCTTCCACGAAACGCCCATCGCTGGCGTGCAACATCGCCAGCGTGTACAGCGGATAGGGGTTCTGCGAGTTCGACAGCTCGATCGCACGCGACACGAGGCGCATCGGCTCGCCTGGATCGAGCGCGGGGACGTCGGGCCTCGAGATCAGGAGCCACGCGAGGTTGTTGAGCAGCTCGACGTAGTCGGGTTTGAGCGCGATCGCGGCGCGCATCTCGGCGGCCGCTGCGGCTGCGCGTCCTTGCTCGAGGAGCGCCTGGCCGAGCTGCACGTGCGCGATCAGGTTCGGCGGCGTCACCGCCTGCACGCGCTCGAAAAGCGTGACGCCATCGGCCCAGTACGAGACCTGTCGCTTCGCGCTCACGCCGAGCGCCGCGAAAGTCAGCGCCGCGAGCGCGGGGAGCGCGCGTCGTACGACCGGTCGCGCAGCGGCCCACTCGGCCACGGCCCACAGCGGCAGGATCGAGAGCCCGATCAGCGGCAGGTACATGTAGCGGTCGGCGCGCGCCTGCGATCCCACTTGCACGAGACCGATCGTCGGCACGAGCATCCCCACGAACCACAACCAGCCGACGAGCAGCCACGGCCGGCGAGTTCGGTTCCGGATCGCGAGCACCGTCACCGCGAGCAACAGGAGCACGCACAGCGCGACTTTCCACGACGGGATTCCGTGTACCGGGGGCGGGTAGTACGCCGCGAGTCCGCTCGGCCAGAAGCTGGTCCGTAGATAGTCCACGTACGACACGATCGCGTTCGACATGCGCAGCCCGAGCGGCACCGTCGAGCGCTCGACGATCGCTCCCCCGGCGCCTTGTGCCCACACGGTCGCGATGCTCGCGGCCACGACGAGCAGCACGAGCGGAATCTTCTCGACGAGCGCCGCTCGCACGCGCCGTCCATCGAGCCGGCCGTCTTCGCGCACGATCCGACGCAGCGGCCAGTAATCGAGGAGCAGCAGGACGAACGGCAGCGTGACGAGCGTCGGCTTCGCCATGAGTCCCGCTGCGCACGCGAGCGCGACGGTCGCCAATCGAGCGCGTGTCGGTCGTTCGGCGTAGCGCACGTGCGCCCACAGGCACAGCACGAAGAAGACGCCCGAGAGAGAGTCCTTGCGCAGCGCCGCCCAGGCCACCGACTCGACATGTAACGGGTGCAGCGCGAAGACGGCGGCGATCGCCGCGCTCGGCCACAGCGCCTTCGTCATCCGCCAGAAGACATAGAAAAGGAGGCACGTCGCGATCGCGTGGAGCGCGGCGTTCTCGAGCAGCAGGATCCCCGGCCGCAGTCCGTGGAGCGTCTGATCCGCCTGCAGCGAGACGTTCGTGAGCGGGATCCAGTTCGCGAAGTACGCCGTGCGAAAGGACCACGCGATTCCGGCCGGCGAGAGTCCCAGCTGCACGCCCGGGTTGTTCGTGATCGCTTGGCCGTCGTCGTAGCTGACGAAGGCGTGGCCGGAGACCTGCGCGTAGACGGCGGCGACCGCGAGCACGAGGCCGACGCCGATGAACAGAGAGAAGCGGCGCTCGTTTTCCCGGCTGCTTCTCATGTCGCCGGGCGAATCTAGCAGGGCTGTGCTCCGCAGCATGGCCTCGAGCCCGTCGCGTCGACGCGCGAGCGTTTGGCCCAATAATGGGACGAACTCCCCGTTTCTGAGTCGCACAAAGCAAGTTCGATTGACATGGCGTGATCAGGCCATCCATTCTCCATAACTGCTTTTCCGCTTCACACCATGACGCACACCCAGGGGGAGAGATGGATCGCAGTTGGCGCCGGCTGGCGCAGGCCACCCTGCTGAGTGGTCTCGTCGCCGGTTGCACCGAGAGCGGGACGGCCGAGCTCACGATCGATCCGATCGGCGGACTTCTTCCCGAGGCCGTTCACACCAACGTTCCGATCCTCTTCGTGACGCAGGTGCCGGTGCCCGCCGACTTCGCCACGGTGGCGTCGACGTTCGGGAACCATCTCCCGGATCCGTCGGCGTGCGCGCGCGGCGGCGACTTGTGGATCCGTTACCCGTATGGACGCCTCAAGAACCTGACGCGCGCCGCGGGGTACGGGACGAGCGGCTTCCAAGGCGCGGACTCGATCGCGGTGCGCGAGCCGTGCGTGCACTGGAACGGCCAGAAGGCCGTCTTCTCGATGGTGGTGGGTGCACCGGCGCAATTCCAGCCGACCCCTTCGAAGTGGCAGCTCTATGAAGTGAGCGGACTGGGTGCGACCAACACACCCGTGATCACGAAGGTTCCCGGTCAGCCCGCGAACTTCAACAACACCGCGCCCTGCTATGCGAGCGACGGCCGCATCCTGTTCACCTCCGATCGGCCGCGGAACGGCGCGGCGCATCTCTATCCGCAGCTCGACGAGTACGAGGAGCAACCGACGAATACCGGCCTCTGGAGTCTGAATCCAGCAACGGCCGCCGTCTTCCAGTTGAACCACGCACCGTCGGGTGCGTTCTCGCCGCGCGTCGACAGCTTCGGACGCGTGCTGTTCACGCGCTGGGACCACTTGCAACGAGATCAGCAAGCCGACGACGACGTGATCAGCGGCGGGACGTTCGGGACGTTCAACTACTCGAGCGAAGCGGCGAACTCGGTGCCGACCGCGAGCAACGCCGAAGTGTTCCCGGAGCCGCGCAGCCACTGGATCAACTTCATCAACGACACCCCGCAGTTCAGCGGCGACCTGCGCGGCTACGCGCCGCACTTGACGGGCCACGACTTCAGCCACTTCTTCCCGTGGCAAATCAACCAAGACGGAACGGTCGAGGAGACGTTGAACCACGTCGGTCGGCACGAGCTCTTGGAGTACGTTCCGCTCTCCCGCAACGACGATCCGAACGTCGTGTCCCAGCTCGCGTTCTCCCCGTTCACGGCGAATCCGCACGCGCTGCGCAACGTCTTCCAGATGCGCGAGGATCCGAACAGCGCCGGGTCATACTGGGCGATCGACGCGCCCGAGTTCTTCACGCACGCCGCCGGACAAGTGATCCGCGTCCACGGGCCGCCGGGGCTCAGCCCGGATGCCATGACCGTCGATCAAGTGACGCATCCGGAGACAGCGGACTTCACCGACGAACCGACGCCGGAACACAGCGGCCTCTATCGCAACCCGCTCCCGCTCGCGGGCGGCCAAGTCGTCGTCGTGCACACGTCCGAGACGCGCAAGGATGCGAACGAAGGCACTTCGGCCGCGCCGCGTTCGCGCTACGACTTCCGGTTGAAAGTGCTCACGCTCGACGGCCGGTATTCACGCGCCGGTCGAAAACTCACCGAGGGCCTGCACAAGTCGGTTCAGTACTACAACGTGGGCGAGCTCGTCAGCTACAGCGGCGAGCTGTGGGAGCTCGATCCCGTCGCCGTCGTCGCGCGACCGATTCCGCCCGCGCCCACGGGCCAACTCGAGACGTCCGAAGCACAAGTGCTCGTCGAGGAGAACGTGTCCTACGCGGCGCTCGTCGCGTACTTGAAGAGTCGCGACCTCGCGCTCGTGGTCAGCCGCAACGTGACGACTCGCGATCGCAACGAGCAGCAGCAACCGTTCAACCTGCGCGTCTCCGGGACGCAGCTGCAGACGATCGGCGCGCCGGGAACGATCTACGACGTGCAGTACATGCAGTTCTTTCAAGCCGATCAGTTGCGCGGCTTGACCTTCGGACAGCAGAGCATCGCGCCCGGTCGCCGCGTGATCGCTCAAGTGATGCACGATCCCGCGCTGCAGAATCCGTCCGTTCCCGGAGCGCCGGATGGCAGCGTGAAGATTGCCGAGGACGGTTCGATGGCGGCGCTCGTGCCGGCCCGGCGAGCGCTGTCGTGGCATCTCACCGATCCCACCGGCGTGGGTGTCGTGAGGGAGCGCTACTGGCTCACGTTCCAGCCCGGCGAAGTGCGCACGTGCGTGTCCTGTCACGGCCTGTCGACCGCGGATCAGGCCGGCCAGCCGTCTCAGACCCACAAGCCCGAGGCGCTGCGACTGCTGCTGCAGCATCTGCAGAGCGTCGGCTCTCTCTGAGACAGCAACTTCCTATACAAACCAAGCTCTGCGCTCAAGACTTCCGCCTTCACGGTCCGATGCGCTAGCTGGCAGGCAGGCTCGGTTCGAGAGGGGTTGGTCATGTGGCAGCAGAGGGGCGGCGCACCCGCGTGGGTGGGCGCGCTGGTGTTGATTTCGGGGATCTGGGGTTGCGGCCCGATGTCGTCGGAAAGTTCTTCCGGCGGCGGCGGGGATGTCGACGTTTCCGCGATGGGCACCGGTTATCCGGTCCTATTCGTGACGCAGGTCCCGATCCCGTCGGACTTCACGAACGTCGTCTCGACGTTCGGCAACCATCAAGGTCACATCGCTAGCGCACCGCGCGGCGGTGACTTGTGGATCCGCTATCCGACCGGTCGCCTGCGGAACCTCACCAAGATCGCGGGGTACGGCAACCCAGGCTTGCAGGGCGACAACTCGATCGCCGTGCGCGAGCCGTGCGTTCACTGGAGTGGCGGCAAGGCCGTCTTCAGCATGGTCGTCGGAGCGCCCGGTCAGTACGAAAACCATCCGTACCGGTGGCAACTCTACGAGGTCGACGGCTTGGACGAAGAAGACACGCCGGTGATCACGAAGATCGCCAACCAGCCGGCGCAGTACAACAACACGTCGCCGACCTACGCGAGCGACGATCGCATCCTGTTCACGTCGGATCGTCCGCGCAACGGCGCGTCGCACCTCTACCCGCAGCTCGACGAATACGAGGAGCAGCCGACGAACACCGGCATCTGGAGCCTCGACCCCGAGTCGGGCGCGCTCACGATCCTGAACCACGCGCCGTCGGGTGCGTTCTCACCGCGCATCGACAGCTACGGGCGCGTGATCTTCACTCGTTGGGACCACCTCGAGCGCGATCAGCAAGCCGATGACGATCACGTCAACCCGCAGTTCGGGACGTTCAACTGGTCGAGCGAAGCGGCCAACTCGGTGCCGACGAACAGCAACGCCGAGGTGTTTCCAGAGCCGCGCGACTTCTGGATCGGCTACGTCAACGACCATCCGAACTACGCCGGCGAGCTGCACGGCTACGCGCCGTACCTGAACGGCAACAACATCAACCACTTCTTCCCCTGGCAGATGAACCAGGACGGCACGGAAGAGGAAACGTTGAACCACATCGGCCGTCACGAGCTGCACAGCTACATCCTGGGCAATCGAAACGACGACTCGACGATCGAATCGTTCCTCGGCACGACGTCGTACACCACGAACAACAACACGATCACGAACATGTTCCAGATCCGCGAGGACCCGCGGCGATTTGGGACGTACTACGGGATCGATGCGCCGGAGTTCCTGTCGCACGCGGCGGGACAGGTCATTCGGCTTCACGGCGCGCTGGGGGCGAGCCCGGACGACATGACCGTGGACTACGTGACGCACCGCGACACGTCGAACGTGGATTCGACGCCGAGCGAGCAGCACAGCGGGCTCTACCGCAATCCGCTGCCGCTCACGAACGGCAAAGTCGTCGTCGTCCACACGAATGAAACGCGCGCGGACGAAAACATCGGCTCGAACTCGCAGCCGCGCTCGCGCTACGCGTTCCGGTTGAAGTTCCTCGTGCGCGACGGCGGCACCTCGGTCGCAGGGCTTGCGCTCACGTCTGGCATCGACAAGTCCGTTCAATACTGGTCGCCGAACGAGCTCACCACCTACAACGGCGAGCTGTGGGAACTCGACCCCGTCGAAGTGGTCGCGCGCACGCCACCGAGCTCGCCGGAGCCGGTTCTCGCGGCGCCTGAACAGAGCGTGCTCGACGACGAGAACGTGACGCCCAATCAGCTGAGCGCCTACCTGCGCAGCCGCAACGCGGCGTTGATCATCAGCCGCAACGTCACGCGGCGCGACCGGAACGACCGGCAGCAACCGTTCAATCTGCGCATCGCCGGAACGTCGACGGTGACGACGGGCTCACCCGGTCACGTGTATCCGGTGAGCCACATGCAGCTCTTCCAGGGCGATCAGTTGCGCAGCTTGACGTTTGGTTCGTCCGACGTCGCACCGGGCCGGCGCGTCATCGCGCAACCGATGCACGAAGCGGGGCTCGAGAATCCGCCCGCGCCAGGCGGCCCGGAGAGCAGCGTCAAGCTCGGCGACGACGGGTCGATGGCGGCGATCGTGCCCGCGCGGCGCGCGCTCACCTGGCAACTGACGGATCCGGGCGGCGAAGGCATCGTCCGCGAGCGCTATTGGCTGACGTTCCAGCCGGGCGAGATCCGCACGTGCGTCGCATGTCACGGCCTTTCGTCCGCGGACCAATCGAACGACCCGGCGCCGACGAATCCGCCGGAAGCGCTGCGCGAGCTGTTGCAGTACTTGAAGGCGCAAGGCTCGCTGTAAACGACGAAGCCGCGACGGCGATTGCAACTGTTCGATGACGGTTGCAACCCTCAGGACGCTCGTGCGATCCTCTCACGCAGCATGCTACGTGAGCTGTCGATCGAGAACCTTGCGCTCTTCGAACGCGCTGCGTTGACGTTCGGACCGGGGCTGAACGTGATCTCGGGCGAGACCGGCGCGGGCAAGAGCCTGCTCGTCGGCGCGCTCGAGCTGCTCCTCGGCGATCGCGCGCGCAGCTCCATCGTGCGCTCCGGCGCGAAGGAAACGCGCGTCGAGGGTCTGTTCGCGCTCGACACCCGTTCCGCCGGTGCGGACGCCGTCGCGGCCTGGTTCAAGGAAAACCTGCCGCTCGCGCTCGAGGAATGGGCCGCGCTCGGCGCCGACGACGATCGCGAAGTGATCCTCACTCGCACGGTTTCGACCGACGGCAAGACGCGCGCATTCGTCAATCAACGTCCCGTGACGCAGCGGCTCTTGCGCGAGCTCGCGGCTCAGCTCGTCGAGATCCACGGACAGAACGAGCACCAGCGGCTGCTCGACACCGCCGAGCAAACACGTCTGCTCGACGCGTTCGGCGAGCTCGAACCCAAACTACACGCGTACCGCGAGCGTCGTGCGAGTTGGCTCGCGCTGCGCGCGCAGATCGCCGAACGTCAATCGCAGTCGCGCGAGCGCCGCGATCGGCTCGATCTCTTGCGCTTCCAATCGAGTGAGCTCGCCGACGCGCGACTCTCCGTCGACGAGCACGCGAGCCTCTTGCGCGAGCGCGAACTCCTCCGGCACGCGAGCGAGCTCGGTGCGCAGCTCGGCGCGATCACGAACGATCTGGCGCGGTCGGATCAGCCCGCGCTCGATGTCGTGCGTCGCGCGGTGCGCGTGCTCGATCACTGGGAGTCGCGCATTCCGAGCCTCGCGGAGACCGCGCAACAACTGCGCGACGCCTTGCTGAACCTGGAAGAGGCGGCTTCCGGCATCGGAGACTTCCTCGACGGCCTCGAGTATTCGCCGGAGCGACTCGAGGTCGTCGAGGCGCGTCTCTACCAGCTCGAACTTTTGGAGCGAAAGTACGCGACGAGCATCGCGGGTCTCGTCGCGCGGGAGCGCGAGATCGCAGGTGAGCTCGCGTCGTTCGACGGCGAGCCGCAGAGCCTCGAGGCGCTCGCCCTACGCGAAGCACGAGCGCTCGAGGAGCTGACTGCGTCGGCCCGCGTGCTGACGACGGCTCGGCGCGCTTTGCGCGCGCGCCTGAAGCGGGACGTCGAGAAGTCGCTGGCGGAGCTCGGACTCGAGCGCGCGCGCTTCGAAGTGTCGGTCGAGCCGCGTGCGGCTCTCGATCTTCATTCACCGAACGCGCCCGTGCAGTCGACGGACGCTCTGTCGGACGCGCGTCGTTTCGCGTCCGACGGCGCGGACCAGGTCGAGTTTTGGCTCACCGCGAATCCCGGCGAAACGCCCGCGCCGCTGCGCAATGTCGCCTCGGGCGGCGAGGCGGCGCGCATCATGCTCGCGCTGCGCACG
>JANOFY010000588.1:0-5637 GCA_031413895.1 Planctomycetota bacterium | reverse complement strand
GAAGAACACGCACAGGCAGAAGATGATGTCCACCATCGCCACCACGTTCATGCCCACTGGGTTGTCTTCGGGATCTCCACCACCAGCCATGCTTCACTACTCCTGACTCTCGCGTCGCGCGATCACTTGCCGGGTTTGGCGGCGCCCACCGCGATCTTGTACATCCCGGTCGTACCACAGATCTCGATCACTTTTTGGATGTCGCCGTACGGGGCGGTACGGTCGGCACGGACGAGGACACGCCGCCTCGACAAACGCTTCTTGGCTTCTGGATCGACTTCCGCCTCGAGGTCCGCGTCGGCTTCGATTTGGAGCTGAGCCTTCAGCGTCTCCTTGTCGAAGTCCTTGCCGCGGATCGACCACAGCCAGTGGCCTTCCTCGCGACACACGCCGCCGTTCTCGTTCACGGGGCACGTTCGCGCCGGGTCGTGGTGGATGTTGATCGTGGTCTCGGGGTCGATGCTGCGCTTGCCGTCGTCTTCCTTGATGTTCGTCGCGAGCGGGAGCATGACGTCCTCCATCTCGCGCTTGCCCATGTCGGCCCCCAGCATGAAGAACAAGAGGAGGAGGAACATGATGTCGATCATGGGGATCAAGTTCGGAGAGATGTCCTCCTTCAGCTGCGGCTTCTTGCGCTTATGCATGGACGGGCTTCTTCGCCGCCGCGGCCGCTTGTTGCTGCTTCTCGGCGATCACGATGTGCTTGAGCAGGTCGACGGCTTGCAGGTTCATCGACAGCGTCATCCGCGTGACCTTGTTCTTGTAGAGGAAGAAGCAGGTCAGGAAGACGATCCCGATGAAGAGGCCCAGCGTCGTGTTCACGAGCGATTCGTACACACCGACGGCTAGGTCACCAGGGGTCGGCGCCTTGAGGCCTTCGATCACCTGGAAGGACGCGATCATTCCGGTCACCGTGCCGAGCAGTCCGAGGAGCGGCCCGATGTTCCCGATCAGCGAGAGGTAGGAGATCTTGACGTTGAGCTTGAAGGCCTCTTCGTTGGCCGCGGCCTCGAGGCCTTGGATCATCTCCTCGTAGCCCGCGTGCCTCATACGGAGCGCCGAACCGATCAGGTTCGAGATGTACCCGCCTTCTTGGTCGCAGAGCTCGATCGCCTCGTCGTATTGTTCTTCGTTGATCAGGGCTTCGAGGTCTTGGACGAGCGGCGTGGGAGCGAGCTTCTCGCGGCGGATGTTGACCGCGTGCTCGATCACGAACGCCGTGCCGATCATCGAGCAAGCCACCATCATGTAGCCGACCGGCCCCGTCGTCTGGAACAGCTCGAGCCACGACTTCTTCGGCTTCGAGTGCGGGTCTTCCTGCGCGAGCGCGATGTTCGCGAGGCAGACGAAGACGATCGCGAGGATCAGCGCAAGCTTCTTGCGGGGGGGATTCATCACTTCTTCTCTGGGCTTTCGTTGGGGGATGGGGATGGGAGTCGGGCGGGAGGAATGTCGGCCGCTGCGCGACTCAGCCGTTCGGGAACTCTTTCTTGAACTGGTCGTTGCGTTCGCGCGCTCGCTCTTGATTGAGCTTCTTGCGCTCGGCGTTCGACTCGAGATCGCCGAGCAACTTGAAGCAATTGGCCGAACCTTGCAGCGAGCGCTTGTACTCGTTCGCGGACTCGCCGGGGACCGGCGCGTACTGCACGACGCCGCGCATGTACGCGTAGACCGCGTCGAGCATCTTGTCGGCGTCCTTCTTCTCGTACGCCTCGTCCTTCATCAGGTCGCCGATGCCGTTCCACGCGCCGGCGAGCACCGAGTTCGGTGCGTCTTCCGCGGCGAGCTTGCGGTAAAGGGTCTCGGCCTCGGCCTTGTTCTTCAGCAGCACGAGGCAGCGCGCTTGCCCGAGCCGTGCTTGCTGCGCAACCGCGAGCGGGACGCCGCTGGACTTCTCGGCGACGCTGTACGCGGCCTTGGCTTCCGCGACCTTGCCTTGTTCTTCGAGCAGCCGGCCCTTGAGCACGTTGATGCCCGAGCCGAATCCGTTCTCGACGCCGGCCGAGAGCGCGGCCGCGGACAGTTCATCGAGCGCCTTCGTCGCCGCCGCGTACCCGGCCGCGTCCTTCTTCGCGATGTGGCAGCTGACCAGGCCCTCGCCGATGTCCATCAGGTAGCGCGACTTCGGGAACGCTTCGGCGAGCGCCTTGTAGTCGGCGATCGCGGCTTCGCAGTTGCCTCGCCGCTGATGGATCGACGCGATGTAGAAGAGCACGTTCTGGCGCAGGATAGGACGCAGTTTGGTGTCGGCCTTCAGCTCCTCGAACTTGGCGAGCGCGTCTTCGAACTTACCTGCGTCGAGGCTGTCCTTCGCGCTCGTGAACTCCGGCGAACCCGAGTAGACGATGCCGTTCGGGACGATCGTCGACCACTCGATCGCGCGCGCGCCGCCCTTGGCTTCGAGGGTGAGCGCGCCGAACTCCTCGCTCTTGATGCGGCCGGTGTCGCTCTTGCCGTCCTTGAACTGAACGCTGTCCTTGTCTTGCGCGCTGACGGAGGCCGCCAGCGTCAGGACGAAACACAGCGCAGCAAAGGCGGACGTGCGGCGGTTCTTCGACGGACTCTCGTTCGCGACCAGCGGGTTCATTCGTCGGTTCTCAAAGCTCACTTCGGGGTTCACTTCGTGCTCACTTGGGTTGCGGGAACGTCTTCTTGTCCAGCTCGTCCTTCAGCGTCGCGAACGCGGCCTTCAGATCCGGATCTCCGCCGCCGAGCTCCGAGGACTTGCGCACCGTCTCGTTCATCAGGAATTGCGCGTCCTCGTACTTGCCGAGGTCGACGAGGCACTTGATCTGGTGGTACTACGCGTGCCACCAGAGCTTCGTGTTGGCGGGCAATCCCTGTGGCGTGCAGAGCGCGTCGAGGATGCCGCGCGCGAGGAGCAGTCGGTCTTGGTCGTTGTCTGCGGCGCCGGCGAGGTGCGAGCTGATGCCCCACTCGAGGTAGGCGTTCATCAGCTCGGGCTTGTTCTTGCGCAGCGTGCTGTCGAACTTGGCGGAGACGCGATCGTAGAACGGCTCGCTGTCGAAGAGCTCGCCGTACACGTCGGCTGCGGCCGCGTAGCGCCCGAGGAATCCGCGCACCCGCCCGAGCAGGATCGTGCTCTTGTAGTTGGGGCTGACCTTCAGCGCCGCGTCGAACAGGTCCGCGGCTTGTATCCAGAGGTCTGAATCGCGCGTCTTCTGCTTAGTCCAGCCGGCGAACGTCTGCTGATCCTCGGGGACCTCGTTCTCTTGGAGGCCGAGCGTGTACAGCCGCCCGGCGAGTTCCTCGACCTGCGTCCCGCGACCGACACCCGACTTCAAGATCGCGCGGCCGCTCATGCTGTAGTACTTCGCCGCGCGCTTCTGCATCGCATCGGCGTCGACGGGCTTGGACTCCTTGTCGCGCAGATCGATCGCGCGTTGATCGAGCGCGCGCGCGACGAGGCCGGCCGCCGGGCCGATCGCGCGCGAGTCGGGATTTTTCTTCACGAGCGAATCGAGGAGCGACACCGCTTCCTCGAACTTGCCCTGCTTCTGCAGGGCCTGGATGCGCAGTCCCCACGCGTCGGCGATGCGCGACTCGTCGTTGCCGAAGCGCTCCTCGACGTCGGCGAGCACCGGCACGACGTCGCTCAGCCGATCGACACCGGGCAGCAGGTAGAGCTGCGCGAGCACGGCACGCGATTGGAAGGCCATGTTCTCGAGGCGAGCTTGCGCTTCGAGATCGAGCGTACCCTTCAGCAGGGCGTCGAACTCGGTGCGCGCCTTCGTCAAGAGCGTCTCGGCTTGCGTGACGTACTGCTTGGCCGCGTCGGCCTTCTTTTCCTGGAGGAGCTTGCGCGCTTGCAAGAAGTACGCGTTGCCCGCGCGGAACTGCGCGGTTTGGTAGCTCGTCGAACCGGGCGTCACCTTGAGGTACACCTCGGCGGCCTTCAGGAAATCGCCGTCGGACTCGAACTGTTGGCCTTCCGCGACCTGCACGCCCGCCGCGAGCGGGTGGCTCGAATAGCGCGTCGCGAGGATCTTCATCCGGTCCTCGACGCGCTTTCGATAGTACGGCCGTTTCTCTTCCGCGTTCAGTCGCAGGTACGTCTGCATCGACTGGTATACCGCTTCAGGCGCGCGCTCGGCCTTCGGATAGCGGTCCGCGACGACGTCGTACGCGACGGACGCTTCGTGGTTCCAACGGCGCGCGGAATAGATCGCACCGAGGAGGAGGTAGGCGTCGGTCGCGAAGTCGGCTTCCTTCGGCGTGCCGCGCGCGGCGGCGATCGCCTTGTGACAGACGCGCACCGCGTTCTCGAAGTCGCCGCGCGACCACAGAGACTGCGCGATCTTGAGCACGTTGGACGCGTCGACGGGACCTGAGCCGCTGTTCAGGAGCTGGCCTTGGATCTCGCGGCCGCGCGCGCCCCACGAACCGCGCTCGTCGGCCTTCACGAGCCGCTCCGCGGTTTCACCCGCGGCCTTCGTGTCGCCCGCGGCCAGCTGTGCGTCGGCGAGCGCGGCGAGCACCGCGAGACCTTGCCGCGCTTGTTCCGGGTCAGGCGTCGTCTCGTAGAAGTTCTTCGCCGTCGCGATCGCGCCCGCGAAGTCCTTCAGCTCGGTTTGCACGAGCATCTTCTGGAGCACCGCGCTCGAAACGATGTCCGCCGCCATCGGCGCCATCTGGTACACGCCCTTCGCGTCCTTCTCGTAGAAGGTGCCCAGCTCGATCGCGCCGTCGAAATCCTGGAGCGCTTCTGCGGTCTTCCCCAGGGCATGATCCGCGAGGCCCATGTAGATCATGCCCTCGTAGTTGAGATCGCGATCGGAGTAGTCGAGGCCGAAGAGTTGGAGTCCTTCGACCGCCTTTTCGAGCAGGTCCTTTCGCTTCCACTCGCCGTCCGGATACAGCATCGAGTGGAAATACTGCGTGCGCGGCAGGTTGTAGCGCGCCGCGATGTACTGCGCTTCTTTCGCGGGATCTTCGTGGTCGAGCTCGAGCGCTTCGATGCGCGCGCGCAGCGCGTCCTCCGCGCGCGTGTAGATCTCGTGCCCTTCCCCCTGGAGTTTGGCGACCTCCGCGATGTTCGTTTCCTTCTGCACGAGCGCGGTGATCGTCTCACCGAGCACGCGATAGACATCGGGCAGCGAGTTCTGGACGTCCTCGGTCTCCTTCGTGCCCGGGTAGTTCTTGACGAACTCTTCCTTGTCCACGAGGACCGATTTGATCGTCTCCTTGCGCTTGCTGAGATCCTGCTCTTGGCGCGCGAGGTCGAGGCGCAGGTCGAGGTGGAGCGACTTCAATCCCGCGGCTTCCGCCGGCGCGATCTTGCCGGAGCTCTCGATCGTCGTGCACAGCTTCTCCGCCAGATCAGCGAAGCCGTTGCGGTAGAGCGCGCGCGCATAGGCGCCGTCGTCCTTACCGAGAATTGCCGCAGACTGCGCAACTACCGGGCACGTCAGCAGAAGGGCTACAGGCAGAACAGTCCAGCGCGCGTGCATTCAATCGATCTCCATGGAGTGCGGGGCGAATAAGGCTCGATTCCACGGACGAGCACGTGGCCCCGACCGCCAATCGGTGCGCTAGTTGCGCTTCGCTCCGCCGAAGGCGTTCTCGTAGCGGTAATAGACCTCGAGCGTGAGGGTGTTGATCGCGGTGGTGTAGACC
>JANOFY010000587.1:0-21177 GCA_031413895.1 Planctomycetota bacterium | reverse complement strand
GCCCGACTGCTCGCACTTATTCGTCGCGTTCGCGAGATCCCACGGCGCGAGGAACTGACCCTTCTTGATGTTGATCGTGCGGCCGGTTTCGCTCGCCGCGATCAGCAAGTCCGTCTGACGACAGAGAAACGCAGGGATCTGGAGCACGTCGACGAACTCCGCGGCGATCGCGCACTGCTCCGGTAGGTGCACGTCGGTCAGCACCGGCAGGCCGAACCGCGTGCGCACTTCGGCGAGCCACTCGAGCCCGGGCTCCATTCCGGGACCGCGGACCGACTTCAAGCTCGAGCGGTTGGCCTTGTCGAAGCTCGCCTTGAAGATCAGCGGGAGCTTGCGCTCCGCGGCGATCGTCGCCAATCGCTCGGCGATCTCGAACGTGAGCTCGCGCGACTCCAGGACGCACGGGCCGGCAATCAAGAACAGCTCGCCGCCGCCAAGTCGTCGGCCGTTCACTTCGACGGTGGGGCGCGGGAGTGTGGTCATCGACGTTAGCGTGCCGAATCGCCGCCATTCGCGCCACGGTCGCCGCCGTTCGCCCAGGCTGCGGGCACCACGAGCATGTGGGGCACGGTGCTGACTTCGAGCTCCACAGGCGTCACGCCGCGAGCCTCGCCGTCGATCTGGATCGGAACGGGCTCGCTCGACGTGACGACGAGACGACGCACTCGGATCCGTCGGCAACTTCCGCCGGGAAAGCCCGCAGTCAGTCCGCGCAGCGCGTAGCCGACGAGCGCTGCGCGCGAACTGCGCTCGAACAGGTACACCTCGAACAATCCGTCGTCGAGCACGCGGTCGCGCGCGAGCACCGCGAAGCCGGCGTAGTGGACGACGTTGCTCGCGAGCACCCATCCGAACGTGCCGTCGAGTCGCACACCATCCGCTTCGACGGCGAGCGCCGGTGGGCGGTAGTTGAGCCAGGCCGTGAGCGCGGGCGCCACCCAACTGGACTTCGTGATCGGTCCTCTGCGACGCGCGTCGAGCTCCTTCACCACCATCGCGTCGAAGCCGATCCCGACGACGAGGAACGACAGATGGCTCTGATTCACGCGGGCGATGTCGAGCGCGCCCGTTCGGCCTTCCGCGATCATCGCGACGAAACGTTTTGCGTCGCGCGGCAAAGCCAGATCGAGGCCGAGCACATTGGCCGTTCCCATCGGGAAGATCGCGACGGGAACACGGCGTTCCGCGAGCCCTTCGAGCACTTCGTTGACCGTGCCGTCCCCGCCGACCGCGACGACCAAGTCGACGCTCGGGTCGAGTCCGCGCGCGAACGTGCGCGCGTCGCCCTTCGCTCCCGTGAAGCGCAGCTCATTCGCGATGCCGATGCGCAAGAGACCCAGCGCAATCTCATGCGCTGCGTGTCGCGCCCGACCGCGTCCGGCGATCGGGTTCGCGATGATCCAAGCTTTGTGGAACGGGGTGGGCACGCGCGGGCTCGGCGCGAGAGCATAGCCCACGCGGAACCGTCTGCCGCGCGCTTGACGCGCGCCTCTCTGCGGCGTCTCTTGCGCGGATGCGCAAGCCGGCCTCGGGTGCGACGCTGGTCCTCGGCGGCAGCGGTTTCCTCGGTGCCCACGTCGTCATGGCTGCAATCGCGCGCGCGGGTGAGGAGCCGCAGGTCTACTCGGCGAGTCGCCAGCCGCATGTCGCGCTCACGGGAAGCGCCGCGCGCACCGTGCCGTTCGACGCGCTGCGCGCGGACTCAGTCGAAGCGCTCTTCGAAGAACTGTCTCCGCGGCGCGTCGTCCTGTGCACGGCGCTGGCGAAGATCTCCGATTGCGAGGCCTATCCCGAGCTGGCGCGCGCGCTGAACGTCGAGTTGCCGCGACGAGTGGCCTCCGCGTGCGCGGCGAGCGGCGCGCGACTCGTCACCGTTTCCACCGACCTCGTGTTCGGCGGCGGCGCACCCAGGGCGGGCGGCTACGGCGAGAGCGATCCGCCGGCGCCGGTGTCGCACTACGGCCGCACGAAAATGGAAGGCGAAGTGGCCGTTCTCGAGGCGTGCGGGAACGCGCTCGTCGTCCGCGTGCCGCTGCTCTTCGGTCCGTCGGGTGGACGCGGCCTCGGCGCCTCGGACAGTCTTCTCGCTGCCATCGCTCGCGGCGAAAGGCCGCGCCTGTGCACCGACGAATGGCGCACACCGCTCTCTGTCGTCGAAGCTGCGGCCGCGCTCTGCGAGCTGCTCGACACGCAGCACGCGGGGCGATTGCACGTCGCTGGTCGGCATCGGATCACGCGCTACGATCTGGGCCTGTGGATGCTGCGAGCGAAGGGTCTGTCGGCGGAGTGCGTCGAACCAGTGGGATCGGCCGAGCTCGGGCAGGGCGCGCTGCGACCGCCCGATGCATGTCTCGATGCGCGCCGCGCGCGATCGATCCTCTCTTCGCCGCTGACCGGGGCCGGCGAAACCGTCGATTCCGCGTGTTGCGTGTGAATCGAACAGCTCTCGCGCTGATCGCGTCGATCGCGAGCGTCGCGTGTAGCACGAGCGCACCGCCGCGCGCGACGCATTGGGTCCAGCCGCCGCTGATGGAGCCGACGGGTTTCCGCATCGAGACCACGCTCTTCGACGTGCCGCTCGAACTCGTGGAGTCGCTCGGCATCGAGTCGAGCCTTGAGGGCGCGTTGCTCGGAGTGCGCGTCGACGAAACGGGAAGACGGACGCTGCTCGAAGCCTCGCAAGATCCCGCGATGCGGCGCCTCGAACGTCCGCCGGCGATCGTCGAGCCGGGACGGAGCGCTCGGATTCCCGCGCGCCTCGCCGCGGGCGCTCCCGCCGCGAGCGATGCGCTCGAGCTCGACGTGCGTGCTTCGATCTCGTACGGATTTTCTCCGGTGGAGCTCGAGGTCTCGCTCGCGTGGCGCGACTCGAGCGGCGTGCTGCTCGGCCGAATGAGCGGCAGCGCGCCGCAACCTGAGGGCCACTGGATCGAGACGATGTGCGTCCCGCAGGCCGCGACGGGCGGCGTCGCGATCCTCGCGTTCGTGCGCGCGGTTCCGCTCTTCGCGGATGCGTCGCCGTTCGCGAACCTCGATCCGGGCGAGAGCGTGGACAGCGCGAAGGGCCATCTCGCGAACGTCGGTGACGTCGCGATTCGCTACGCGGTCGATGGCGCGCGCACTCCCGTGGACGTCGAACTCGGCGCGAGCGGGCGTGCGCAGTGGGTCGGCGACATGCAGCCGCTCGCAGTCCGCGGAGGCGGGCACGCGCGTTTCGTGTGCGCCGGTCGATCCAACGCGCTCACGATCACGTTCGGGGACGAAGAAGGCGGCGGCCGGATGGAGTTCCACGGCGTCGACAATCGCTGCACGAACGTCGAGAACGGCTTCGGACGCACGGTGTTCGAGTCGCGGCCCGGAAATTCCGTCGGGTTGAATTGGATGGACCTTGGCCTCGAGTCCGGAAACATCGTCGAAGGTCCCTGGCGCTACGGCGCGCCTTGACCGGGGCAGTCGCGGCGGGTGAAGTGATCGGCCCGTTGCGGTGGCTGAACGCCGCCGGACGCGCGCGCACCGACATGGAACTCCCGACCCGTTTCACTCCCGCCGACTTCGAAAAGCAGATCTATTCCGATTGGGTCGCGAGCGGCGGCTTCCAGCCCAAGGCTCCGGTCCACGGCGAGAAGACCTACACGATCATGATCCCGCCACCGAACGTGACGGGCGTCTTGCACATGGGGCACGCGCTGAACGGCGCGATCCAAGACATCGTGATCCGCCACCGGCGCATGTGCGGGTTCACCGCGCTGTGGCTCCCCGGCACCGACCACGCCGGCATCGCGACGCAAGCCGTGGTCGAGCGCAAGCTCTACGAAGAAGAGAAGAAGACGCGCAAGGACATCGGCCGCGAAGCGTTCGTGCAGAAGATATGGGAGTGGTGCGACAGGCACGGCGACTACATCCTCGAGCAATACCGGCGCCTGGGTTCGTCGTGCGACTGGTCGCGCAAGCGCTTCACGTTCGAGCCGCACATGTCGCGCGCGGTGCGCGAGTCGTTCGTGCGTCTGTTCGAGAAGGGACTCGTCTACCGCGGCGCGCGCCTCGTCAACTGGGACTGCGTGCTCGAGACGGCCGTCTCCGACGACGAGATCGAGAACGTTCCGCGCAAGGACAAGCTCTACTACATCCGTTATCCGGTGAAGGGCGCCGCCGGCGAGCATGTCACGGTCGCGACGACGCGGCCCGAGACGATGCTCGGCGACACCGGCGTCGCGGTGAACGGCGACGACGAGCGTTACAAGTCGCTCGTCGGCAAGCTGCTCGTGCTGCCGCTCGTCGAGCGCGAGATCCCGATCGTCGCCGACGAATCGGTGAGCACCGAGTTCGGAACCGGCGCGGTCAAAGTGACGCCCGGGCACGATCCGGCGGACTACGAGCGCGGCGCGCGGCACAACCTGCCGATCATCAACATCCTCGAGAAGAACGGTCGCCTGAACGAGAACGGCGGTGAGTTCGCCGGCATGCCGCGCGAAAAAGCGCGCGAGGCGATCGTCAAGAAGCTCGACGAGCTGGGACTCCTCGCCAAGGTCGAGGACATCCAGCACAACGTGCCGATCTCCGACCGCAGCAAGAGCGTGATCGAGCCGATGGTGAGCGAGCAGTGGTTCGTGAAGATGAAACCACTCGCCGAGCCCGCGATCCGTGCGGTGAAAACCGGCGCGTTGAAGTTCCGGCCCGAGCGCTGGACCAAGGTCTATCTCGACTGGCTCGAGAACGTGCACGACTGGTGCATCAGCCGCCAACTGTGGTGGGGGCCCCAGATTCCGGTGTGGTACGACGAGGACGGCGTGCCCGTCGCGTCGCGCACCGATCTCGCGATCGGTTCGCCGCACCCGCTGACGAAAAAGCCGATCGTGCGGCAGGACGAAGATGTCTTGGACACGTGGGCGTCGTCGTGGCTGTGGCCGTTCGCGACGCTCGGTTGGCCGGATCTCACGGACGATCTCGCGCGGCTCTACCCGACGCAGTTCCTGTCGACCGCGCGCGAGATCATTTATCTCTGGGTCGCGCGGATGGTGATGGCGGGATACGAGTTCCTCGATCACCTGCCGGAAGATCAACGCTGTCCGTTCGAAGTGTGCAACGTGCACGCGACCGTGCTCGACGCGAAGGGCCGGCGCATGTCGAAGTCGGCCGGCAACGGCATCGACCCGATCGAGATGATCGACAAGTTCGGCGCGGACGCGGTGCGCTACAGCTTGATCCTGCTCACGAAGGAAGGGCAGGACGTCAAGCTGTCGCCGGAGCGTTTCGACCAGGGCTTCCGCTTCAGCAACAAGGTGTGGAACGCGGCGCGTTTCGTGCTCTTGAACCTCGAAGGACCGCGGACGGACGGCAGCTCGAAGTCCGCGGCGCGCCTCGAGGACCGCTGGATTCTGTCGCGGCTCGATGCGACGCGGCGTGAAGTGTCCGCCGCGCTCGACTCGTACCAACTCAACATCGCCGCGACGACGCTCTACCGCTTCGTCTGGAACGACTTCTGCGATTGGTATCTCGAGATCGTCAAGCCGCGCTTGCTGTCGCAGACGGACGACACCGCGCCGGCCGCGCGCGGAACGCTCGTGCGCGTGTTGACGGACACGCTCGCGATGCTGCACCCGTTCACGCCGTTCCTCACCGAGATCTTGTGGAAGGCGCTGCACGAGACGCTCGGACAGAGCGGTGTCGGACAGGGTGGCATTGGACAGAGGCCGATGCTGATGAACAGCACGTGGCCGACGGGCGAAGGCGTCGCGCACGACGAGCGCGCCGAATCGGAGATGCAGACGATTCAGGACTTGGTGCAGGCCGTGCGCCGAGTTCGGAACTTGACGATGGCGGGGGAGAGGCAGCGCCTCGTCGCATGGATCGCCGCGCCGCGTGAAGTGGATCGCGCCGTGTTGAAGGAGCACTCGGCGACGGTGCGCGGTCTCGCGTTCCTCGAGTCGTACGACATCGACACGCGCTTCGATCGACCGAAGGGCACGGCCGTCGCAGTGGCGGGCGCGATCGAAGTGTTCGTGCGCCTCGGCGATGACGTCGACTTCGTGAAGCTCGGCGACGTCTTGAAGAAGCGCGCGGAGAAAGTGCGTCAGGGCATCACGGGCGCGGACGCGAAGTTGTCCAATCAGGGCTTCCTCGACCGCGCGGATCCGGACGTCGTCGAAGAGGAGCGCGGGCGCCGCGCCGACATGGTGCTCGAGCTCGAGATGCTCGAGCGAAACGTCGCGGGGTTGTGACGCGCGCGGTACATCGTTGCTCGTGACCTACTCAGTCGACTGATACCGCGCCAGGAACGCGCGGCCGGAATCTGTCAGTCGGTAGCGCTGCTTCTGGCCGCGTAGTCGGCCAGGATTTGTCGGTTCTAACAGCCCTGCCGCGACCAGCGGTCGGAGATGTTCCGCGACGAAGTGCTTCTGGTCGCGCAACCCCGCGGCCCGTTGAAGGTCTGCACGCGAAAGCGGCTCGCTCGCCCCGCCCAGAGCCAGTAAGACTGGGGGGGTAGTGGGGGGGTAGTGGGGGGGTACTCGTTGCTCATGCCGTCCGGTTTCGCCCGCGTGAGCATGCACCGCTGCGCGGACCGAGGGATTCGGCCGGAAGCTCGCCGTCGTGAACCCGTTCACCTCCCACACCGGTTCCGGGTAGCCGCCGGCGCGCGCTTCCTCGCGGATCCGTCGCACACCCGTGCCGGCCTTTTCGATGAACCCGATGCGGTGCAAGAGGTCGGCGATGAGCGTATTGCGCCGAACCGCCTTGCGACCGAGATCACCGACGCTCATTCCCTTCGGCAGCCCACCGGGGCTCACGACCTCGATTCGATCGCTGTAGAGCTCGACGAACACGTTCGCGCCGTCGATGAACCAGTCGCGGTGCATGACCGCGTTGATGATCGCTTCGCGCAGCGCGGTCATCGGGTACTCCGGGATGTCCTGCCGCTGAATGGCTTCGATCTTCCACGCCGCGCGCGTGTTGCGCTCGATGAAACGCATCGCGTCCTCGATGTCCGCGACGATCCCGCCGTCGAAGTCCTTGCGGTCGAGGACGTGCACCTTGTCCGTGCCCTTCGCGAGCAGGCAGGTGATGTACGCCTGATTGAAGAAGTGACGGACGTTCTTCGCGAAGAACAGCACGCCGCCGTTGCGGAATCGAAGCGTGCTGCCTATCCGCTCGGCGGCTTCGATGTTGACCAGGACGTCTTCGGTGCGTGGCCGCCCGGAGATGCCCGAGAGCTTCAGCCACGCGAGGTACTTCTCTCGGTCGAAGTCTTGCGGGTAGCGGAACTCCGCGCACGTCGAGACGTCGAAGCGAATCGCGCGCTCGGTCCGGAAGAAGTCCCGAATCTCGTCCCGCGACAGCTTCTGCGTGACCGCACCTTGCCGCCAGAAGAAGCCGTCGCTGCACTGCACGGGCTTGGAGTCGCTCTCGTGCACATGCACCACGAACACGTCACCTACGGCCTCGACGCGCACGCTCACCGGCGGGTCGCAGTTGCGTGCAATGTCGTAGACGCGGGCACGAAACCCGTTCGTGTCCCTCACACCGACGACGGTTCCATCATCGCGGACCCCGACCACGAGCCGGCCGCCGAGCGTGTTCGCGAACGCGACGAGTGCGCGCGCGAGAGAGCCCGACACGCTCTCCTTGAACTCGAGGCGGGTGCCTTCGCCCTCCTGCAGCAGGATGCGCAAGTCGACGGAAGTGAGACGTGCCACGCGAGCCATCGATCGGGAAGAGCGACGCTGCGGGAGTAGTTCTCGCGAGCTGCGTTCGCCGCTTCGCTGGTGACTGCACAGGACGCCGGACGGTTGCCTGCGTGTGCGCGGCTTCCTGCTCGACGGCACCCGTCGGCGCCGGGGCGGGGCGCGGCCCCGCTAGATCGGACAGGCGGCGACTCCCACCAAGTAGCGGCGTTTCGGCTCGCCCTTCGACGGCCTGGAGTGGCTTTCCTCCACGATCGCGCCGATGGCCAGGCGTCGTCCGGAGAGGTCCAAGCTCTTTGGCGAAACGGCGAGAAGTGTGGTCCCCGCGGAGCCGGCTCGACCGCAGAGCCGCCAGAGACGGAATCGCCGGGCGACGGGCACGAGGACTGGGACCATGACCTTGCCCGCCGGGATCATCATGATGAACGTGAGTCCCTGACCTTCGCGGACCTCGGCTCGCACGGGCTCGCACTCCACGATGACCGCCGTGCCCTTCCGCTGTGCGACGGCGTCTGCGGCAGAGCAACGCACGGGCTGGTGCTTCTTCCATCGCGCCGTGGCCTTTTTGTCCAAGGACGCGAGCGCTTGCTTCGCCTCCGCCGCCGGCAGACAGTCGCGCAGTAGCTCGAAGTGAAGGACCGCGGTACGGCCGGCAGCCAGAGAAGCTCCTCCCTTGGCGAGCTCCCCCTTCGTGATGACGCCATCGCCTGCGTCCGACCAAAGGCTCCAGAAGCGGCCGCCGTTGTCGAAGGCGCTACTGAAGCCGTCGAGCGTGCGAAGTGGTTTGAGGACTTTCATGAAGTCAGCGTACTGCGAGGCAATCCGTTGATTCGCCCCTCGGTTCAGAGAATCACTTCACGTCTTGGAGAGACACGCACCTTAGGCAATGGCGTCGTGCTCGAGCTCGAGATGCCCGCGCGAATCGTCGCGGGGTTGTAGCGGCTCAAGCCGCTTTCACTTCGGCGAGCAGGTCCTGCACCAGGCGCTGGAGATGCACTGTGTCGGCGCGCTCGAGTTGACCTGCGCCATGGACCAACTGGTTCTGTATCGGCAGGAGTCTCAGCGCCTCGTGGAACTGCTGTCGACTGAGCTCTCCCGCCGAGTAGAGCTCTCGCAGCAGCGCTGACGTCGGGAGAGTCGTGACCGGAAGCGTCTCGCGGTCCGCGATGAGACGAAGCGTCCCTTCGAGTGCGCTCCACAGAAGGAGGAACGCCGCTTCGCTCTCGGTTCCCTGGAGCAGTGTCCCAGCGGATCGGGCACGTTGCTCCAGCGCAGCCAGCGACGGCTTCGGTCCTTCGAACACCGGTTCGGATTCATCCGGGGCCACGAACACGAGATCGAACCGCCAGCCCGGTTCCTGCCGGGCCCGTCGAGCGACCTCTCCCCATTTGTCACTGACCGAGTAGCGTGTTCCGTACTGGACACCGACGACGATCGACTCGTTCGGTCGGCGCGCGATCAGATCCGGAAGCGCTCCTTCCACGAAATCGGGAATGCTCGACCCGCGGGGCTTGATCTCGACGTCGTAGCCTCGACGGCGGTAATCCTCCGCTACCTTGCGAACGGCGTCGTCGCGTGCGGATTGCTCGTTCATGCGAGAACGTCCTGAGCTGGCGCGTCAGCGAGCGAGATGAGGACGCACTCACGCCGGAGCTCCAAAGCGGTCAGTAACGCGGGCGACGGTGCGTGAAGTTCGAAGTCGGTCTGCATCGAGCGCCGCCGAATTTCGACGTCCGTGACCACGACATCATCGTCGAACACGACGCCGATCAGGGCATCTTGGATCGGTTTCAGAAGATTGTCTACGTCCAGCGCGTTCTGGTCAGAAAGGTACAGGATCCGCAACGCGACGGGCTCCGAAGTCAGGTTTCGTTCCGGGCCGGCAGCCAAGCGAGCGTGTGCAGCCACGAGCTCCTGCCAGGCGCGCAGTCGCGCACGGCGCCGGACCTGTTGGGAGATCGGGCGATCTGGGACGACGAACTCGAGCGGGATCATGGACGGGGATGAAGTTCGGTGGCTCTCTCGAGAGCGGCGTGAGTGCTGCGCTCACACATGAGACCTGGTCGACGCCGTTTGGTTGCAAGCGGTCGCTTCACGAGATGGCACAGGTCAAGAATCGCGTTGTCAGGGCATCACGGGTCCGGACGCGAAGTGAGTCGCGCCTTAGCCGCGCTCGGCCGTGAAGTGATCGGTAGCATGACGGCCCCATGAAGCTCGTCATCGCGACTGTGATCCTCGTCGGGGTCGCGTTCGTCGCGTGGTTTCTCTTGCGGCCTTCGAGCAGTCCTCGAGACGGTGCTTTTTCGACTTTCGCAACTCCGACGACGGAAGCTCGATCCGAGGAGCTCGACGCTCAAGACGTCGCCGTCCGCAGCATAGAGCGGGTTCCGCCACCGCCTGCGGAGCCGCCGAAGCTCGAGCTTCACACGACGACATTGATCGTTCGCTCCTCGATCGGGCTCGCACTGCCGTTCATCGAATGGCAGACGCGCGAGTCGGAATGGCTGCGCATCGATCTCGAGGAACAACGCGGCGAATTCGGATCGATGACGATGCCCTGTAACGTACGCGCGCCTGGACATCTAGCCGCGCGTGTTTCGGCCGGCGGCGAGGAAGTCGTGCTCGAGCCCGACGCACTTCTGGTGCTCGAATCGACTGGCCTGCGGCAATGCACGATGTCGATCCACCCTTCGGATCCGTTCACCGACCCGCACGGAACGGCGTCGTCCATGCGACCGGAGCTGCGCCGCGCGATCGCGTGGGGTTGGATCTCCGACGATCGTTGGGCGTTGGCGGTCTCGAGTGAGCTGGCGCGTGAGGGCGCTGGAGGCCGTCCCATGGAAGCAGTACTTCGATGGCGCGACGGACGGCGTGCGGACGTTCATTTCGCCGCCACCGCGCACGCGCGCGGATCGTGGTCCGTGCCGTGCGATTCATTCGTCGACGTTGCGCCGCTCGACGTGCACGTCGTTCGCGACGGCTCGGATTCGATTGGTCCGCTCGAGATACAGATCGTGCGCGTCGTGGAAGGCGGACCCTCCGGTGGGACCGAGGAGCATCCGTGGGGCAGCGTGGTCACGTACGCTCCCGAGATCTTCTGGCAGGATGCGATCGTCGCCGGCGGCGCGGAGGACTGGCACGTCGACGTCGTGCCCACCGGTGCGCTGATCTCACTCGCCGCACGTGATCAAGTGACGAGCGCCTACGGTCGGCTCGTGTTCGTGCACGACGGCACACGGCGCACGCTCGAGTTGCGGCCAGCGTTCGAGCTCACAGGACGTGTGGTCGCAGACTCGACTTCGGCGCCCGTCGGGGTGACGGACCTCACGTGGAGTTTCGTCGAACAAGGCAAGAACGTGTGGGCGTGGAGTTCCGAAGCGCGCGCTCTCGAGCTCGCTGCGGATGGCGGATTCCGTTTGCGCGGCCCGACCAATCTGCTGACGAATCGAGACTCACCGTTGATCCCACCCTCACAATTGTTGCTCCGCATAGAAGCGCCCGGCTTCGAGTCGTTCGAGCAGCTGTTCGATACGGGAGGTGCGTCTCGGTTCGATTGCGGCGAGATGCGTCTCACGTCTGCGCGCGGCGAACTCGTGCTCGCGGCCGGCCACGGCTTGTCGCCGAAGTCCGTGCGTTGGGAGAGCGTGCAGTGCGCCGGTTCGCGGGATGTGTGGTGGACTGTGCGCGATGCCGTGCCGATGTCCGACGGCCGACTCGAGCTGTTCCTGATCCGCTCCAAGCGCGATGCCAAACTCCTCCAGACGGGGCCCAATCGCGAAGGCGCCGCTTGGCCGATTCCGCCGCCCAAGCGCTTGCAGATCCACGTAGTTCTCGAAGACCGCGACGAACCGTGGGCCTTCGAACGCGACGCCGAGGGCCGCTACGCGCCGGTCGCTCGCGCGCAGCACGACATCCTCGTGGAGTGTCGAGCGCTGCCGGGTGACGGTCAGACCTGGAGGATTGGTTGGCAGTGGCACGAACTCTGGGGCGAGTTCGCGGGCGGGAATTCACTGCGACCGGGGGAAGCGAATCGGCTGAGCTTCTCGACTCCCGCGGAGGACGCGACGCTGTACTGGTCGACAACCGGCCGACCACCACGTCCCACAGATCCCGGCGGTTCGATACCGCTGCACGCGCTCGCGGAAACGCTCGTTCTCCAATGAGTCCGACGAGGTCTGAGCGGTGCTCGTGCTCGAGATGCTCGAACGAAACGTGGCTCGCAACTACCGACGAAGCGCGCGTGTTCATCAAGTTCGACGGGCTGTGACCCGCGACGGTCGGAACCGCGCCGCCACTTCGAGTTCAGGGCGTCTCACGAACTCGCGCCAAACTTGCGCCACAACTCGCGCCATGGCTGATTGCGGAGGCGGTGACAGGGCGTCCAGCGTGTCTGGAGCTGTGACACACTGTGACAGCGAGCTGTGACACCCGACGAGCCGGCGGCCTCGCGCTCCCTCGAGCGCTCATCCACTCGAAGTCCGCGGGCCATTCCGCATCTCTCCAGTGCGAGTGACCGGCGAAGTTTGATTGCGCGTCGCCCGCGCTACCCCGCCGAAGACGCGCCGGCCCAGCGGTCCGCTCCGAGGCTGCGGTCCCGGCGGTAGGCGCTCACGGGGTCAAGGGGGCCTACGGTCGCGCCCGCTGGTTTAGGAAGACGGCCTATCCTAAAATAGCGAGCGCCGCTAATTTAGGTTGGCGCCGCCGATGAAGCGCACTCTGCAAGGCCGCTACCTCAAGGTCGCCATCCCCGGCGAGGCCTACCAAGCCTTCGTCCCCGCGCCGCTGCCGCCGCGCCCGGCCATTCATTGGAGCCCGGCGTTGCGTGGGCGCTTCGACGCTGCGCTGGTGGCTTTGGGTCGGCTCGACGCAGTCACCGATCTGCTGCCGAACGCGGGGCTCTTGCTCTACAGCTTCGTACGCAAGGAGGCGGTGCTGTCGTCGATGATCGAAGGCACGCAGTCGTCGCTCGCCGACTTGATGCTCTTCGAACTCGACGAGCAGCCGGGCGTGCCGGTGGAAGATGCGCGCGAAGTCAGCCGCTACGTGGCGGCGCTCGAACACGGACTCGAGCGGCTGCGCGGAGGCTTTCCGCTGTCGCTGCGTTTGTTGTGCGAGGTGCACAAGGTACTGCTCGACCACGGACGCGGGTCGAGACTCACGCCGGGCGAGTATCGCCGCAGTCAGGTGTGGATCGGTGGCACGCGGCCCGGCAATGCCGTGTTCGTTCCGCCGCCGGCGAGTGAGCTCGACGAGTGCCTGAAGCACTTCGAACTCTTCTTGCACGACCAGCCCGAGCCCACACCGCCGCTCGTCAAGGCCGCGCTCGCGCATGTGCAGTTCGAAACCATCCACCCGTTCCTCGACGGCAATGGACGGCTTGGTCGCTTGCTGATCGCGCTGCAACTTGCGGCGGATGGTTTGATGCGCGAGCCGCTGCTGTACTTGAGCCTGTATTTCAAGGAGCACCGGCAGACCTACTACGAGTTGCTGAACGCGGTGCGACTGTCGGGCGATTGGGAGAGCTGGCTCGAGTACTTTGCCGATGCCGTGTTGGCGAGCGCCACAGAGGCGGCCACGTCCGCCAAGCGGTTGCTGGAACTTGCGTCCGCCGACGCCCGACGCATCGAAAGTCTGGGCCGCGCCGCAGCCTCCGTACTCGCGATTCACCGCGTTTTGCAGCGCCAGCCGATCGCTACCGCCGCTTCAATCGCCACCGCGACAGGCTTAACGCCCGCGACCGTGAACAGATCGCTGGCGCATCTGGAGCGTCTCGGGCTGGTCGCTGAGCTGACGCGCAAGCAACGCGGGCGGGTGTTCAGTTATGTGCGCTACGTCGGGATCCTCAACGAAGGTATGGACCTGCCGGGCGGGGGCGGAAGGCGATGAGTCCGCTTGTCTTTCTGGAGCGCGAACGCGCGATGAACGGCGTGCGGGCTTCCTAGCTGATTCATCCGGCTACTACTGCTTCTCCATCGCGGCCGCGCGCTTCCCGATCTCTTCCGGCGTCAAGTCTTCCGTGTGCGTCGCGATCGTCCACCGGTGGCCGAATGGATCGACGAACGTTCCCGAGCGATCGCCGTAGAACTGATCTTGCACGGCACGCTCTTCCTTGCCGCCGAGCCCGATCGCGCGCTTGAACATCTCGTCGACGTTCGCGACGTACAGCATGATGCCGACGGCGGTGCCGCCGAACGCCTTCGGTCCCTTGAATCCCATCTCGGGATGCTCGTCCGCGATCATGATCGGTGAGTTGCCGACCTTGAACTCGGCGTGGCCGATCTTTCCGCCGGGTGCTTCCATGCGGAACAGCTCCTCGGCGCCGAAGGCCTTCTTGTAGAACTCGAGCGCCTTCGCCGCGCCGTCGACGACGAGGTACGGAGTCGCGGTGTGATAGCCGTCCGGAACGGGTTTGACTGCCATGATCGATGCTCCTGGTCGAGAGTTACGGATGAGGATAACGCAACGCGCGTCGCTCACTCGCCGCGGCGCGCGAGGATCAGCTCCAGCCCGAAGTCGACCGGGATGGCGCGTCCTTGCGACGCGGACGACACACGAGTTCGCAGATCATCGAGGTATTCCTGCGGACGCGGCAGCGTCGCGACGTATGCCGAGCCGTACGACGTGCCTTCGCAGAACCCGACGAGCTCCGCGGGCGTGAGCTCCATCACGTTCGCGATCGTCGACACGTCGACCGTTCGCCATCGTGTCGAGCTCTGCACGCTGCGACGTGAGTACGCCTCGTCCTGAATCCTGGGACTGAGGAATGGGAGCCAGCGCTCGGTCATCTCCGCGCGCAAGACATCGTCGACGCGATTCAGCGCGTGCGGCGGTCCATAACGGAACACCGCGAACACGCCACCTGAGCGCAGCCAACTCGCGGCGTGCTCGACGACGACCGGTGCGTCCATCCAGTGCAGCGCATTGCCGCACGTCACGAGATCGAGCGAGCCGGCGGCTGTGTCGACGTCCTCCGCGCGTGCACACACACGGAGCAAACGAGTGTGCGCACGCGGAAACGCTGCGAGCATGCGCTCGTCAGGCTCGACCGCCGTCACCGACTCGAACAGTTCGCACAGCTCCAGCGCGACGAGTCCGGTGCCCGCGCCGAGATCGACCGCTCGCCTGCGCGGCGGCGGAACGGCGCGCGCAAGCGCGTCGAAGAGCGCCCGCGGATACGGCGGCCGGTGTGCTTGGTAGGTCGACGCGACCCTTCCGAATGACGGTTCGTTCGTCACAGCGCGCGCTTCAGTCGGAAGACTCATGCGTGCCGGACGTCATGGTGCCTCGCTCGCACGCTCGCTCCAATGCGCCGCGTCCTCGACGCGTCCCAGCGCCGTGTACAGGTCGGCGAGCCGACGCGCCGCGCGCGCGGTGGCCTTGTCCTCGCCCTGCACGCCTTCCCACGCCGACTGGCTCTCGAGGAGCACCGACTCGGCTTCCTCACGTCGCTCCTGCGCGACGAGGCAATCGCCGAGCGCGGCTGCAGCGCGCGCGAACTTCGCGCCTTTGGACGCCGCGGCGTTGCGGCGCCCTTCGAGCGCTTCGCGCAGCAACGGTTCCGCGTCGGCGGCGCTGCCGGTCTCCGTGAGCGCCTCGCCGAGCTCGACCAGCGTGCTCAGCGTCGAGCCGTGACTCACCGGCAGCTTCGCGCGCTGCACCTCGAGCACCTCACGCAGGATCTCGATCGCGTCGGCCTGCTTCTCTGCGCGCCGCATCACGCGCGCGAGTTGGTAGCGCATCGTCGCCAGATCCGGATGATCGGGTGGGTACCGCAGCGCGGCGGTGTCGACAGCCGCGCGCAGCCGCTCCTCCGCTTCGTCGAGCCGGTCCAGCTCGAGGGCGAACGAGCCGAGGTTCGCATCCGCGATCGCGACGTTCTTGCTCTGCGGGCCGTCAAGTTGCGCGTACAGCTCGCGCACTTCGACGTACAGCGGCTCAGCCTGGTCGTACTCCTTCAGCGAGTGATGAATCTGCGCCACGAGGCTCATGCTTTGTGCGAGATCGAGGCCATCCGGGTGCTCGATCCCGCGGCGGATTTCGAGCGACTTGCGTGCGGCGGCTCCGGCAGCGGCGATGTCGCCGAGCGTGCGTTGACTCAACGCGAGTTGGAAGTATGCGTCGCCTCGTTCGGCGTCCGGAGTTCCCGCAAAGCTCTCCAGGCTCGCGATGGCTTTCTCGACCTCGGCCACGGCTTCGATCGACTTGCCCAGCACGTTGAGCGCCCGGCTCAGCTTCACGCGTGACATGGCTTCGCTCTTGTGATCGGACTGACCCAGGCGCTCGTGCATCGCGAGCGATTCGCGCAGCCAAGTCTCGCCCTGCGCGTAGTTTCCCAGGTCGAGCGTCGTTTGTCCCATCAGCGCGAGCGTGTTCGCGATGTCGGGATGGTCGTGCGTGAAGATCTGGCGCTCCATCGCGAGCACGGCCTCCAGCTCCGCAAGAGCCTTCTCTGGGTTGCCTTCGACCCGCGTGATCGTCGCGAGCATGCCCATCACCCGCGCGACGTCCGGGTGGACGTCGCCTTCGGTCTCGTGGTAGAGCGACAGGGCGCGCTCGTAGTCGAGCCGGGCCTCGGAGTTGCGGCCCTGCTTCGAGAGCAGGGTCGCTCGATCGGCGAGCAACGTCGGGAGCGTGCTGCGCGAGCTTCGCTGATCGGGTGGCAGCGCTTCGAGGCGTTCAAGCGCTTCGTCGTAGGCGGACTGCGCGGCGGCGAGATCGCCCATGCTGCTCAGGGTCTGTCCCATTCGACACAGCGACGACACGAGTTCTCTCTCCTCGCCTCGCTCGCGAAAGACACCGACGAGGTCGCGCTGGAGCGCGAGCGCTTCCGGGCCGCGCTCGAGCTCGCGCAGGACCACGGCGAGATTGCCCTGCACGTCGAGAGTGTCCGCGGCGTTCGCGCCGAGCCGTTCGCGCCGGACATCCCACGCGCTCCGGAAATGGCGCTCCGCCTCCGTGAAGCGTCCCAGGCGGTATTCGATCTCACCGAGGGTCGCGTGCAGGCGCGCGGAGAGCAGCGGCTGGTCTTGGAAGGCCTCGTCGGCGTGGGTGCGGGCATTCTCGAGCACGTCTTCGAGCGTGAGCTTCCTGCCCTTGGCCTTGTTCGGATCGGACGCGGTGAGCAGGTCCTTCACGAGGAACGTGTTGATCGCCTCGGCTTCGGCGGCCGCCGCATCCGCGCGCACCTTCGCCGCCGCGGCTTCGTCGCGAGCGGTCGTGGCCTCGTCGCGCGCCAAGGTCGCTTCATCACGCGCCGTCGTCGCCTCGTCGCGCGCGCGCAGCGCTTCCTCCGCGCGTTGCTTCGCTTCCTCGCCGAACTCACGCGCCAGCGTCTCGTTGCGCCGCGCCTCGACGTAGCCCATCGCCGTGCCGACCAGGCCGATCACGAGCGCCACGAACACGGCCGCGATCCCGCCGACGAGCGCCTTGTTGCGCGCGGCGAACTTCTTCAGTTGGTAGGTCGCGGTGGGCGGCCGCGCGACGATCGGCTCGTCGTGCAGGTACCGCCGGATGTCGGCCGCCATCTCGCCCGCGCTCGGATAGCGGCGCGCAGGGTCCTTCTCGAGCGCCTTGGCGAGGATCGTCTCGACGTCGCCGCGCAGCGTGCGGTCGATGGAGGAGAGGGGCGTCGCTTCTTCGTCTTGGATGACACGCGCGGCTTCGAGCATGCCGACGCCGCGCAGCTCGTACGGCATCTTGCTGCACGCGAGCTCGTAGCCGATCACTCCGAGCGCGTACACGTCGCTGCGCGCGTCGACGTCTTCCGATCGCCCCGTCACTTGCTCGGGGCTCATGTACTGCACCGTGCCGAGCAGCTGGCCGACCGCGGTCTGCAAGGTGTGCTGTGGCAGATCGGACTCCACGATGCGCGCGACGCCGAAGTCGAGGACCTTCGGCTGACCGACGTGCGCGACGTCGTCGAGGCGCGCCGCCGAGCTCGCGCGTGTCGCGTACACCGTTGCGGGGGTGGGGGTGGACTCGGCGACGACGAGGATATTGCCGGGCTTCAGGTCGCGGTGGACGACGCCCTTCTGGTGCGCGTGCTCGAGCGCGTCGCAAATGCGCGCGAGGAGCTCCATGCGCTGCCGCGTGTCGAGCTTCTGCTCGTTCACGTATTCCGTGAGCGGGCGCCCGTTCACGAGCTCCATCACGAAGTACGGCTGCGGTCCTTCGCCGGTGTCGGCCGTGCCGGCGTGGTAGATCTGCGCGATGCCGGGATGTTGGAGCAGCCCGAGCACGTGGGCCTCGCGCTCGAAGCGCTTGACGATCTCCGGGATCGCCATCCGCGCCGTGCGCACGACCTTGAGTGCAACCTTGCGGCGCGGATTGTCCTGCTCGGCCTCGTAGACGACGCCCATGCCGCCCTCGCCAAGCGTGCGCAGGATGCGGAAGTCGCCGATGCGCGCTACGCCGGGCGGCGTTTCAGCAGCGTCGGACGGGACCGGCATCCCGTCATGCTAACGCCGGCAGCGCCTCGCGCTAACGCCGACGCCGTCCGCGCGCAGCCGTGCTCGCGGACGGCGCCTTGGACAGTGCGTGGATTCAGAGCGCCGAGTCGACGATCGCCACGACGAAGTCGTTGCCCTCCGCAACGGCGCCGCTCGCCACGACGAACGTCGAGCGCAGCCGCCACACACGCGACGGAACTCCGGCGCCGAGCGGCCCTGTTGGAATCGTCGTCGACAGCGTGCCCGAAGCCGGGATCGTGCCGAGGAAAACGAAACGCGACTTCTGCGCGTGTCCAACCGGAGAGTGGCTGCCGCTGAAAGGGAACGACTGCGGCTGGTCCACGATTTCGACGCGGACGTACACGCGGTCGCCCGCGGCACCTAGCGCGGTGAGCGCGACGCTCGCGTTCTCGCGCGCGAGCGGCGTGCCGCTCAAGTAGCGTGCGCTCCCATTATTGAATGGCTGCCACACGGCGCCGCCGGGGATCAGGCGTACGGGCAGCCCCGGCTGGCCATCGACTCCTGGACACGCACCGGCGCCGCCGTCAGCGCCCAGCCCGCCCTGCATCGCGCACGACAGCGTGAACACCTGCGACGTGCTGCCGACACCCGGAAACACGTGACCGACCTGGATGCCGTCTCCGCCGTGGCCTCCGTCGGCGCCGCCGCCTTCCGGACACCAGTAGAGGCTTCCGACACCGCCGTCTCCGCCGCGGAACGTGGTCGCCGCGGCAAATGCCCACCCACCATCGACGGCCAACGCGTCCCCGGCGTTTCCGCCCCACAGGATCCCGACCTCCGGATCTGGATTGGGCACGGCGTTCACTCCGTTGCCGCCCGAGACCGTGCAGCCGAAGAGTCGCAACGTCGCGTCGATCGAGTACACGCCGGTCCCGTCTCCGTTGACCGGCTCGCTGTACACGGGATCCCGCCCGATGATGTCACTAGCGACGAACTGTGTGTCTGCGTCGCCGTAAAGTCGAGCGCAGGCGTAGCGTGCGCCCGTGAGCTGACAATTCTGCACTCGAATCGAACCCAGGTTGCTGATCGTGCGCATCGTATGGGTGCCGGGATACGTCATCAGGCCGACGCCATCGATGCTCGACAACGAGAGGAGTCCGCCCGCCGGAGTCGCGTCGAATCGCATCTCTCCACGCACACTCACGGACTGTCCTGCGATGGGATCGCCGACGATTACGAGCGACTTGCCGTTGACGATGAAACCGTCGTAGGAACTCGAAGGTGACGGATGCGGCTTGACGAGGATCGTGTCGTAGTCCGACGCCGCGTCGATCGCGGGTTGGATCTGCGTGTAGGGGCCCGTAGGGCTCACGACGTACACGTCGCCGGCGACGGCGGCCCGGCTCGACGCAAGCGCGAGGATGACGAGGCCAAGCGAGAACCCAAGCGCACGCCGAGAAGTACGAATCAACATCGATGCACCTCCGTGGATGGGAGAGCCGAGGACCCGATCGTCTGGCAACAGCCTACACCTGACCGGTGATGTGGCGCGATCGGAAGGCTTCACGCGCAAAAACGACAGTTTTCGTTCCGTTCCCAGCGCCCGAGCTCACTGGCTGGCAACCCCCTCACCGCTACGAGGATCCAGCTATGAACCGCATCGCAGCCCTCATTGTTCTCACCGCACTGACCCTTCCCGCTCGTGCTCAATCGACGTTCACGCCGCTCGGCGATCTGCCCGGCGGACTGTTCCACAGCGAAGCGTGGGGCGTTTCCGCCGACGGCACGACCGTCGTCGGTCACAGCCTCTCGACTGGCGCCGGCCCGTGCCTCACCGCGGGGTTCGAGCACTTCGAGGCGTTCGTGTGGAAGTCGGCGACCGGAATGGTCGGCAAGTGCGACATTCCCGGCGGTCCTGAAGGCAGCTGGGCGTACGACGCGTCGGCCGATGGCTCGCAGTACGTCGGCTACAGCTACTCCGCCGGAGGCAACGAAGCGCACCGCAACATGCTCGGCTGGGGCGATCTCGCAGGTGGACCGCTCGACAGCGTCGCGACGCGCGTCTCCGACAGCGGCGGCATCGCGGTCGGTCGCGGCTGGACAGCCACCGGTCTGGAAGCGGCCGCGTTCACGCTCAGCGGCGTGCGCGGGCTCGGCGATCTGCCCGGTGGCTTTGCGTACAGCGTCGGTCGCGGAATCTCCGGCGATGGTGTCTACGCCGTCGGTGTGTCCGAATCCGCTTCGGGCACCGAAGCGTTTCGTATGAACCTCTCGGTCGTGAGCGCGTCGATGGAGCCGCTCGGCGATCTTTCGGGCGGTTCGTACAACAGCGACGCGTACGGTGCGAACTCTGATGGCAGCGTGGTCGTGGGCGAGAGCATCGGCGACGGCAGCTCGCCCTCCGCGTTCCGCTGGACCGCGGCGGGCGGGATGGTCGACATCGCGGCGGGCAGTTGGTCGCGCGCGGAAGCGTGCTCGGCCGATGGCAACGTGATCGTGGGCGAGTACCTCACGTTCGGTGGATCGTTCGCGATGATCTGGGATCCGCTGAACGGCGCGCGCGTGCTCCAAGACGTGCTGACGTACCAGCACGGGCTCGGCGCAGCCCTAACCGGTTGGAACCTCTCGTACGCGAAGGACGTGTCGGCCGACGGCCGTACGATCTGCGGCTACGGAACGAACCCCGCGGGCAACTTCGAGGGCTTCGTCGTGAAGCTCGCCGCGAGCGCCTTCAAGACGTTCTGCTTCGGCGACGGATACGGAACGTGGTGCCCATGCGGCAACGAGAGTCCGCCGGCGAGCGTCGCGGGCTGTCTCCATTCGTTCGGCGGCGCTGCCAAGCTAACGGCGAGCGGTACCGCATCGGTCGCGGCCGACAGCGTGGTGCTGACGGGGACAGGCATGACCGCGGCACTTGCAATCTACTTGCAAGGCACGCTCGGCACGTTCCCCGGCGACGTGTACGGCGACGGCAAGCTGTGCACGTCGGGCGCGCTGGTTCGATTGGGAGCGAAGTTGAACTCGGGCGCCGGCGCGTCGAGCTATCCGGCGCTCGGTGATCTCTCGGTGTCGGTCAAAGGACTCGTGCC
>JANOFY010000586.1:0-7943 GCA_031413895.1 Planctomycetota bacterium | reverse complement strand
GACACCGTACTTCGACACCGTACTTCCGGACACCGGACTTCACCCGGACTTCACCCCACCACTCTCAACGACACGCCGTCGCAACGTCCGGCACGGCGCGTCCGTTCGCGATCGGGCCACTGGACTCGGCCGTTCGAGGGTGAGCTGCCGGTGGAGAATCAACCACCGCTCGGGCGTTCGCCTCCCGCGAGCTCGGGCGGCCAGATGTACGACCCCTTGATCAGGCGTTTGAACGCGACGTCGCGCCGGTACTCGCGCCGGCCGTCCTGAAGCGCCTTCAGTAGCGACTTCTGCACTTCCGGCGACGTGAACTCGGGGACCTGCGAGGCCGTGCGATCGACGAGGCGCACGACGCGCCACGTGGAGATGCTTTCGTTGCGGTACTCCATCACGGCCGACAAGTCGCCCGGACGTGCGTCGCTGAGGAACGGCCGGAGCGTCGAGTCGACCTGCGCTAGCCGCACTTCATCGAGCGGATCGGTCAAACCGCCGTTGCGCTTCATCCCGCCGTACTGCTCGTTGAGCTGGCCCATGTCTTCGCCGCCCTGGATGCGCTCGCGCAACTGCTCGGCGAGCACGCGCCCGGCTTCCAAGTCGTCGAAGTGGCGTGGATCGAGAATCAGGAACTGGAGCACGACCTCTTGCGGCCGTCCGCCGATCTGCGCGAGGTCGCGGCGATTGGAGAGCACGCCCCGGTAGTGGAAGCGGCACAGCCCCGGACGCACGTACGTATCGCGGCTCAACCGGCCGATCGCCGGTGCGCTGTCACCCGTGATGTAGTTGTCCAACACATCCTTGTAGACGTCATCTTGCAGCTTCTCGCGCGCCTGATTGGAGTCGAGGTCGAGGCTCTTGAAGTACTCGCTCAGGCCGACGACGCCGTCGAACCGCTCCTGCAATCGTTCCAGGTAATCCCGCACCATACGCTGGACCTGCGCGGGATCGACGCCGAGATCCAGGCCGGCTTGGATCCACAGTCGCTCTTTCACTCCCGCGGTCAGGATCTCGCTCTGCGCCTGCTGGAGCGCGTCCTCGCCCTTCAGACCGAGCTTGTTTTTCAGTCGAACGAGCTGCTGCTGGAGCGAACGGTACGTGAAGATGTCCTCGTTCACGATCACGACGACGCGGTCGAGCTCCTTCCAGCCTTCGTTCTCGCGCGGCGGAGCGGTCGCCGTGTCTTGGGCCAACGGCAGCGCGAGCAGTGCGATCATCGGAAGGGTGAACATCAGCGAGATTTCTCCGCGGCGATTGTCGGGCGCTCGTCCGTGTGCTTCAAGAGCGATTCGAACCAGTCGAGCGCTTGTTCCGGCCGCGCATTCCGCGGCGGGATCGCGAGGTGCGCGACGCCGGTGCGCAGGAGCCGTACGTCCGCTCTCCGCAACTCCAATCCGCTCTCGAGCGCGACGCGATCGTCGAACTCGATCAAGTAGAAGCCGGCGCGCCACGATAGACGCGTGACGCGCATGCGCTCCAGCGCGGTCTTCAACCGGAAGGATCGGAGCAAGCTCAGCGCTTCCGGCGGCACGCGACCGAAGCGGTCGCGCATCGTCGCGAGATTCCGGTCTGCATCGGCATCGCTCTGGATCGCCGAGAGCGTGCGCAGGAGTTCGAGGCGCGTCTTGGCCTCGGGGATCCAATCCTCGGGCAGGAACGCGCGCAGTCCGAGCTCGATGTCGACGCCGCTTTCCTCGAGAGCTTCGCGCTCGCCCGCGGGCGCGCCGGCGCCGGGCGCCGGCCGGCGATCGAGCGTTTGCTTGAGAAATCGGCAGTACATGTCGTAGCCGACCGCACCGATGTGACCCGATTGCTCCGGGCCGAGGATGTTGCCCGCTCCGCGGATCTCGAGGTCCTTCATGCTGATGGCGAACCCCGAGCCGAGCTGCGTCATCTCCTCCAGCGCCTTCAAGCGCTCGCGCGCGTCCTGGCGCAGCGGCTTCCCGCGCTCGACGAGCAGATAGCAATGCGCCTTGTTCGGTCCGCGGCCGACGCGCCCGCGCAGTTGGTGCAGCTCGCTCAGTCCGAAGTGATCCGCTCGATCGATCACGATCGTCCCGGCCGCGGGGATGTCGATCCCGCTCTCGATGATCGTCGTGGCCACCAATACATCGATGTCGCCGCGGGTCACGCTCTCCATCACGTTGCGCAGCTCGCGAGCGTTCATCTGGCCGTGTCCGATCGCGTACGAGCATTCGGGCACGAGCTCCTGGAGTCGCCGCGCGCACGCCATGATCGAGTCGACGCGGTTGTGGAGGAAGAACACCTGACCGTTGCGGTTCTTCTCCCGGCGCAGCGCTTCACGGATCAGATCGTCGTCTTCGCAGTACGCGAGCTTCGTGTCGATCTCTTGCCGGCCCGCGGGCGGCACGGCGAGCGCGGAGATGTCGCGCACGCCGGAGAGCGACATGTGCAGCGTGCGCGGGATCGGCGTCGCTGTGAGCGTCAGCACGTCGACGTTCGCGCGCATTTTCTTGAAGTGTTCCTTGTGCGTCACGCCGAAGCGCTGCTCCTCGTCGACGATCGTGAGGCCGAGCCGCTTGAACTGCACGTCGTTCGAGAGCACACGGTGCGTACCGATCAGGATGTCGATCTGTCCGTCCGCGACGCGCGTCAGCGCGTCCTGCGCTTGCGCTCCGGTCACGTAGCGCGAGAGCATCGCGATCTCGACGGGGAAGTCCGCCAGGCGATCGCGAAACGTCTCGTAGTGCTGCTGCGCGAGCACGGTCGTCGGCACGAGCACGGCGACTTGACCGCCGCCGCTGACGACGCGGAACGCAGCGCGCACCGCGAGCTCGGTCTTGCCGAAGCCGACGTCGCCGCACAGCAGGCGATCCATCGGCCGTTCGCTGCCGAGGTCGGTGGCGATCTCGCGGTCCACGACGACCTGATCGCTCGTGTCCGTGTGCATGAACGATCCGATCATGTCCGCGAGCATCGCGGGATCGGGAGCCCACGGCGCGCGCGACTTCAAACTGCGCCGCGCCTGGACCTCGAGCAGCTCGGCCGCGAGGTCCATCAGCGCGCGCTCGACCTTCTCCTTCCGCTTGCGGAACGACTGACTGCCGATCTTGTCGAGCGCGGGAGCGGCCGTGCCCGTTCCGACGTAACGCTGCACGTGATCGATGCGCGAGCCGGGCACGTACAAGCTGACCTCGTCCGCGAACATCAGATGGAGGTGCTCTTCCTCTCCACCGCTGCGCTCCATCCGCTTCAAGCCCGTGAAGCGCGCGAGCCCGTGCACGGCGTGGACCACGAGATCGCCGGTCTTGAGGTCGAAGAACGACTGGATCGCGCGCACGCGGTGCGCGGGCTGCGTCTTGGCGAGCGCGCGCCGGCCGAGCGTCCCGGCCAGCTCGCGGTGATTGACGAAGATCAGTTGCTGGGCGGGGAGCCGAAAGCCCTTCGTCAGCGACCCGACCCTGGTTTCGACACGCTCGATGCCGCCGGCTCCGGCGAGGATCTCGTTGAATCGGTGCGCTTCCGCTGCGTTGTGACACAGCACGACCGCGCGCGTTCCGTCGACGGTCACGTCGCGCAGCGCCGACGGCGAATCCTTGATGCCGACCGAGAGCGCTTGCACCGAGCGCGTGTCGATGTCCAGCTTTCCCGACGGCAAGCTCTGGAGCTCGAGTCGTCGCCGTTCGCCCGTCGCGGTTCCAAGTTGCATCAACGCGCGCTGGTGCGACGGCGAGCGGATGCGCAGTCCCTCGGCGCGATCGTCGATGCGCAGCGGCTCGACGGCCACGACGACGGCGGTCGGTGCGAGGAACGACGTCGCCAGCACGCCTTCGCCGTCCTCGATCCCGCCTGCGTCGGACGCGATGCACACCTGGATCGTGTCGGCCGTATGGACGCTGCGCTGATCGAGTGGATCGAACGTGCGCAGCGACTCGATCGCGTCGTCGAACACCTCGATGCGCAGCGGCAGCTCGGAGGCGAACGGATAGATGTCGAGGATCTCGCCGCGCAGGCTGACCTCGCCTGGCTTCTCGGCCAAGGGCTGGCGCGTGTATCCGGAGTGCACCAGTCGTTCGAGCAATTCCTCGGCGTCGAACTTCTGATTCCGCGCGAGCGACAAGAAGTCGCGCTCGAGCTCCGTGCGAGCCGGCAAAGGTTGGAGCAGCGCGAGGAGCGACGCCACGAGCATCCGCGGTCTGCGTTCCGGCGGACCGGCGAGTTGTTGTACGACCTGCAAGCGCAGGCGCACGAGGTCTAGATCGGCACCTGCGTCGCGCTCTTCGCCGCGCGCGGGCAGCCATGTGCTGCTCACGCCGAACGTGGAAAGGTCCTCCGCGAAGAGCTGCGCTTCGCTGTCCGACGAAGCGATCGCGAGCCACGGGCCGGGGAGACGCTGAGTGAGCGTCGCCAGCGCGAGTGCCTGGCTCGAGCCCCACAACCCGCCGACGGTCACGCGCCGCGACGTGCCGAGCGCGTCGACGATGCGATCGAACGACTCGAGCTTCGCGACGTGCGCGAGGTCGACGAGCGTCGGACGCGCTTCCGAGATGGCCGCGGGCGCCGGACTCATGCGCTATTCCGTGCGTCCAGCACGAGCAGCGCTTCGTGCGCGGCCCAACCCTCGGCCTCTTTGCGCGTGCGGCCCCAGGCGCTAGGAAATTGCTCGCCGCCGACTTCGGCCGCGATCAGGAAAGCGCGCGCATGAGCTTCGCCGCGCGTTTCGAGCACGAGGTAGTCCGGCGGATTGCCCCAGCGCTTTTGACACAGATGCTGCATGCGCTGCTTGGGATTCGCTCGGTGGGTGCGCTGGCGCACTTCGTCGAGGGGCGCGAGCAACGTCGCATGGGCGAACGCGCGCGCCGACTCGAGACCGCCGTCGAGGTACACCGCGCCCAGCACCGCCTCATATAGATTGGAAAGCACGGAGCGCGGGAGGGACTGCTGCCGCAGGCTCTGGCCGACGCGCGCCTCGTCGCCGAGCTTCATCCGCCGCGCGGCCTCCGCCAGTGTGCGGCGTGAGACGACCCAGGCTTTGAGCTCGGTCAGATCGCCTTCGGGGAGCGCTCCGTGATGGCGGTAGAGCTCCTCTGCGACGATCAGATCGAGCGCGGCGTCCCCGAGGAACTCCAGACGCTCGTTGTCCCGCTCCGCCCCGACGGAGGCGTGGGTCAGGGCCAGGTCGAAGAGGCTCTGGTCGTGGAACTCGTACGGAACGCGAATCATGGGTCGGGGATCCCGCGAAGGATTACCGCGCGAAGCTGCACAGTATAGGCCGCACACATGGCCGACATGTCCCCGCTCCCGGGCTCCACGCCGCTCGACTCCGGACGCTCCGCGCCGATCGTCGAGATCCGCGATCTCGTCCGATCGTTCGGCGAGTATCGCGCGATCGACGGCCTGTCGCTCGAGGTGCACGAAGGCGAGTCCGTTGGTCTGCTCGGTCCCAACGGCGCCGGCAAGACCACGACCCTCCGTGTGCTCAGCACGGTCTGCGCGCCCACGTCGGGGGTCGTCCGCGTGTTCGGCATGGATCCCGTTCGCGACGCGCGCGCGATCCGCGCGCGCATCGGCGTCGTGCCGCAGGAGGTGGCGCTGTACGACGCACTGACTGCGCGCGAGAACCTGGCCTTCTTCGGCCGTCTCTACGGCATTCGCGGCGGAGAGCTGCGCGTGCGCATCGACCGCGCGCTCGAGCAGTCCGGTCTCCAAGACCGTGCCGACGCGCGCGTGGGCACGTACTCGGGCGGCATGAAGCGCCGATTGAACATCGTCGCGGCGCTGATGCACGCGCCGCGGCTCTTGTTCCTCGACGAGCCCACGGTCGGCCTCGATCCTCAATCCCGCAATCACGTGTTCGAGCTCGTCGAACGCTTGATCGCGAGCGGGACGACGCTCGTCTACACGACGCATCAAATGGGGGAGGTGGAGCGGCTGTGCGCGCGCATCGTGATCCTCGACCGCGGTCGGATGCTCGCGCAGGGAACGTTGGCGGAGCTGGCGCGCGGTGCCGCGCGTGTCGGCGGGCGGGCGTTGCGCGTCGAGGCGAGCTCGCGCATCGACGAAGCCGCCCTGCTCCTCCGTGCGCGCGGCGTGCCTTTCGTGATGGAGGACGCCGCGCCGAGCCTCGAGGACATCTTCCTGACTCTGACCGGACGCGCGCTGCGCGACGAAGGCTGACCCATGCGCGACGCTTGGATCCTGGCCCGCAAAGACCTCGCGCTGTTCTTCCGCGATCGGACGGGACTGCTCCTGAGCCTGGCGCTCCCGATTTTCCTCGCGACGATCTTCGGGTTCGCGATGGCGGGGATGGGCGGTTCGAGCCAGGGTCGCGTGAAATTCCTCGTGGAGGATCTCGACCAGAGCGATGTCTCCGCGGCGCTCGTCGCCGAGCTCGAGGCAGGCACGGGTGTGCGCGTCGAGCGCGTGCAGGACTCGCGCCGCAAGGTCGCGGACGGGGACGCCGCAGCGGCGCTCTTGATTCCGCACGGCTTCGCTGCGGACTTCGGAACCGATCACGCCGTGTCGCTCAAGCTCTACCGCGATCCCGGCCAGATCATCGAGCAGCAAGTCGTGATGGGAAGTCTCGTGCCGGCGCTGGCGCGCGCCTTCGGCGCGAGCATGTCGCGTGAGCTCGTGCGGCGCGGCCTCGCGGCCTTCGACTTTCCGGGGCGTGGCCGTCCGCAGGCGGAGCGAGTGCTTGAGGATGCGTGGGACTCGATTCGAAGGCTCGCGGCGGAGCACGCGACGGCGGGCGACGGCGCGGGCTCCGCTCGATTCGACTTTTCGAAAGCCGTCCCCGCGTTCTTCGGGCTCGAGTCCGAGGACGTGATCGGCGGTGGAAAGACCGCACGCCGGAGCGCGATGCAATCGCACGCCGTGTCCGGCACCGCGGTGATGATGCTCCTCTTCGGACTCGCGGCGTGCGGCGCGACGCTCCTGCAAGAGCGCGACGACGGCACGCTGCAACGGTTGCAGCTCTCGCCCGCGTCGGGTGTCTCGATTCTTGTCGGCAAGATGGTCTACACGGGCATCGCCGGGATCATGCAGCTCGTCGTCCTGTTCACGTACGGCGCGCTCGTGTTCGACATCCCCGTGCTGCGCGACCCGATCGCGCTCGCGGTCCACTCGCTGGCGGTCGTGTGTGCGGCGACGGGACTCGGTCTCTTGCTCGCCATCGTGTGCCGGACGCGCAAGCAGCTCGAGGGGCTCTCGACGCTCGTGATCCTCGTGATGAGCGCGCTCGGCGGCAGTTGGTTCCCGCTCATCGCGACGCCGGAGTGGTTCCAGAAGCTCGGCCACTTCACGCTGAACGCGTGGGCGATGGACGGCTACCAAGCGATCCTTTGGTACGGTAAGGGAGTGGACGAAATCTGGCTCCCGTTCTGCGTGCTGATGGGGATCGCAGCCGTGACGATCGTGATCGCGGTCGCCGGTTGGCGGCGACGCTTCGAGGTGGGAACGTGATGGAAGACAACGAGCGAGAAGCGGGCGAACACGTCGAACCGCTGTTCGCCGCGCTCGGTGCGGAAAAAGCGAAGCGAGGAGGATCGCTTCGATGGAAGCTCGTGTGGGTCGTGATCGGGGCGGTCGCGCTGACGCTGCTCGTTTGGAAGCAGGCGTTTTGACGCGCAAGGCGCGCGCGAGCCCGAGCAACGCTGCGTTCACTCAGGCGAGCCGCGCGAACTCCTGCTCCGCGAAACGGTCCGTCATGCCCGCCAAGTAGTCGCACACGGCTGGCGGCGTGCCGATCTCGTCCGCCCACGCCGCGTACCAGGGCGACATCTCGGCCGGCCGTTCCATGTAAACGCGGAAGAGCGCCGCGAGCACGCGCCGAGCGTGTTCGGAGAGCTCCAGGAGATGCGGGTGGCGGTAGAAGTGCTCGTGCAGGAACGCCTGCAGCTCTTGCACCAGCGGCTGCAGCTCGCGGCTGTGTCCGATCAGCATCCGCGGGTGTGAACGCACGGCGGCGGGCGAATCGACGTGGGCCG
>JANOFY010000585.1:0-2891 GCA_031413895.1 Planctomycetota bacterium | reverse complement strand
CCTCTACGTCTGCGTGTACACGCCGCTCAAGCGCGCCAGCACGCTGAACACGGTCGTCGGCGCTCTGCCCGGTGCCGCACCGCCGCTTCTCGGTTGCGTCGCACTCGCCGGCGTTCCCGGCAACTGGGGCCTCGCGCTGTTTGCCATCGTCTTCGTGTGGCAGTTCCCGCACTTCATGGCGATCGCGTGGCTGTACCGAGCCGACTATGCGCGCGCGGGTCTGAAAATGTTGCCCGCGATTGCGGGTTGCGAACGCATGGCCGCGCGTGCCGCATTCGTGCACAGTCTCGTGCTCTTGCCCATCGTCCTGCTGCCGGGCGCATGGGGAGACGCGGGTGTGGTGTACAGCGCGAGCGCGCTTTTGCTCTCGCTCGTCTACGTGGCCGCGGCCGGTCGGTTCGCGCTTCGCGAAGACGCGCCCAGCGCGCGTATGCTCCTCGCCGTTTCGCTCGCGTACTTGCCGCTCGTCCTGATCTCGATCCTGCTCGACCCCGTGGTGGGTGTCGGCGCGCTTCACTAATCCCCATGAGTCACACCGTTTCCGCAGGTGGAATTGCCGCGTACGACCCCGCGGTCGACGCGCGTGCGCCGCACGCTCCGATCTACGACTACGACAGCGGTCCGCCCGTCGATCGCGGCAAGTTCGCCATCTGGCTCTTCCTCGCGACGGAAGTGATGTTTTTCACCGGTCTGATCGGTACGTACATCGTGTTGAGGATGGGCTCGTCGTCGTGGCCGAATCCGGAGAATCGGCTGGCGGTGGACATCACCGCCGCCAACACGTTCCTGCTGATCACAAGCTCGTGGTTCATGGTCCGCGCGCTGCACGCGATCCAGAAGGGCGATCAGGGCGGACTCCTGCGCTGGCTCGGCCTCACGATCATCGGCGGCGCGGTGTTCGTGGGCGTTCAGGTCTACGAATATGCCGAGCTGATCAAGCACGGCTCGCTGCCGAACGTCGACATCTTCTGGTCGACGTTCTACGCGATGACGGGCTTCCACGGCTTCCACGTGGCGTGCGGCGTCCTGTGGCTCATCTTCGTGTGGATCGGCGCCGCGCGCGGGAAGTTCTCCGCGCAGCGCTACCTGCCCGTCGAGCTGGCGGGACTGTACTGGCACTTCGTCGACCTCGTGTGGGTGTTGCTCTTCACGATCGTCTACTTGATGTAGGAGAGATGATGTCGAACGAACACGACGGACACGGATTCAGCGCGAACAAGATCTTCATCACCCTCTTCATCCTCACGGCGGTGGAGGTCGCGTGGAGCCTCGTCTTCACGCACAGCCCCCACTGGATCAAGTGGGGCGGTCTGTGCGTCTTCGCCTTCTGGAAGAGCATCCTCATCTACACGTACTTCATGCACATGAAGTTCGAGGGCTGGGTCGTGAAGGCGCTCGTCGCTCCCACGCCGCTCCTCATCGCGATCCTCGTCTTCGCGCTCATGCCCGATGTCTCCTACAACGATCGGCTCGTCTACCCTGTCGGAACTCAGCTCGACAAGTCCGCGCAGGAACCCGGCCAGGTCACGGAAATGATCGATCTGCCGCACGGTTCGCGCGCTCCGGCGAAGCATTGATCCGCCCACTTCGATTGCGGGTCGCGTTCGCCGCGTTGTCGATCTTGTGCGCTGTTCCGTCCTGCTCAGACGCTCCAGGACACGGCGGCAGCTCCGGGGTCGTGCTCGCGCAGCCGCCGAGCTCGGAGCAGAGCTTCGGTGAAGTTGCTCCCTTCACGCTGACGGAGCGCAGCGGTTCGCCGCTCACGCGCGACGAACTGCTCGGTAGGCCGTGGGTCGCGGCGTTCGTCTTCACGCGTTGTACCGGCCCGTGTCCGAAGGTCACGGGCACGATGAAGACCCTGCAGCAACGATTGAAGGACACGAGCGTGCGGCTCGTCAGCTTCAGCGTTGATCCGGAATGGGACACGCCCGCGGTGCTGCGCGAGTACGCGGACGCCGCCGGCGCCGACAAGGATCGGTGGCTCTTCGTCACCGGCGATGAGCGCGTCATCTACGGCCTGATCCGCGAAAGCTTCTTGTCACCGGTCGAGCGTGCGCCGGCGAATGAGGCCGCGATCGGAATGCAGGTGAGCCACCGAACGCAGCTCGTGACCGTCGATGCGCACGGCAAGATCCGCGGGTTCTACGAAGGCGAGACGGAGGCTGCGCTCGATCAGGTGGTCGCTCGATTGCAGTTCCTCGAGCGCGAGGGCGTTGCGACGAAAGCGCGCTGACGCGGGCGCCTGATCGCACCGCGCGAATCGATGAATGCCAACGAGACACTCCCGCTCGTGAACGCGATCCTGAACGGAAGTTCGTTCGTGTTCCTCGTGAGCGGTCTCGCGGCCATCAAGTCCGGCCGGAGGGAGCTCCACGAGCGCCTGATGATCTGCGCGCTGGTCGTCAGCGGATTGTTCCTCGCGAGCTACCTCTACTACCACTTCGTCGTGCTCCCAAACGTCGGGCACACGAAGTTCAACCGCGCAGGCTTCGTGACGGCCTACTACGTGATGCTCGTCAGCCACGTCGTGCTCGCGATCGTCAACTTGCCGATGGTGATCCGCGTGGTGTACCTCGCGAGACGAGAACGATGGGACGCGCACAAGAAGCTCGCGCGGGTGACGTTCCCGATCTGGCTGTACGTTTCGATGACGGGCGTGCTCGTCTACCTCGCGTTGTACGTGTGGAACGTGCCCGCGAGCTAGGCGGCGTTCACTTGTCGAACTCGATGCGGCCCTGAGGCAAGAGATACACGATGAGCATCGTGCCGTTCGTGACCGTCGGCACGTGACTCGAACTCGGCGGCAGCACGACCCAACCCGGCGGCTCGCCATCGAAGCTCGGCGTACCCTCGAGCGCGATGCAGTAGTTGAGCTCTCCGAGCGGATGCGC
>JANOFY010000584.1:0-3288 GCA_031413895.1 Planctomycetota bacterium | reverse complement strand
CCATCCGAACACTTCGCGGTGGCCTACGCATAGAAGTATTGGCGGGCAGTTGGGATCGAAGCGGTAGGTGATCGCCAGGCTGTGCTCGCTGCCGGCGGCGATCCCGGTCACGGCGTTCGTGAGGCGGTAGACGTGCACGGGCAGCGAGCTGTCGTTGAAGGTGGCGTCTCCGAGTTGCCCGCGGTTGTTACGGCCCCAGCTCCAGAGCGTGCCGTCGGATTTCAGCGCGAGGCTGTGGTCGTCGCCGCCCGCGATCGCGGTGACGCCGCTGAGGCCACTCACCTGCACTGGCGCCGAGCGATCCGTGTTCGTGCCGTCCCCGAGTTGCCCGACATCGTTCCGGCCCCAGGCCCAGACCGTGCCGTTGGAGAGCAACGCCAAGCTGTGCTCCCGGCCTCCCGCGAGGGCCGTGACTGTGAGGCCCGCGATGCGCACGGGGCTCGCGCGATTCGTCAGCGTGCCGTCGCCCAGCTGCCCGGCGCTGTTGAGGCCCCAGCTCCACGCGCCCTCCCCGCGCGGCAGCGCGAAGGTCGCGCCGTGGACATTGCGCTGGTCGAAGCCGTCCTCGTCGCTCGACCAGACCGCGCGGATGCGCCCGTCGGGCAGCACCGAGATGTCGTTCAGTTGCTCGGTGACGAGCGGAGTGTTGGTGAGCTGGTAGACGCGGTTGCTGATCGTGTCGTAGACAAAGATGTCTGTCGTATCGAACAAAGTCGGGCGGCTCTCGAAGAGGACGTAATCGCCCGCGATGCTCGGATTGGCCTCGAACCCGGCGCGTTCGAGTCGGATTTCGGAGCCGCCGCCGATCGGCTTGATGAAAATGTCCGCGTTGCCTGCGCGCAAGGAGTCGTAGACCACGACGCTGCCATTCGTGTCGGGGTTGGCTTCGGGATTCGCGGTCGCGGCCGTGACGCTCAGCGCCCAGCCCGCGCCCGTGTTGAGCGCTTGCCAGATGTTGCAATTCGACGTCGAAGTCGCGCACTGCTCCCAGGTGATTACGGTGCCGGAAGGCGAGACCGATGGGTTGGTGTCGTAGGCAGCATCGTTCGTGAGGCGCGTCGACGTGGACGTAGCCAGATCGTGAGCGACCAGTTCGCCATGGCCTTCGAGGCCGTAGTCGATGTACGCCACCGTGTCCCCGCCAATCGCGGAGCCGATCCGTGTCACGCCGGGCGCCGGATCGAGCTCGATCGTGTTGTTGGTGGCGGTGTCGAAGACCGTCGCCGCGGTCGCCACGCCGGTGACGACTCGCGAGAAGACGATCCGCGTACCGCTCACGTCGGCGAGCAGATCGCGAGCGCTCGCGTCCATCGGGATCGCGGTATCGAGGTTGGTGGCGAAGTCGAAGTAACGGATCTCGAGATCCGACGTGTACGAGGCCAGGTCCCCACTGAGATGCGGATCGTATTGGTCGCCGCTAGACGCGTTGATCACGACCGGCGTGAGGACTGGCGCGGTGGACGGGATCGGGACCTCCGCGAACGCCGCTGTGGAGCAGAACGCCAGCAATGCGAGCGTAAGCGCGCGGGGCGTGTGGAGGGCTGCGCGCGGCGGTCGGCTTCGCATCGCTCTTCTCCGCGTCACCGCGAGGCGTCAGCCGTTCGGCGGTCTCGGATCTGACGGAGGCACGGAGTGACGCGTGTCTCGGAGCCGCGGCGCTGTGTAGCACCGCCGCCGAGAACTCGCGGCGGGCAGGCGCTCAGGGCTTTGCGGCAGCCAGCACGAGGAGCATCGCCTCGTGAATCGCGCCGTTCGACGCGAGCACCTGCTTGCCGCTGCGAAACGCGACGCCGCCGAGGGTATCGGTGACGCGTCCGCCCGCCTCGCTGACGATCAACGTGCCCGCGGCGACATCCCAGGGCGCGAGCTTGTATTCCCAGTAGGCATCGAAGCGCCCGCTCGCGACATAACAAAGGTCGAGCGCGGCGCTGCCATCGCGCCGTACCTCGCGCGCCTGCTTCAAGAAGGCCCGGAACTCGCGCGTGTTGTCGTCGTCCACCAGCGCCTTGTCGTAGGCGAAGCCCGTCGCGAGGAGCGCACGCCCGAGCTCGATCTCGCGCGACACGTGAATTGCGCGGCCATTGCGCTGGGCGCCGCCGCCCAGGGCGGCGTGATAGAGCTCGTCGAGCAGCGGGTCGTAGACGACGCCGATCGCCTGGGCGCCTTCACGCTCAACCCCGATCGAGACCGCGAAGCGCGGATAGCCGTGGGCATAATTGGTGGTGCCATCGAGCGGGTCGATCACCCACCGATAGGTGGCACCGGCATGATCGGTACCGCCCCCTTCCTCGGCGAGCACGGCGTCGCGCGGGAATTCCCGCGTGAGCGCCTCGACGATGTGCGCCTCGCAGGCGCGATCGACCTCGGTGACGAGATCGTTCGGCTGGCTCTTCGAGTCGATGCGCTGCACTGCCTCGTAGCTCGCGCGCTGGATGGCGCCGGCCTCGTGCGCGAGGCGCGTCGCGAGCGCGAGCCGCTGCGCGAGCTCGGCCTGCGCGCTCATCGCGGCAGCCCGAACAGTGCGCGCGCATTCGCGGACGTGGCCGCGGCGATCTCCTCGAGTGGGCGTTGCTGCGCGAGCGCGAGCGCGGCGCCGACGCGCGCGACGTGCGCGGGCTCGTTGCGCCGCCCGCGCAGGCCCTCGGGCGCGAGCAGCGGCGCGTCGGTTTCGACGAGCACGCGGTCGAGGGGCAGCGCAGCCGCCACCTCGCGCAGTCCCCGGTCGCGCTTGAAGGTGAGGATCCCGGAGAACGAGACGTAGAACCGCGCGTCGAGCGCGCGCCGCGCGAACGCGAGGTCGTGGGTGTAGCAGTGCAGCACTCCGGTCACGTCGCCGCGGCCGGCGGCGCGCCAGATGTCGAGCAGCTCCTCGGAGGCGTCGCCGTCCCGCCCGCGCACGTGGATCGAGACCGGCAGCGCGAGCTCTCGCGCGAGCGCGACGTGCCACGCAAAGACTTCGCGCTGCTGCGCGCGCGGCGCGTGCTCGTACCAATAATCGAGGCCGCACTCGCCGACCGCGACCACGCGCGGCGCCGCGAGCCAAGCGCGCAGCTGCGCTTTGCCGGAATCGTCGAGCTGCGCGGCGTCGTGCGGGTGGACACCGACCGTCGCGAACACGCGCGGGTCGCGCGCCGCGAGTTCCACGGCGCGCGCGTTCGCCGCGACGCCGTAGCCCGCGCCGATCGCGATCAGCGTCTCGACGCCGCCGGCCGCGGCGCTCGCGATCACCTCAGCCTGATCGCTCGTGAACTCGTCGGCCGTAACGTGGCAGTGCGAATCGATCCAGGT
>JANOFY010000583.1:0-4783 GCA_031413895.1 Planctomycetota bacterium | reverse complement strand
GGATGAGCAGCGGGTAGTTCCAGGCGGCGATCGCGAGCACGACGCCGCGCGGCTCGTGCTCGATGACGAGGTGCAGACCCGGTTTCGGCGGTTGCACTTCCGGCGCCAGCGTCCGCGCTGCGATCGAAAGCATGTACTCCGCGCGCGCGAGCATCGTCTGCACTTCCTGGCGCGCCTGCTTCACGGGCTTGCCCATTTGAAGGCTCGTGTCGCGCGCAATCTCGTCGGCGTGAGCGGTGAAGTACGCGAGCGCGGCCTCGACCTCCCGCACGCGCTCTTCGATCGGCAGCGCGCGCCAACGTCCTTGTGCACGCCGCGCACGCTCGATCTTGCGCTCGAGCGACGCGTCCGAGTCGAATCCGATCTCGCGCAGGACGTCGCCGGTCGCGGGGTTGAAGAGTTGCAGCGCCAAAGTCAGCTCCTGTCGATGAGCTCGACAGTCTGGCCTCGGCGCTGCGCTAGTTCCACCGCTCGTCGCGAGCTTACTTACGGCCCTTCCAAGCCGGCATCGCCGCAAGGTGCTTCTTCGCGGCTTTCTCGGCGTCGGGGCGCGGCATCTTCTGCATCGCCATGAAGTAGCCCGACGTCGTGCCTTCGAGCACTTGCTCGTACGAGCGCAGCTGGCCTTTGTCGTCCGTGCAGTACTGGCAGTACATCGCGCCGGGCTTGGCGTCCTTCATCGGCATGCCGCACGACTGACAATTCTCCATCTTGATCGGCGAGTAGAAGAGCAGGCGATAGCCCTCCGGATCCTGCATTCCAAAATCGCGGATGCCGTAGAACTGGGACTTCGGCGCACTCAGTCCCTTGATGCCTTTCGCGACGAGCTTCGCGTGATACTTGTCGACGTCGGGGACCATCACGTACGTCACGATGCCGACGCCCGGACGGTTCTTCTGGAACTCCTCGAAGAGCGTCTTCATGTACTGCACCGCGCCCGGGTCGTCCGCGCACATCTGCGCGGCCGCGTCCGGCGGCATCAGTCCGCCGAGCATGACCGACTGTCCGTCGAGCATCATGTTGGCCCACTGCGGATTGCCTTCGTCGGGCCAACACGCCTCGAGATCGAATCCAAGCGTGTCGCGATAGAACGACACGGCTTTCTTCATGTCTTTGGCGGTGAACATCACCGACAGCGGGAAGTGCGTCTTCTCTTCGGACATGGTCATGGCGAGATCCTCTGCGCAAGAAGCGCCGTTGGAAGTGCGGACTTGTCGAGCGATGTGCGGATTCTATCGAGAGGTGCCGCTTCGGTGGTCGCGCGCGAATTCGGGAAGCGTAAGAGAAACGACTACAGCGTCGCGATCACCGGGGCGTGATCGCTGGGCTTCTCGCCGCCGCGCGCTTCCATGTCGATCTCGACGGCGCTGCACGCATCGAAAGCCGGGCCCGACATCAATAGATGATCGATGCGCAGTCCCTGCCCGCGCTTGAACCCGTTCGTACGGAAATCCCACCACGTGTAGTGACCGCCTTCCTCGTGGTGCTTGCGGAATCCGTCGTGCAGCCCGCAGTCCATCACGCGCGCCAATGCTTCGCGCTCGGGTGTCGAGCACAGGATCTTCTCGCGCCACTCCTCGGGGTCGTACACGTCGCGATCGTCGAACGTCACGTTGAAATCCCCGGCGACGACGACCTTCTCGCTCATGCTGTAGCGCGTCTGGATCAGCGTCCGCAGCCGGTCGAGCCACGCGAGCTTGTAGTAGTAACGATCCGCTCCGACCGTCTGTCCGTTGACGACATAGACATTGATCAACATCACGTCCTCGATCGTGGCCGCGATCACTCGGCTGTCGTCATCGGGCAGGTCGTCGCGCAGACCGCGCTCCACGTCCTCGATACGCTTGCGCGACAGGATCGCAACGCCGTTGTAGGTCTTCTGCCCGAAGTGCGCGACTTGGTACCCGGCGTCCTCGATCGCTTCGCGCGGGAACGCGGTGTCCTCGCACTTCGTCTCTTGGAGGAGCACGACGTCGGGCTTGCGGGCCTCGAGCCAGCCCAGGAGTCGGGGCAGTCGGGCGCGTACGGAATTCACGTTCCAGGTCGCGATGCGCATGGCGGGTCTCCGAAGTCGCGCGAGGATAACCGGGCACCACGCGCGCGAGGAGCGCTTCCGGGCGTGCGTGTGCGATGATTTCACCCCGAAGCTTTGCCCGGCCTCTCCACAGGTCTATCCTGATGAGATTGATCAACTTGCAACGAAACGCGACGAATCCTTGAGCACATCCAATCCGTCCCGCCGACGCGCCCCGCGCGGCAACCCCCCGCGTAGCAACTCATCGAAGAGCGGCGGCGCCGCTTCCTCAGGACCGCGGCAGAAGATCGAGCCGCTGCACCCGACCGACGTTCCGCCCGACATCCACTCGTTCCGCGAGTGGGAGCTCGGCGACGCGGTTCAAGACGTGATCGCCGCGATGCAGATCACCGTCCCCTCGCCGATCCAGAAGTTGGCGATCGGACCGGTGCTCGAAGGCCGCGACGTCATCGCCAAGGCCGAGACCGGCACGGGCAAAACGCTCGCATTCGGCGCGCCGATGATGGCGAAGATCGATCCGGCGCGCGCTTCGGTGCTGGGCCTCGTGCTGTGCCCGACGCGCGAGCTCGCCGAGCAGGTCTGCAAGGTGCTCGCCCAGCTCGGTGAGCCGCGCAATATAAAGGTAGCGCTGATCGTGGGCGGCGAGCCGCTCGGTCCGCAGGTGGCCGCGCTCAAGGCCGGCTCGCAGGTCGTCGTCGGCACGCCCGGCCGCGTGCTCGATCTCTACAACCAGAAGTTCCTGTCGTTCCCGTGGACCGAGTTCGCGGTGCTCGACGAAGCCGACGTGATGCTCGAGATCGGCTTCATCGACGACGTGAAGATGATCCTGTCGTTCACGCCCGACGAGCGGCAGACGTTGCTCTTCTCGGCGACGTTCCCGCCCGAGCTCCTCAAGCTGGCGCGCGCGTACACGAAGAATCCGGTCGAGGTGGCGACGGCGGCCGGTGTCGCCACGGTCGACACGATCGAGCAATCGTGGATGAAGGTCGACGACGAAGATCGGCCGCTCGCGCTCATGCGGCTCATCGAGCAGAGCGAAGCGAGCGACGTGTTCCTCGTCTTCTGCGATCGGCGCACCGACGTCGATCGCTTGATGCGGCGGCTCGAGCGGATGCCGTTCTCGGTCAAGGCCTTGCACGGCGGCTACGACCAAGAGGCGCGCTTCCGCGTCATGTCGGCGTTCCGCACCAGCGAGGTCAAAGCGCTCGTCGCGACCGACGTCGCGTCGCGCGGTCTCGACGTGGCTCACGTCACGCACGTGATCAACTTCGGCTCACCGCGCGACATCACCGCGTACACGCACCGCATCGGTCGCACGGGCCGCGCCGGTCGCCAAGGACGCGCGATTACGTTCGTGACGCGGCCGGGCATGGTGCGCTGGAAGCGCATCCTCGAAGACGCGAATTGGGACATCGCCGAAGTGCAGCCGCCCGGCCCCTCGCGCGGTCCTTCCCGCGGCCCGCGCCGCGACGAGCCGCGCGCACGGCCGCCGATCCGAAGCGATCGCGAGGCCGCTCCCGAGGCTCGACCCGCGCGCGACGAACGTGAAGCCGTCCGCGATTCGCGACCTGCGCGCGACGAACGCGGTGCTGCTCCCGAATCGCGGCCCGCACGCAACGAACGCAACGCGGCACCTGAATCGCGCCCCGTGCGCAGCGCTGCGCCTGAATCACGGCCCACGCGCCCGGAACGCGACGCTCGTCCCGCACGTGTCGAGAGCGACGCCGCTCGCGAACCGCGCGCTCCGCGAAGGCGCGAAGAGGCCGTTCGCGAACCGCGACCGGAACGCGAGCGGCCGCATCCCGCGCCCGCGGAACGTCGTGAGTCTCCGCCCGCGGAGAGTCGCGAGCCCCGCCGTGATCGTGCACCGCGCGAACGAACCGAACGCCCTCCCGAACCGCAACGGACTCCGCGTCCGCGCGAAATTCCGCGCGACGATGTCCTCCCGCCCGTGCGCGAGCCGCTGCGCGAGAGCGAGGTCCGTGCAGAACGCGAGCGGCTGCGCGAGCGCAACGAGCGCCCGCACGCCGGACACGTTCCGCGCACGGCACCGAGTTCCGACTCGCGCCCGAGCAAGTCAGCGCCGTCGCACTCTCGACCTCCGCAAGGCGATCGTTCCAAGCCGTCGACACGGCGTGAGGCGCCGCCGGAACGGCGTGAGGCACCGCCGGCACGGCGTGAGGCACCGCCGGCACGGCGCGAAGCGCCGCCGGCACGGCGCGACGCGCCGACGGATCGGGCGAGCGCTCCCGCGCATCCGACACGCGGCGCCGATCGGGGTGGTTCGGATCGCGCGCCGAGTGACCGGCCCCGGCCCGAGCCGAAGGACGCGCGCCCGGCAAACCGTGGCGACAGCCGTCCCACCAAGGAGCCCGCGCGCGAGCACAAGCCGCGCCCGCACCGCGGCGATCGCCCCGATTTCGGTCAAGGCCTATAGACTCGCGTCTTCGCGGCCAATCCATGGGCGGAACCAACCCTTTCATCCAGAGCGTCGACGCGCGGCTCCCGAAGCAGAAGTACTCGATCACGTTCCTTCCGATGAACGTGAAGATCGAGGTCGATCCGAAGGAGCTCCCCTACTCGCGCGACGGCCAAAAGGGCTCGATCCTCGAGATCGCGCTCGGTCACGACATCGCGATCGACCACGCTTGCGGCGGCGTGTGCGCGTGCTCGACGTGTCACGTCATCGTCCGCGAGGGCGCTGAAACGATTCAACGCGCCACGGACGACGAAGAGGATCAGCTCGAC
>JANOFY010000582.1:0-10656 GCA_031413895.1 Planctomycetota bacterium | reverse complement strand
GGCCAGGGCGCGAACTTCCACTGCATCGCCGAGCCGTCGCATGACCAAGACGGCGGGGGGGGTAACGAGGCCCCCGACGATCACGACACCGGCTATGGCGGCGGCGGTGGCGGCGGCTACGACGGCGATGCCGAGCCGATGGGCGACCGTGCGTCGAAGATCCGTCAGCGCCTGTGCAACAAGTGCCGCGCATCCAAGGACAAGTGCCTCCTCCAAGCGATGGACGCCACGACGAGGTGCACGGCCAACGCGGAACAGATGGCCCGGTGGCGTTGCGACATCGCCAGCCGAGGCGTGGCCAACACCTACACACCGTGGGGCTGCGTCGACGCGAGGTTGTTGCGGACGTGCTGCAGATCCAAGTGGTCTTCCGGCAGCGTCCGTGAGCAGATCTCGAACACGCGCTCCTCGAGCGACCGCGCGGCTTCCAGATCGCCGAGCTCCGCGAGCGATTGGGCCACACCAATCTGCGTGAGCCGCAGGTCGGGATGATCCTCGGGAAGCAGGCGCGATTGGAGTTCCAAGACGCGCTCCTCCACTTCCAGCGCACCCGCGTAGTCGCCGAGCACTTTCAGTATCGCGGCGTATTGTCGCCTCGTGAGTTGCAGATCCGGATGGTCCTCGGGCAGCATCCGTGTGTCGACTTCGAGTTCCTTCTCGATCAGGATCTTCGCGCGAGCGTGGTCGCCGAGCGTAGCGAGCGTCGCTGCGAGATTGTGTCGTGCGAGCTGCAATGACGGATGGTCGTCCGGCAGCATGCGCGAGTGAACCGCGAACACCTTCTCGAACAATGCGTGCGCACCCGCGATGTCGCCGAGCTCGAGCAAAGTCTTGCCGAGATTCGTTCGCGCATCTTGCAGGTGTGGATCGTCTGCGTGCAGCGTGCGCTCGAACACCGCGAGCACTTTCTCGTGCAGCGCCTTCGCGCCCCTGAGGTCGCCGAGCGCCGCGAGCGTCGTGGCGAGGTTCATGCGAGCGGTCTGCAGCCGGATGTCGTCGGCAGCGAGCAACGGTTCGTAGGCTTCGACGGCCCGCTCCAGCTGACTGCGTGCACCGGTGAGGTCGCCGAGCGTGAGCAGCGCGATGGCAAGGTTGTTCCGCGCTCTCTGCAATTCGAGGACTTGCGCGGGCAACGTGCTCGTCCTGCAATCGACCACCCGCCGCCAAATGCTGCTCGCGGTGCCTGGATCTTGCGCGTCGGCGGCGGCGTGGCCGGCGGACTCCAAGAGCGCGAGCCACGCGGTGTCCTGCGCAGATTCGGGCTGCGCGAGCAGCAACGCCGCCGCTTCGGACGCCTGCGCACGCGCCGCGAAGTGGTCGGAAGATGCTCGCGCCGCGCCGGATTCAGCGACGAGCGCGCGAGCTCGATCCAAGTCGCCGGCGAACGCCTCCGGAGACGACTGCGTCGATCGAGACGACGTGGCGGCTGCGGCTGTGCACGCCACGACCAGTGGGAGGAAGTATCGAGCGAACTGCATGCGGCCGGGTGTCTCGATGCAGACGGAATGACGCGGGGTGCGACGCGCTACGGACGCGAGATCTTACTCGACGCGATGCGTGATGAGCCGCGGGCGATCGATCGGACGGCACCGGTCGGCAGGGAGGGGAAGTACGTATCGGGGTGGAACCGTGTGTGCTGCCGGGCACATCGGTGACCGTTGTACGGGGTTGCGTTCGCGGAGCAAGGGCTTCCAGCGGCACCTCGACCCACGCGAAGTCCGCGCTGAACGTGTGTGCGCCGGCCTTGACTGCGCATGCGCTAGCGAATGGCTCGGGCGCGTCGACTCCTCACGGATGCGCGATTACCACTAGCGTCCGCGCCCGGCGCAACGCGCAGCGCAGCGATTGCTCGAGCGTCGCCGGATCGAGCGCCGCGAAGCTCTCGTCGAGCACCACGATCTCACTATCTTGCAGGAGCGCGCGCGCCATGAAGAGCCGGCTGCGTTCGCCGTGCGAGAGCTGCCAACCGCTCTCGCCCACGATCTCGTTCATGCCGGCGGGCATGCGCGCGAGGAGACCGGAGAGACCGAGCTCGCCGCAGAGTTCCTCCGCACGCATCCAATCCTCCTCGTGCGGCGGCCAGCGTTGCCCCATCAACAGGTTGAACGCGAACGTGTCGTTGAAGACGTGATTCTCGTGGAACTGCGGCGCCGCGCTGATGCGCCGACGCCAAGCCTCGGCACCGATCGTTCCGCGGTCGACGCCGCGCAATAGAAGGATGCCCTCGTCGGGCGCGCGCAACCCGGAGAACAGCGACGCGAGCGTGGACTTGCCGGTGCCCGACGCGCCTTCGAGCAAGATGCGATCGCCCTCGAACACGTCGAGCGAGAGCTTCTGGAAGAGCGACTCGGATCGCCCCGGATGACGGTAGCCCAGATCCTTCACCTGCAGGACGCGCGCACGTTCTTCGGTGAGGACGGATTCATTCGGTTCCGGGCTCGGGACGCCGACACCCGGGGCCTCTTCGCGCGACAGCTCGTCGAGCATCGGAACGACTTGCTTCCACGCGATCACGGCGCCGCCGAGCTGCGCGATACCGTGCGCCAGGCGGTTCGTCGCGAGGTACGCGAGGAGCACGCCGCCGAGTTGCGCGGCGAGCGCCTCGGTCGACGCGCTGCCGCGCAGCATCGCCGGCGCGAGACCGATGACTCCGATGAGAAGCCAGCCTCTCGGCGCGACCGCGGAGAGCCACGCGATCGCGCGATCCATGCGACGCGATGCGGCGAGATAGCCCTCGAGCGCCGCGTCCTCACCCGCGTGCCAGCGGTCGCGCGACTCCTGCATGATCCGCGTGCGGTGACCGATCATCTTTTCGATCAGACCGTGCGAGAGAGATAGACGCTCGGCAGTCCACTCGCGGCGGCGCGCGTAGCACCACATGCCGGCAGCGAGCAGAAGCAGCGTCCAGACGGACAGCAGGACGGCGAGCAGTGCTCCCCCCGGAGCGAACGCTAGAACGAGCGCGGCCGCGACGAGCTCCAGAATCGCGGTCACCGCTGCGATGCCGCCGCTGAGCGCAAGCGACTCGATCGCCTCCGACTCGATCACGCGACCGACGAAATCCCCCATCCCGAGTCCGCGCACACGCTCCGGATCGAGGCGCAGCGTCGCCGCGAGCAAACGCTGTTTCAGAATGCCGCCCACCGTGACGGCGAACGTCCCTTGCACCCACGTCGCGAGCAGCCGAAACGGAATCACGCTCGCGAGCAGCAGCGCCCACGCATGAAACCAACCCGGATCGAAGAGCCCTTCGAGCGCTGCGCGTCCGACCACCCACCACGACAAGAGCCACAACGCGTACTGCAACGCGTGCGCGGCGAGAAGGACAGCGAAGCGACGCACGACACCGGCGCGATGGAGCTCCGAGCGCAAGCTCGCGTTCGCGGGCGCGCGCAACGCGAACAGGCCACGCACGCGCGCCGAACGAAGGCGCTCCTCGAGCAGCGCTCGCCGCGCGGCAGCAAAGCGCGGCGCGGGCAGTGCGGCGCGCTCCAGCACACGGTCGATCTCGACCAGCGCCGGCGCTTCGATCGCGCGACACAGCTCGCGCGCCACGACGCCGACGTCGGCTGTGCGAACGCGCAGCTCGGGGGTCAGCAGGAGAAGCTTCGATCCCTTGCGTCCAACGATCGCGGCGACGCTCGTGCCGAGCGCCGCGATGAGCGGCGCGCCGCCGAAGAGCCGCGCTTCGAGATCTCCGTACGCGAGGTCGAGCGGCTCGGCCTCGACGCCCAGCTCGGCCGCGGTCGTTTCGATCCTGCGCGCCAGTGGACCGTGCGACGAACCGGCGCCCGCGTGCGTCCATCCGCGCCGCACGGAGGCGCGCGCGATGCCGGCGTGGCGTGCCGACATGTCGATCGCCTCTTCGAGTCGGTCCTCGGGCCAGAAGAGTTCCTCGCGCTCGTCGCTCATCGCGCGGTCTCCACCGGTGAAGCGGCGAGCCGCCCCCCCGCGAGCGTCATCCGCCTCCATGTAGCGCCGGCCCACAAGGTCGAGCGCACGTTGTGCTCGGCGCTGAGCATCGCGGCGTAGCGCGACTCCTCGCGCGCGAGCACCTGTGGCGGACCGTCCTCCACGATGCGACCGCCTTCGACGACGATCACGCGATCGAACGCGAGGGTTTCGCCGACGTCGTGCGTCACGCACACGAGCGTCGATCCACGCCACAGCTCGCGCATGGACGCGAGCAACTCGGAGCGCTGATCGCGAGCAAGTCCGCGCAGCGGCTCGTCGAAAATCGCGAGGCGCGTCCGCCCGCGGATGCACGCGCGGCCCACGCGAACGCGCTGTCCCTCGCCCCCAGACACGAGCGTTCCACCTTCGCCCAGGCCCGACTGCAGTCCGTCGGGCAATCGTTCGAGCACCGACGTCAGCCGCGCTCGCTCGATCGTCGCACCGATCGCGTTCGTCGACACGCCATCGGTGCCGTACGTCAGGTTGTCGAGCAAGCTGCGGTTCCAGATCTGCACGGACGGATCCAGCCACGCGGTCTCGCGTCGAAGCTCCGCGAGCTTCTCCGCGTCGAGCTCGTCGCCGTCGATCCAGATGCTCCCCGTGGCCGGCGGATGCCAGCCGAGCAAGAGTCCGACGAGGCTGCTCTTGCCGGCGCCTGATGGCCCGACGATCGCGACGTGCGATCCTGGCTCGATCGAGAGATCGACATCTTCGAGGATCACGTGGCCGCCGGCTTTGACGCTCACGTTCTCCATGCGAATCGCGACGCCTTGTGCGCAAGCGGCGGCCGGTGCGGGCGCGCGGCCGTTCGATGATTCAGGCGCTTCGTCGCGCTCCTCGTCGACCGTACTGCCGAGCATCTCGAGGAACCTCAGCGTGATGCTGCGCAGCCCCGGATACTGTCGCGCGCACACGCCGAGCTGCTGACCGTACACCGGCAAACTGAGCGCCCAGTACGCGAGCAGGAGCGCGTTGCCCGCCGTACTCGAGCGCGCCGTTTGGTCGAGCACGAGCCACACGACGAGCGCGAAACACGCGATCGACTGCACGGCTTCCACGGCGACGACGCGTCGCTGGAGCTGGAGTCCGGCGCGCGTCCACTCGCCGACGAGGTCGTCATGACCGCGGCGCATGGCGCGACCCGCCGCGTGCGCGCGCAGCGGCACGATGCCGAGCAGCGCATCGAGATGGAAGCGCAGCAGCGCGCCGGCATGGTTGCGCAGTCGCAGATCGCCTTCCGCGAGCATCGGTTGCGCCATCCACGGCACGGCGATCGCGACCGCGGCGCACGCGATCGCGAGCACCGCCGCGCTCGGCGCGAGCCAGATGATTCCAGCCGTCGTCGCGACGAGTCCGAAGGCGCAGCGCAGCATCTCGGTGCCGAGCTCCGGCAGCATGCGGATCTCGTGCAATCGGTGCGCGCGCTCCGCCATGTCGGACACGAGTCGACTGCGAAAGTACCGGTCGTCGAGCCGCGCGATGCGCTCGAAGAGAGCCATGCGCATGCGCAGCTCGAGACGCCGCCCGAGGCCGAGCGCGCGCGACGCGATCGGCACCTCGAGTCCGAGCAAGATCGCGATGAAGGCCGCGAGCGCCACGATGCTCGCGAGTCGTTGCTCGGGCACGGAGATCGAGCGTCCGATGCCGAACAGCGAGCGGAAGAGCAGCGCCTCGACGAGAACCGCTACGGTGGCGAGCGCGAGAAGCGCGCTCAGCAGTGCCGGCGAGAGGAGTCCGTCGGCGCGCAGCATCGCGAGGAGCGCGCGTCCCGGCCGCGCGGGTTTCTCGGACAGTGCGAGCGCGAGATCCGCGGAAATCGCACGCGGGGCATCGCCGCTCGCCTCCGCTGGAGCTCCGTCGCCCACGCCGGCGATCGAGAGCAGCACCGCGCCGCGCAGCGTGAGCTCTCCTGAGTCTCCCTTGTCCGTCGGACGCACGGTCCAGCACTCCGCGGGCAGAGCCGCAGTCGGCTCGACCGATTCGTCCTTCGCTCGCTCGAAGAACGCGCTCAGCGCTTGCTCGGCTTCACGCCCGTTGCGCAAACCGCCGCCGCGTACGACCGTCGCGACCATGCGTGTCGCCGCGTCGAGCGCGGCGAGCCTCCGCCACGGATCTTCGGCCGTCGGCGTGCCGATCCAGCGCGCTGCCTGGGCGGGATCGACGCCCAGATCCGCGATGCGGCGCCGCAGTCCGCAGAGGAAGTCCTCCGAGACCGACCATTCGCGCCACGCTTCGATCGGAATCGACATCTCGTGCAAGTGCACTTCGTGCAGGAACTCAGGGCGCGACGACCAGCGCCGTCCGGTCGCGGGATCCATGAGCTGCACGACGCCGGCGCGCACGCTCCACACCACGAGGAAGTGCGTCGTTCCGCTAGGTTGCCGGATGACGACGAGCGCGGGCAGGAGCGCGGACTCGCGCAGCAACAGGTGATCGAGCGGAACCATCACCTGGCGCGCGTCGAGGCCGAGGTCGCACGCCACTTGCTCGAGCGTGTCGATCGAAGTTCCGTCGACGTCCGTGTGGCACGCTTCGCGCAGCCGGCCGTAGCTCGCCGAGATCCCGTGGCCTTCGAGGAGCGACTTCAGGCACGCCGGACCGCAGTCCATCGAGGACGTCTGCACGACCTCGGGCACGAGCCATCGCCGTTTCGAGGTCACATCTGCTCCGCGCGCGCGTCGGTCTCGTCGAGGAGCGCTCCCGACGCACGCAGCACGAGCGTCGCGGGCGAGACGCGCTCGATGGCGATCTCGAGCCGCCCCGGAAGTCCGTGTTGGAGCGCGACGGGGAACGCGACGTCGCGCGCGACGGAGAGCTCGACGCGCGCGTTGCCCGCGAGCACTTCGCTCGCGAGGCCCGTGACGCGCGCGGGGATCGATCCGTACTCGATCCACGGGAAGCCCCGCAGTCGGAAGCGCGCGGTCTGGCCGATTGCAACGCGCCCGAGCGCCTCCTCGGGCCGGAACTCGGCGACAATGCGCAGCTCACCCGCGGGGACGATCGCGCCGAGTCGCGTGCCTTGCGCGACGTACTGTCCGATGCGCGCGTTCGACGTCTCCCCCAAACGACCCGACGTCGCGGCGCGAATCGTGCGCCGTTCGATCTCGTTCGCGAGGCGCTCGATCGCGGCCGAGGCCACCGCGATCTCCCGCTGTGCGAGCGCCTCCTCGTGGCGCGTCTCCTGGAGCGAGGCTTCGAGCTCGCTCGTCTGCACGCGGCGGTCCCAATCTTGTCGCTCGAGCGCAGCGCGACACCGGTCGACGTTCGCACGGCGCTGCTCGAGATCCGAGTTCGCCTTCTCGAGCTCGAGCTCGGCGATGAAACCGTCCTTGTGAAGCGCCGTCGAACGACGGACGACGGCCTCCGCGAGACGCAGCGCGGCTTCTTCCTCCGAGAGTTGTGCGGTGAGCTCGGTGCTGCTCGTGCTGCGCGCGCGTGCGAGGCTCTCGAGCTGCGCGTTCTGCGCGCGGATCTGCGCCTGCAACGGTTGCAGCGCGTTGACGTAGCCGTCGCGCTTGGCGGTCAGCTCGCTCTGCTCCAGGCGAAAGGGCTCGGAGTCGAGATCGATCAGCGCATCGCCGGCCTGAACCTCTGAGCCGAGCACGATGTGCGTTGCAACGATGCGTCCGTCGACGGGCGCTTCGATCGGATAGGCCGCTTGATCGACTTCGAGTCGCGCGTGGTCGGACACCGCGAACACGGTCAGCCGAGCGAACAGGGCCCAAGCGATCCAAGCGAAGAGCAGCGCCGCGAGCGCCAGCGGCATCCACCACGATCGATTCGAAGGATCGCGGTGGAGTGAGCGCTGTGTGCGAGGAAACGGAGGCATGTTTCGAGGCTTCGCGAAGGTCGCAGCGCGCGCAGCTTACTCGACCGTGCTGCCGCTGCGACGCTCCGTCAGCGTTTGCGAGTGCGGCGAACGCTACCGTTTTTCGCGCGCCCGCGATCGAGCGTCGACAGGAGCGCGGCCAGGTTTTCGCGACAGACGCGCGTGTTCGGGTGCGTGCGGCCGAGCGCGCGCTCGAAGATCGCGCACGCGCGCCGGTAGAGCGGCACGGCGCGGCGCGGCCGGCCTTCGGACTGGTGCAGAAACGCCAGGTTGTTCAGCGTGAACGCGACGTCGGGATGCCGCGGTCCAAGACGCTTGCGTTTGATCGCGAGCGAGCGCAGGTACACGCGCTCGGCTTCTTGTGGACGTCCGGTCGCGTGGTAGACCGCCGCGAGGTTGCCGAGGTTCATCCCGACCTCGTAGTGATCCGCGCCGAACGCCTTCTCGAAGATGGCCAGCGCACGCAAGTACATCGGCTCCGATTCGGAGTAGCGCTCCAGCCCGTCGAGAATCGCAGCGTGCGCCGCCACGTCGGCCGCGACGTCGAGATGATTCGGACCAAGCACGCGCTCGCGGATCTCGACGGAGCGGCGCGCGAACGGCTCGGCGGCGCGGTAGCGGCCGCGCGCGTGCTCCAGGCCGCCCAGGTTGTGATAGATCGTCGCGAGCGCCGGATCGTCGTCGACGAACGTCGTGCGCGCGAGCGCGCGCGCGCGCCGGTACAAACGCGAAGCCTCGGTGAACTTGCCCGTGAACTTGTACAGCACGGCGAGATCGTTCCGGCACACCGCGCGCTCGGTATCGCGGGCATCGAGCTCACGCTCTGCCAACTCGAGCGCGGCGCGCAGGCGCGGCTCGGCGTCACCGTACTCCCCCATCGTCGTGAGCAAGCTGCCGAGATGCCGCAGCACCTGCACCTTTACACGCGCCGTGTCGCGATCCTGCGGCGTGTTCTCGAGGACGTGCAGCGCGCGCAGATAGTGCCTCTTCGCGAGCTCGCGGCGCTCGGCGGTCTCCTCGATGCTCGCCAGCGTGTCGAGGATCTCCGCGACCGACGCGTGCTGCTCCCCGAAGCGCGCCTCGAGGAGCGCGAGCGCACGGGACGCGAGCTCACGAGCCTCCTCGCAGCGGCCTTTCGCGCACAGCGTGGCCGCGCGATCCTGCAAGCGGGCCGCGCTTTGCAGAACGGCCGGCACTCGCTTCGTCGTGAGAGCTTGCGACTTCATGTCCGTTCCACGCTACGCGCTGAACCGCGCCTCCGACGGTACTTCGATCGCATCTGCGTCCGAAGTCGCGCGCGGAGACGCGGCAAGCGGTCAGCGACTCAGGCGGCCACGATCAGCGTCGAATTGTGGTTGGCAGCGATACGGCCAGCCGTGACGGCAGTTCGAACCCTAAGGCCACCGCGCAAAGTCGAGTTGTGGTTGGCGGAAATCCGGCCCGCGTTCACCGCGCTTTGAACTTTCAGACCGCGGCGCAACGTCGAGTTGTGGTTGCTGGAGATGCGGCCAGCCGTGACGGCGCTCTGGACTTGGATTCCGCGCGCGAGTGTGAGGTTGTGATTGGCGGCCAGACGGCCGGCGTTGATATTCGTTTGGAGCTGCATGGCGATTCGATCTCGTCTCGTTGTTTGTGGGATGGACGGCTCAAAGGAGCGTCTCGACACCTCCCCAAGAGCAGCCGCGCCCCCCACGTGTCGCAATTCCTTGCCACCTTTCGCGAGTTCGTCCTAACCGTCCTTTTTTCTGCTGGTTGCGACGATCCGCCACCGCAGCATCCCGGCCCATCTCCCACGGTCGAAGCCGAGAAGGCTCGCGACATCGTGGGGACGGGCCGGCGGACGGCGCCTCCAGCGACAGTTCGATCGCGCTTGCGTCCGAGGTTGCGCGCTGGAGGCGTGAGGTGCGATCGGGATCAGCGCGCCGGCTTGCCCGCGACCACCGCGCTGCGAACCTTGAGGCCGCGCAGCGTCGAGTTGTGATTGCCTGCGATCCGGCCAGCGCCGGAAGGCAACCCCCGAGCGCTCGCGGCAATCGACGAGACGATGGAGCTGCGCGACGAGTTCGAGTGGCGCGGTCTCGGCACGATCCCGCGGAGCGCGATGCAACTGCGCCCGGCGTTTGCCGACTGGGACGCCGAGAAGCTCTACGCGATCCCCGGCGTGCGCATCGAGGATCCGAAGGCCTGCCGCTGCGGTGAGGTGCTGACGGGGCAGATCAAGCCCTGGGAGTGTGGCGTCTTTGGGACGGCGTGCACCCCGGAGCGTCCGCTCGGCACCTGCATGGTTTCGAGCGAGGGGGCGTGCGCCGCCTTCTACGCCTACGGCCGCCTGCGTCGCCCCAGCGAGGAGCCCGTTGAGGCGTAGGCGCGCCATCCTCCGGGATGAGCTCGTCACACTCGCTCACGGCGCCGGCGGCAAGGCGACCCGAGACCTCGTCGAGGCGCTCTTTCTGGAGGAGCTGGGCAACGACGTTCTCGCTGCTCTCGGCGATGCAGCCGTTGTCCCTGGCGGGGGTCGCCTCGCGCTGTCGACCGACTCGTACGTCGTACATCCGCTCGAGTTTCCGGGCGGGAACATCGGCGAGCTCGCCGTGAACGGAACCGTCAACGATCTCGCGATGGTCGGCGCGAATCCGCAGTGGCTCACGGCCGCGTTCGTGATCGAGGAAGGGTTTCCGATCGTCGATCTCCGACGCCTCGTCGCCTCGATGGGCGCTGCCGCTCGGGCAGCGGGCGTCGCGGTCGTTGCGGGCGACACGAAGGTCGTCGAGCGCGGCAAGGCGGACGGGCTGTTCATCACGACGGCCGGCGTCGGCACGGTTGCAGACGGTGTCGATCTCGGCGCGCATCGCGTCCAGCCGGGTGACCGGGTG
>JANOFY010000581.1:0-12952 GCA_031413895.1 Planctomycetota bacterium | reverse complement strand
GCGGTCGGTCACGATCACGAAGGTGCAACTGCCCAACACCCGCCGCAGCACCTTCTGCGTGAAGAACACCATCGACAGGCTCTTGCCCGAGCCCTGCGTGTGCCAGAACACGCCCAGGCTCCCGGGCCGCGCGGTCGGATGGTGCATCGGCGCAGTACGCGTGGTCTTCCACGGCTTGGTGCGCCTCTTGTACGCCGTGTGCGTCGGCGTGCTCGCGGTCGCTGCGCCACTCCGGTTCGTGCTGGCCGCGCTCGTGGTCGCCGTCGCCGGTTGGAAGGCCTGGCTGGCCTGGCCCGCGATCGAGAGTGCGCGCTTGATGGACGTGAAGGATCCCGATCCGGTGGCGCTGCTCGCGATCACCTACGGGGTCCCGGCGCTGCTCGCGGTGAGTCTGCTGCTGATCGGGCTGCCGCGCTGGAGAAAGCTGCTCGTGGTTCCGCCCACGCGCCCGCGCCAATTCGTGCCTGCGACTCGCTCGGTGCTCGACCTCGTGATCGACGGCAATCAACGCTTGGTCGCGTGGAGCGTGACGCACAGGTTCGCGGCGAGCTTCGCAATGCTGCTCGCGTTCTTGTCGATCGCCATCCCCGTCAACCGGATGGTGGTGGCCGCGTTCGGCGAGGAGGACAGCAAGACGCGCATCAACGTGTGGGTCGAGCTCGAAGACAACTTCACTCTCGCGCAAGCCGCCGCCGAGATGAATCACTACGACGAGTTCTTCGAGTCGCGACGCGCTGCGTACCACTTCGATCACTCCGGCAATCGCTTCAACGTGCAGGGCGGACGCGTGAGCCTGTACTGGGATCAGCCGCAGAAGCAGGCGCACATGGACTTCGTGCTCGCGGACCTCAAGCGCGACTTGCCACGTCTACCTGGCCACAGGCTCCAATTCCTCGAAGACATGGAGAGCGGCGAGAACCGCAGCCGTTCGGTCGTGACGTTCCGTCTCCACGGTCCAGACTCCGACGAGCTCGAGCGCTACGGGACGCAAGCCGTCGAGTTGCTCCAGAGCGTGCCGGGACTTTCGAGCGTCAGCTCGCCGCTCGAGAACGCGCCCAAGCAAGTGCGCATCAAGTTCGATTCGGACCTCGCGCAGCAGCTCGGCGTCTCGCCGCAGACCGCGCTCGAGAACATCTCGTGGGCACTGCGCGGCGTGCAACTGCCGCGCTTCCAAGAGCCCGGACGCGAGATCCCGCTCATCATCGAATACGACGAAGAGAACGTCGCCGGCCTTGGAACACTGCGCGACTTGACGGTCTACGCGGAACAGAACGCCGTGCCGCTGTCGTCCTTCGCCGACCTCGAGTTCGGACAGCAGCGCCGAGCGATCAACCGCCGCAACGGTCAAGTGACGTTCACGATCCAGGCCAAGGTCGACAACCCCGCGCGGCAACGCGAGCTCTCGGACGCGGGCCTGCGCGCGCTGTCGGCAGGACTCGATCTGCCGCGCGGCTACGCCGTCGGCGAGGACGACACGATCGGCTTCCGGCAGGAAGAGGAGATGCAAGAGCTGATGAGCGCGCTCCTGCTCGGCATCGTGCTCGTCTTCCTGTTGATGGGGATCCTGTTCGAGTCGTTCCTGCTGCCGATCTCGGTGCTGTTCACGATCCCCTACGCGATCCTCGGATCATATTGGGCGCTGTACCTCACCGGCACCGCCATGGACTCCGTCGGATGGATCGGGATCATCATCCTCGTCGGCGTCGAGGTGAACCACGGCATCGTGCTCATCGACCGCATCCACGCGCTGCGTGCCGAAGGGATGGAGCGCACGGCCGCGATCCTCGAGGGTTGCAAGAACCGCGTGCGGCCGATCTTGATGACGGCGCTCACCGCCGTCATGGGCCTCTACCCGATGGCGGTGACGGAGCCGAGCGGCGAAGGCATCGACTACCGCGCACTCGCGACGTGCGTCGCCGGCGGCCTGATCGTCAGCACGGTGTTCACGCTGTGGGTCGTGCCGCTCGCGTACTCGCTGCTCGACGACTTGGCGATCGCGTTCGGGGCGCGGATGCGTTGGAGCTTGCGCCGCCGCGGTGCGCCTCACGACGCCCCTCGCGACGTAGCGGCCCCGCCGAGCGTCACCGCGCCCGCGGCGAACTGAAGGCCGCCGCCGAACCTTTACCGGCACCGATGCGTCGTTAGACTACGCCGCCGTTCGAACGCCCCACCGACTCCGCCCCGTGCTTCCGCTTTGCGCCCGGGGCGTCCGTTCCTTGATCCCACGACCATGGCACTCGATCCCAAGAGCACCGCACGCGCACGCTCGCTCCGCAAAGGATCGAAGATCGGCCTGGTCGTGTCGCGCTTCCACGAGGAATTGACCGGCGCGATGCTCGCGTCGGCGCAGAAGGAGCTGCGTGCCTCTGGCGTGCGCGACGCCGACATGCATGTCATCTGGGCGCCGGGATCGTTCGAGCTGCCGCTCCTCGCGAAGCGCCTCGCCGACCAACGCGGCATCGAGGCGGTCCTCTGCCTGGGCCTCGTTCTTAAAGGAGAGACGGATCACGACCGCTACGTCGCGGAGGGCGCCGTGCACGGGCTGATGGACGCCAGCCTGATGACCGGAATTCCGCTGCTCTTCGGCGTGCTGACCTGCGCGACGCTCGAACAAGCGCGCGCGCGCGCGCTGCCGGTCGAGCTCGGCGGCCGCGAGGACAAGGGCCGCGAGGTCGCGCGCTCGGCCATCGACACGTTGCTCGCGCTGGACGCGATCCGGGAGCTGAAGACTTGAAGAAGCGTTCGCGCGCGCGCGAGCTCGCGCTGCAGTTCCTCTACCAGCTCGACCTGCGCGGCGAGGACCTCTTGCCGGAGGCGCGCGAGTTCATCCGCGGCGAAGAGAAGGACGTCGAGGCGAGCAAGTTTGCGCAGCGTCTCGTCGAAGGTACGTTCGAGCACAGGATCGAGATCGACAAGATGATCCAGGACGTGGCGCAGAACTGGAATATCTCGCGCATGGCGGTCGTCGATCGAAACGTCTTGCGCCTGGCGACGTTCGAGCTCCTGCACTGCGACGACATCCCGCCCAAGGTCGCGATCAACGAGGCGATCGAGCTCGGCAAGCGCTATTCGACGTCGAACTCGGGCGCGTTCATCAACGGCATCCTCGACAAGATCATGAACCGCGCGAAGGAGACCGGCGACACGAGCACAGAGACTCCCGACGCCACGTCGCCGGACGCGGAGAGCCCGACCTCGGAACCGAAGCTGCCGGCCGCGAGCGAGCCGGGCTCGGGAGCCTGACGCACGCGCGCGTTCCGTCATGGGACTCTTCGAGCGCCTGAAGGAACGGCTGACGCGGACGCGCGAGGCGCTCTCGGATCGCATCTCGGGCGTCTTCCGCGGCGGCCGGCCGATCGACCAAGCGCTGTTCGACGAGCTCGAGGAACTGCTCTACACGTCCGACCTCGGCCCCGTCGCCGCGAGCGTGACGAGCGAGCTCGCCCGTGCGCACAAACGGGGTGAGATCAAGGGCGAAGAGGACGTACGCGCGCAGTTGCGCAAGACGTTGCTCGAGCGGCTGGGCTCCAAGGGCGGCGAGCTCGTGCGGACCCACAAGCCGACCGTGATCTTGGTCGTCGGCGTCAACGGCTCGGGCAAGACGACGTCGATCGCGAAGCTCGGGCACCGGTTCAAGACACAAGGCGCGCGTGTGCTGCTCGGCGCAGGGGATACGTTCCGTGCAGCTGCGGCTGACCAATTGGAGATCTGGGCACAGCGCAACGGCGCCGACTTCGTGCGCCACAAGGACGGCGGCGATCCGGCGGCGGTCGCGTACGAGGCGGTCGACACGGCGATCGCGCGCGGCATCGACGTCGTGCTGGTCGACACCGCCGGGCGATTGCACACGCAGAAGAACTTGATGGACGAGCTCGCCAAGGTGCGGCGCGTGATCGACCGGCGATTGCCCGGCGCGCCGCATGAAACGTGGCTCGTGCTCGACGCGACGAACGGGCAGAACGCGATCCAGCAAGCGCGCCAGTTCACCGCGGCGGTCGAGGTGACCGGCTTGATCCTCGCGAAGCTCGACGGCACCGCACGCGGCGGCGCGGTGTTCGGGATCCAGGACGCGCTGGGTTTGCCGGTGCGGTACATCGGCACGGGCGAGGAGCTCGACCGGCTCGAGCCGTTCGATCCCCAAGTTTTCGTGGACGCGATCGTGTCTGCATCATGACGGCTGCATGAACGAGCGGACGGAGAGCTCGGCTGTCGCTGCGGACAACGGCGCCCACCGGCGGGATGCGATCCAAGCTCTCCTGACGCTCTTGCCCGCCGCAGCGCTCGCGTGGCCCGGACCGGGATCGTTCCTCGCCGACGATCTCGCGCCTCAATATTCCGGCGCGGGCATCGTGGCGCTCGCGACATTACCCGCGGCGTTCTCGCTCGTGGTGCGACCGATGCAGCGCGGAGTGCGCGGGCTGGCGCTCTTCCTATTGCCGCTTCTATCAGGAGCGACGTGGATCGCGAGCGACAGCTCGCTCGATCGCTTCGACGCCGGACGCGCGCTCGCGCTGTGGTGCTCGGGCCTGGTGCTGCTGTTGTCCGGCGCAAGCCTCGCGCAACGCGGACGATCGCTGCTGGCGCACGGCGTGGTCGTGATCGGGCTCGTGTTCCTCGCCGGCGCGGCGTTCGATCGCGCACTCGATCACGCGGGCGTGCTCGGCAACACGGGGAGCCTCTCGGAGGCTGCGCTGCCCGGCGCGCTGATCGGCGCGGGACTGCTCCTCGGCGCGCGCTCGCTGTGGCGCTTCGTCGGCTCGATCGCACTCGCGGGCGCATTCGTGTACGCGGCGTCCATGCCGGTCTTGGCGGGATTGGTGTCGCTCGCGATCGCGCTGGTACTCGGCGCGGCCTTGCACAAAGGGCTCCGGGTGCGCGCTCGCATCGGACTCGCGTTTCTGTCGTTCCTCGCGCTCGCGACCGCGCTCGTTCCGGTCGCGCGAGAGGCGCAGTCCGCTCGCGAGCAAGAGTCGATCGCAGTCCCACGCGAGACCGCGTCCATTCGAAGCGACACGGGCGGCATCGCCGTGAGGTCGCGCGTCGCAGAGTCGAGCCTGCGCCTCCTCGCCGATCATGCCTGGGTCGGTGTCGGGCCCGGTCAGTTCGCGGCGACGTTTCCCCCCTACCGCGATCCCGTCGAGATCGAGCTGTCGACGCTCGGCCGCGCGTTGCCCGGTGAGACCGAAGTCGAGCACGCACACAACGACTGGCTCGCACCAGCGATCGACGCGGGCGCACCGATCGGCATCGCATGGATCGCGTTCCTGGCCGTCGTCGCGATCGCATCGCTCGCTGCGCTGCGACGCGGCGAGCGCATCGACGCCGCGCTCGCGCTCGCTGCGATCGGACTCCTGGTCAATGCGCTGGTCGACACGGTGTTCACGTTCAACCCGGCGTCGTCGAGCTTGGCGTGCGCCGTGTTCGGTTGCGTGCTCGCGCGGACGTCGCCCGCGCGAACGGTCTTCACGCGGCGCTGGGTCGGGGTGATCGCAGCGGTGCTTCTCGCCGCGAACGTGCCGCACGCGATCGCGATGGTGAAGCACGGCCAGGCGCTGGCATCACTCGCACGGCTCGACGCCCCGAAGTCGCCGCGCTCGGCCGAGCTGATCCGAGACGCGCTCGACGCCGCACCCGATTCGGTGCTCGCGGCGACGCTCGCGGCACGCACAGCCGAGTTGCAAGGCCGAGGCGAGCTCGAAGTGCACGCGCGCTGGCGGACCGTGCTCTCGCTAAGGCCGCAGCGCGTGGAGCCCTTGATCAAGCTCGGATACCTCGCCGCGATCTCCGACCGGCGCGCCGAAGCACGGCCCTACTTCGAACGCGCGCTCGCGCTCGATCCGAATCACCCGGGTGCGCTGCAGAACCTGATGAGCGTCGAGCTCGAGGACGGAAACATCGAGCGCGCGCTGGCGGTGCTCGATCGACGGCAAGCGACGCATCCGATCGACGACGATTGGCTCGCGGAGTACGCCGCACGCCTTTACTTGCGCGGGCTCGAGCGACAGAGCGATGTGCTGCTCGCACGCGTGCAGCCGGACTTCGCGGGCCTGAATGCCGAAGGCGCGTACGGCGCCGCGCACGAGTTCCGCGCGAAGAAGCTCGAAGTGCTCGGCGACGCGTTCGAGAGCCGCGCGCGTCGTTCATGGGCGCGCGAGCACGCGGCAAACAGCAAGTGGCAGCTCGCGACAGCGAGCTACCGGCAGGATCTGCGCATCACGCGCGACTACGTCGACGGCGGCGCGCCCGAGGTGAGGCTCGAGCTCGCGGCGGCATTGTGCTTGGCGGGCAAAGAGGACGAAGCGCGCGACGTGATGGCCGGGTTCGCGCCGTCGGAAGCACAGCTCAAGGAACTGCAAGGCTGGGCGAGCGACGCGCTACGCGACAAGGACTGGATCCAGCGTTAGCCGCTGCGCGTGCGGACCGTCGCGCGAAATCCCCTCACGGTTTGCGGGCAAGCTCCAGCACGATTGCCGGCGCGTCAGTTGGCGCGTTCGGCATCACGAGATCCATCCGGCCGGTAAGGCCGCGCTCGCCACCCACCCTCAGCACATACGAACCCGCTGGCGCTGACACCTTCGCGACCGGCGGCGTGCTCGCGCAATCGGCGATGCCTCCCCACACGAGCCTGTTCTGCGCATCGAACAGCGAGCACGCGATCCACTTCGGCTTCGGAACGTCTTGCGGCAACACGAACGTGATCGTGCGCACACCACATCGCTCGAGCGCGAGCGCGAACGCCGTCTCACGCCCCTCCTCGATCGCGAACTCCCGGCGCACCTGACGCACGCCGTCGCCTGAGATCTTGAGCTTGTGCGTTCCCGGCGCGAGCGGACCGCTCGTCAGCTCGTCGCCGACGATCCGCGCGACGCTGCTCTCGTGATTGTTCGCGTCGATGAGCGCCACGGTGAGCGACGCGTGCAGTTCATCCGCACCAGTGAGCCGCACACGCAGCCGACCGGACGGCTCGAGCGCGATCTGCCCCAGCTCGAGCGTGTCGCCGGCATCGATTCGGCGTTCGCCGAGCCGCTTCCACGGGTGATCGGCGTGTCGCACGTCGAGGACGATCGTGCCCGCGGGCACGCCGTCGATGCGGATCGCGCCGCGATCGCCTTCGCTCGCGAAGCTGCGCGCTAGCCGTCGCTCGTTGTGCCACACCATGAGCTCCGCCCCGACGAGCGGCGCTCCATCGCTCGTGACGATCTCCGCGGTGATCGATCCGCCCTGCCCATCTTCAGGTACGCGCAACTCGAGCGGCGCGCCGTCGGGCCACACGTCTTCGACCTCGAGGAGCGGGAACTCGCGCCAGCCGAGCGGACGTTGGACCCACAGGAGATAGCTGCACGCATCGAGTCCATCGATCTCGAATCGTCCGTTCGTGCCCGTCACGTCGGAGCGCGTCCGCTGAACGCGATCGTCTGGATGGAGCGCAACCACGATCATCTGGGCCAGCGGCTGGCCGCGCGCGTCGAGGACCTGCCCCGTGATCTTGGGAACGGGTGACAGCGCAACGTTCCACTCCGTCGTCGTCCCTGGGACCAACGTGAACTCGCGCTCGGCGCTGCCGTGTTCGTCGCGTTCCGCCACGAGCGTCACGGTTCCCGTGCCCAAGCCGGCGAGCACGAAGCTGCCGTCGAACGACGACCACGTCGACACGTCGGCGAACTGCTCGGTCGTCGCCGTATGGATCCGTGCGCCCGGGAGCGCCTCTCCGTCCAAGCCGTGGACGCGACCGACGACGCGGGCCTCGGGCTGCAGCGCGAGCGTGCACTCGTTTCGGTCGCCTGCGATCACGTCGAACGTCGTCGCGACTGGCGCGTGACGCGCTGCGCGGGCCTGAATCCGTTGCACGCCGAGCGGCGCGCACTCGAACTCGAAGCGACCGTTTTCGTCCGTGCGAGCTTGCTGCGGGAACGCACGCGGCGTGAACGAACCATCGGGGTAGCGGGCACTCGGCGCGTGCTCGTCGCCGAGCAGCACGAGCGCGCCGGACAGTCCGTTGCCGTCTCCATCGCGGACCTCGCCGCGCAGCGTGCTTGCCGACTGTTCCAAGCGAATCTCGAGCGGGACGCGGTCGCCCGCGGCGCCGCGCACGGCGCGCACGGAGCTGGGCGCGAAGCCGCGCTTGCGCGCGCCGAGCCAGTGATCGGGGCCGATACATCGCGATGTAAACGCGCCGCGCTCGTCGCTCGTCGCGACCACGTGCCCGATGTCGCTGCGATAGCGCTCAGAGAGCCAGATCAACGCGTTCGGGGCTGCCTCCCCGCGTGCATCGACCACGCGACCTTCGACGGTGACGCCGTCGAGGATCTCGAGCGTGAGTTCCTCCAAGCGATTCGCTTGCAGCCGGATCAATTGTTCACGTCCGCGCTGCAGGCGCACGAGCCACATGCCTTCGCCAAGCTCGTCGAAGCGCGCGTCGCCGCTCGCGTTCGTGGCTTGCACGATCGAGTCGTCGGGGCGCCCGCTCGGCGATGTCAGCAGCACGAGCTCCCCGGCGGCGGGAGATCCGTCCGGCCAGCGCGCGTGCACTGCTAGCGAACTACCACGCGCGGCAACGGGCGGCTCCGACGCGGGCGTCGGCGCGCTCGGTCGGACCTCGCGCGGTGATTCGGAGCGCTCGTCGATCGCGAGAGCTGGCTCGGCGACTTCAGACTCGACACTCAACGCTGCGGATGCGACCTCCGCGACTGGATCCAAGGGTGGCTCGCTTCGATCGATCCACGCCGAGTTCAAGAACCACACGGCACCCGCAAGCACGACGGCCGCAGCGATCCATTTCTTCACGGCGAGAACTCCTCCAATCACAACGGTGGCTGTGGGCGCGCCATGGAGAAGAGCTGCGTGCTCGACGATCGCGTCGCGAACCGCTGCGAGACCGCGCGTCGGTGCAGCCGCGAAGAGAAGCGCGCCGGCGAGTCCGGCCGGCAACGTCCGCCGCAATTGCTCCGTTCCGCGCGCGAGCTGCGAGCGCACCGTTCCGCTCGGCCGCTCGAGCGCCGCGGCGATCTCCGGCACGGAGAGTCCGTGCCGCAGTCGCAACGTGAGCACCGGTCGGAACGCCGCGGGCACGCGATCGAGCGCTGAGTCGAGCTGAGCGAGCAACTCCGCGCGCTCAGCTTCGAGCTCCGGATCGCGCGGCCTCTCGTGCTCGAGACGCTCCGGCTCCGGCGTCCTCGCTGCGCGTACACGCGCCTTGCGGGCTTCGTTCGCGAGGATGCCGACCAGCCACGGCATCACCGGCTGCGTGCGATCGAACCTGTCGACATGCTCGATCACGGCGACGAACGTCGCTTGGAGCACGTCCTCGGCCTCGGCCGCATCGCGCGCCGTGTGCAGCGCGATCCGCAAGAGCTCCGGCGCGAGGAGGTCGTACACCTCGCCCAAAGCGCGCGGATCACCGTTCGCCGCGAACTGGCGGAACAGGCGGTCGGCGTCGGTGACTTCTCGTCCCATGACGCGAGTACTCCCGTCGGCGGGCGCGTGCATCTCCCGAATTCTCGCAGGAACTCGCTGATTCAGTGCTGCCTGCCGGGCAACGCGTCTCGGAAGGACGTGGTCGAGGCCGGTTAGACGCTTCTCCGCTTCGTCTTCGGTCGACGCCCGTGCCGGATCACGACCGCCAGCGCTCGGAGCGCCTCGTTCACGGCCACTGAGTCGGGGAATACGTCGAGAACATCGGGATCGATGACGACCAGGTTCGTGCTGTGCCTGTAGCGCGCGGCAGTCGCACCACGAACGCCGCCGGCGAATTCGTACTCCGGCCGCAGGGTGTCGCGATTGGCTCTCGAGCGCCGTCGACTAGCCTTCTTCTTCATATCGTTTTCGCTCGTACCAGGTTGCGCGTCGCGCGGAGATCAGTCGAATCCGTGGTGGCCGCTCGACGAATGCGACCACGAGCAGTCGGTGCCTCGTCGAGAGCCCAAGAAGAAGGTACCTCTTTTCGTAGAGCGAATGATCTGGATCCGCGACGAGCATCGCGTGGGTATCGCCAAAGGCAGTCATCGCTTCCTCGAATCCGACGCGGTGCTTGCGAGCGTTCGTTGCTGCCTTGCGCGAATCCCATTCGAAGACGTACCCCACGCTCGTGTCTCGCGCTCGCCGAGTTCGGGGAAGCGCGAGCCACTCACGGACGGCACGCACGACTCGCGGTTACCGAGTTCGCCGGGGTTCGAGACCTACACGGCGACATCGGCATCCCGAACGATCCCTCCGACAGCGCCGACCCCCCGTCGGCGATGCAGTGCTGCCGGACTTTTACCGGCCCGTGCCTGTTTCTTGGATCCGCTCGTGCCGTATGCGGATAGTTCGTCCTGCGTCGCGTAGGACGAGACCTCCGCGACCCCCGTCACGAGACCTCAAAGAAGAGCCGGCCCCCCATGACCTCTCCCCAACCCCTCGCGCGTCCCCAGTCCCAAACCCACCGCGTCCTCGTCGTCGAGGACGAAGAGAACTTGGCCCTGGGTGTCCGCGACGCCTTGGAGCACGCCGGTTTCCAAGTCGAGGTGGTCGGCGACGGCGTGCGCGCCCTCGACACGATCCGCAAGAACCAGCCGGACCTGGTCGTGCTCGACCTGATGCTTCCGGGCATGAGCGGCCTCGAGATCCTCGGCCACCTGCGCAAGGAACAGCGCGACGTGCGCGTCGTGATCCTCACGGCCCTCGCCAGCGAGAACGACCTGATCCACGGCTTCGAGCTCGGCGCCGACGACTACATCAAGAAGCCGTTCTCACCGCGCGAGCTCGTCGCGCGCGTCGAGGCGCAGTTCCGTCGCAAGGAGATGGACACGACTCCCCCGCCGCGCCTCGAGCTGCCCGGCGGTATCCTGGTCGACCTAGCGCGGCTGGAAGTGCACCGCGACGGACAGGTGATCGCTCTGACCCCGCGCGAAGGCGACATCCTTCAGTACTTGATCAAGAATCGCCATCGCGTGGTCACCCGTGACGACTTGCTCCTCGACGTCTGGCACTACAGAAGCGCCAATGTCGAAACGCGCACCGTGGACATCCACATCGTGGGGCTCCGTCGCAAGGTCGAACCCAACGCGGCCGAGCCGACACTGATCCAGACAGTGCGCGGCAAGGGCTATCGTTGGTTCAGCTGACCACAAGGAACACTGCTCTCGTCCTGTACGGCGTCCTGCTGGTGCTGCCCACTTTGGTACTGGGCGGCCTGAACTGGCACCAGCTCCGCAGCGATCACGAAACCGAGCTGGCGGCGGTCCCTGGCGACGCCGCCGACGCCGCGCGGCGCATGACCGAGGCGATCAAGCGGCGCCTCGCCGATCTCGTCGAGCGCGAGGAATCGCGACCGTTCTACCACTACAAGCAGAGTTACTTCCCGCCTGGGACGATCGGTGCCGAGCTCGCGTTCGCGCCGTCGCCTCTTTCGAGCGGCTCCGTTCCACGCGGCGTGATCGGGTGGTTCAGCTACCGATCGAACGGCGACCCGCTGGCGACGATCGAGGTCTACGGCGGCGATCGCGCGAACGACGCGCGCTGGAGTGACGAGGCCGCAGCGCTGACGAGCAGCGTGCGGGCGCTCGTCCGGCACGACCAGCAGGACGTGCTCTTGGTGCAGAGCATGCGGCTGCGATCGATGCGCACGGATGTGCTACCGCTCGCGGCCGCGGCAGTGAACCTGAGCCCCGAGGAGGACATCGACTGCCTGCGCGACGAGCTGTCCGCGCTGCGCGGACTTCAGGCCGAGACGACCAAGGTCCACGTGTTCTCGATGCACCTGCGGTTCTACGTCGAGGAGAGTGGCAGGCCGCGGATCTTGGCCTCGCGCACCGTCGCGGTCGAAGCGAACAAGCGGCTCCGCGAGCTGCCGTCGTGCTTCGCCAACATGGGCGGCGACACGGCGCTCGTGCAGGGTTTCTTCATCGATCCCGGCTGGCTCTTCAGCGAGATGCCGAGCTCGGTGGCGCGACAAGTCCTCGACGTCACGCAGGAGTTCGTGCCGTTCGGCAGCACGGAATCACGGCCGCTCGATCGAGCGCAGGTGATCCGCATCCTGCCGGTGAAGGAGCTCGGCTTCGAGACCTACCGCAAGGAGGACGAAGCGTACGGTCCGCTCGAGGTGGTGATGAACACGCACGACCTCGAGGACCGTTTCCGCTCGCAGTCGCTGCACTTCTTCGGCGTCGCGGGCATGCTCATCTTGTCGCTGTCGACCGGCATGGCGCTGCTCCTCCGCAGCGTGCGGCGCGATCTCGAGGCCGCGCGCCGCACGGAGAACTTCGTCGCCGCGGTCACGCACGAGCTGCGCACGCCGCTGTCGTCGATCCGTCTCTACGGCGAGATGCTGCAGGACGGCTGGGTCGAGGATCCCGAGAAGCGCGCCGAGTACTACCGTCGCATCGTGCGCGAGACGGGTCGACTCGAAACGCTCGTCGAGCGCGTGCTCGAGAAGAGTCAGATCACGTCGAACGAGACGCGGCCCGAGCCCAGCGACTTGAATCGTGTCCTCTCCGGCATCGCGCCGGCGCTGTGCGAGACGGGCGATCCGAGCGGCGCGACCGATCTCGTGTTCGAGCTCGCACCGGACCTTCCGCTCGTGCTGCTCAACCCAGAGAGCGTGCGGTCGATCGTCGGCAACCTGGTCGAGAACGCGCGCAAGTACGCTCCGGTGCCGGTGGGCGTCACTGCGGCGGAACCGATCCGCGTCGTGACACGCCTCGTGCACGAGCACGTCGTGCTCGAGGTCAAGGACCGCGGACCGGGGATCCCGCCGGCGGAGAAGAGCCGCATCTTCGACGCGTTCTACCGCGTCGGCAACGAAACGACGCGGACTGCGCGCGGCACGGGGCTCGGTCTGCACCTCGTCGCACTGCAGGCGCAAGCGATGCAAGCGCGCGTGCAGGTGCTCGATCGCAAGGGCGGCGGCACGGTGTTCCGCGTGACGTTTCGAGCGGCGGGCGGCGAGCCGACGGAAACGGAGCGCATCTGAGCG